>CAIMWA010000249.1 GCA_903845045.1 uncultured delta proteobacterium | reverse complement strand
GCCGCGGCGGCCGGGCCTCCGAAGAGCAACGGGACGGAACCCCGTAAACCGCGGGCGAAACGCCGGCCGCGGGAACGCGCGCGAGGCCCCAGGCCCGGCCGTCCGCGGCCGGTACGTTCCCGAAGCGCAGAGCCCGGACGCTTTGCTGCCGGGCGTGAGCGCGGCGGGTCAAAATGGCTGAATATCATGCAGAACTGAAGCTGTGGTCGCGGTCTCGCGATGTGTAGAAGTGGAAGGGCTTCAGCCCGCGGCGAAGGCGATCGCGAGCCACCTCGATGCGTGTGCTGACCAAGCGCTTCGCCGGCCGCCCGAAGGACGCCGAGGATCTGCGCCTGCTCGAGGTGCTTCGCGCGTCGGGGGTTCGATGAAGCCGGACGCCGATGTCCTTCGCGCCGTTCGCGAGCTGTCCGAGCGGCGGCTCAGCGTCGAGGAATTCGAGGCCTACGTCCGCGCGCCGATGTCGGACGAAGAGCGGCGAGGAATCCTCGAGCTGCACGCCTGGTTCACCCGCCGCTACCCGACCGCATGGCAGCGCCTGCGGGCCTCGCACGAGGTACCGGGCTACGTGCCCTGACACGGGGCGCACCATCATCGCCTCGGTTGCGCCCGCGGAGCCCCTTCGGTAGGGTCCGCGCCCCGATGCACCGCCGCGCCGCGCCGTTCATGGTCCTTCTCGCGCTCGCGGGCGTTTCGGCCGGGGCGTGCAAGAAGAAGATCGGCGACAGCTGCTCCATCTCCACGGACTGCAGCACCACCGGCGACCGGCAGTGCGACATCTCCGAGGCCAGCGGGTACTGCACGCAGATCAACTGCGACCCCAACGGCTGCCCCGACAACGCCCTCTGCATCGGCTTCGAGGCCCACGCCCCGCGCCTCGAGCGGCGCTACTGCATGTCGGGCTGCACCACCGACTCGGACTGCCGCACGCCCGACTACCACTGCGCGCACCCCGACAACCGCACCTGCGTGAACAGCGCCAACGACACGGGCCTGCTCCCGCCGGGCCAGACGTGCAACGTGCTCGTCGACACCGTGGCGCTGTCGCCGGGGTACTGCGCGCCCGTCGCTCCGTGAGCACGCTGGCGTTCCTGCTCCGGCGCGCCGGGGCCGGGGTGCTGACGGTGTTCCTCGTGGCCTCGCTCTGCTTTGTGGCGCTGCACGCGCTGCCCGGCGACCCGTCGGACGTGCTCCTCGACGAGACCGCGAGCGCCGTCGACCGTGCTGCGTTTCGCGCGCGGCTGCATCTCGACGACCCGCTCCCGGCGCAGTACGCGCGCTTCGTCGGCGACCTCGTGCTGCGCGGCCTCGGACGCTCCTTCACGCACCCCGACCGCACGGCCTTCGGCGCCGTCGCCGAGGTGTGGCCCTCGACGCTCGCCCTCGCGCTCGCCGCCGTCGCCGTCGCCTGGACCCTCGCCATCCCCCTCGCGCTGCTCGCCGCCACGCGACCCGGGACGCGCACCGACGCCGCCGTGGGCGTGGGCTCGCTGCTCGGCATGGCGTTGCCGTCGCTGTGGGTGGGGCCGCTGCTCGTGCTGCTGTTCTGCGTGCGCCTCGGCTGGCTCCCGTTCCCCGGTCCCGACGCCGTGGGACCTGCCGCGCTGGTGCTCCCGGCGCTCACGCTGGGCGCCGGCCTCGCGGGCATCCTCACGCGCATGGGGCGCGGCGCACTTCGTGAAGTGCTTCGCGAACCGTACATCGCGACGGCCCGCGCCAAGGGCCTCGCCGAGTCGACGGTGCTGATCCGTCATGCGCTGCGCAGCGCGCTGGTTCCGTTGCTCACCGTGGGCGGCGCGCAGCTCTCGGCGTTGCTCGGCGGGGCCGTGGTGACCGAGCGCATCTTCGAGCGGCCGGGCCTCGGGCTGCTCTTTCTCGACGCCCTCATGCAGCGCGACGTGCCCGTGGCGCTCGCGTGCGTGGTGGCCTTCGCGGCGACGGTTGCCGTCGTGCAGCTCGCCATCGACCTGCTCTACGCCGTCGTCGATCCGCGCATCCGGGTGGCGGCGTGAAGGCGTCGACGCTGCGCGCGCGGCTGGGCTTTCCCTCGTCGCCACGTTCACCGCGCTCGCCGTCGTCGGGCCGTTGCTCTCGCCGCGCTCGCCCCGCGCCATCGACCTCGCGCACGTGCTCGAAGGACCCACCGCCGCGCACCCGCTCGGCACCGCCGACAACGGCGTCGACGTGCTCGCGGTGCTGCTCCACGGGGCGCGCCTCGCGGGCGAGGTCTCCGTCGCGACGGTGCTCATCTCCCTCGCCGTGGGCGCGCTGCTCGGCGGGTCTGCGGCCTTCGCGGGAGGGCGCATCGCCGCGGTGGTGGCGCGCGTCACCGACGCGGCGCAGTCGTTTCCGTCGGTCATCGTGAACATGGCCGTGCTCGCGCTGGTGTCGCGGCCCGGCGTCGTGCATCTCATCGCGGCGCTGTCGGTGACCGGGTGGGTCGGCTACGCCCGCGTCGCGCGCGCCGAGGTGCTGCGGCTGCGCGAGCGCGAATTCGTGCAGGCCGCGCGGGCCCTCGGGGCGTCGCCGGCGCGGCTGTTCTTCCGCCACGTGCTGCCCAACGCCACGGGACCGCTGGTGGTGCAGGCGACCTTCGGCCTCGGCGCCGTGGTGCTCGCCGAGGCGTCGCTGTCGTTCCTCGGCCTGGGACCGGGCGCGTCGGCTTCGTGGGGATCGCTCCTCGACCAGGGCACCGCGCACCTGCTGCAGACGCCGCGCCTCGCGATGGTGGCGGGCGTGGCCATCACGGCGACGGTGCTCGGCTTCAACCTCTCCGGCGACTGGCTCCGCGACCGCCTCGACCCGCGGGACTGAGCGCTACGGCTCCGACGCCGCGAGGTCCGTGCGCGCGGCGGTGCACAGCGGCGGCTCGGCCTCGCCGGTGTACTCACGCAGCCGCAGGTAGTCGGCGTAGGCGCCCTGCAGCGTCGCGATCTCGCCGGCGCGAAAGCGGTGCTCGGGACCAGGGTGCATGCGCGGCGTGTGCAGGTGCCGCGCGCAGAGCGTCACCGTGCCGAAGCGCGAGAGAAGCTCCGCCACGGTGAGCGCGCCGAGCTTCGCGCCGACGAGAAAGTCCGACACCACCATGAGCTCGCCGGCGACGTGAAAGCTGTGCGCGATGCGAGGGTCCAGCGCCGACAGCGCCATGGCGGGAGCCGCGAGCGCGCTGCTCGAGAGCGCCTCGGCTTGAAAGGCCCCGCGCACCCGCGCGCCGAGGTCGTCGTCGAAGAGGCGCATCACCACGCGAATGCGGGGGTTGAGGCGCCGCGCGTCGAGGGCCGTGTTGAGGTTCGCGAGGTCGTCGTCCGTCGCGCAGACGATGGCGTCGGCGTGCGCGGCGTTGGTGCGGCGCAGCGCCTCGGGGCTCTTCACGTCGTCGATGAGCACCGTCGCGTGCCGTGCCTGCAGCGTCGCCACGAAGGGCGCGTCGGCCCGCTTCTCGATGACGACGACGTCGCGCCCGAGGTCCAGGAGCTGCGCCGCGACGCGGTAGCCCACGCGGCCGGCGCCGCACACGATGACGTGGCCGCGAAGCGTCTCGGAGATCACCGTGATCCACTCCTTGTCGAGGTTCTGCCGGGCGAAGAAGAGGTACGCGAAGCGCACCACGCCGTCGGCGATGACCGCGATGCCCAGCGGCGGGATCGCGAAGTTCAGCACCTCGAGCAGCGTGTTGTTCACGTACGGCAGCGAGGTCTGCCCGAACATCAGGAAGTACGTGTGGTGCAGCGCCTCGCCGAAGCGCACGTGCTGCCCCAGGGGACCGCGGTAGAGCGCCACGAAGATCGACGGCACGACGCCGAAGAACACCGGCACCATGGCCAGCGGCAGGCGAAAGCGCTTGAGCAGCGCGAGGAGGTAGAGCGCCCTCGCGCGCAGCCTCCAGCGCCCGCGGCGTCGCGGCGGGACGTTCATGCGCGCTTCGCGCGGTGCTCGGCGTAGCCCTTGGCGAGGGTGCCGAAGACCGTGTCGACGTGGCGCAGGAAGCCCGCGTAGTTGCCGCGCACCTTGGCGTGGTGAAAGTCGTGGTGCAGCGCCCCATCGCTGCCCGGCAGCAAGAGCGACGGCGAGAACGGAAGGTCGTAGCCGCAGTGGCCCTCGGCGGCCTCCCACTGACGCCACGCGATCCAGATCCAGATCGTGAGCGGGTGCGAGTGGAAGAGCGCCGGACCGAGCAGCGCGAGCGTCGCGGTGATCACGAACTCCGCCGGGTGCGAGTAGTTCCCGGTGATGGCCCAGGGCGTGTAGATGCGGTGATGCACGGCGTGCACGTGCTTGAAGAGCCAGCGCCCGTGGAGCGCGCGGTGCGCCCAGTAGAAGAGCAGGTCGTCGAGGTAGACGAAGACCAGGAACTGCCCGAGCACCTCGTGCCACGACGGCAGCGGAAAGAACGCCGCGCGGCCGAAGTGCACCCACGGCCACGCGACGGTCATCAGCGCGAAGGCCACGGCGGTGTTCGCGAGCCAGCGGGCGATGGACCGACCGACGAGGTCCTGCGCGCGGGGGCGCCGAAGCTGGATGCGCCAGGATCGCGCCCACGCCGGCTCGAGCCACGCGAGGAGCGTGAGCGGCGTCGCGAAGAGCGCGAAGGCCACGGTGCCGACGACGGCGGTGCCGAGGGCGTTCAAGCGCCAGGCCGGGTCGTCGAGGATCGCGCGCAGCGGCCCCATCGCGGCGGCGACTCTATCAGCTCCGAAGCTCGGCGACCTTGGCCCCGAAGATGCGCTCGACCTGCGCCATCAGCGCCTCCGTCGGGTCGACGGTGACGCCCGCGAGGCGCACGCCCACCTCGCCGCCGGCCACGCGCACCACCGCCATCACCGGGATGCGCCCGGGGTGCTCGCGCAGCGCCGCCTTCAAGAGCGCGAGGCGCCGCCGCGCGACGTCGCCCTCCTTCAACGTGTTGGCGTCGAGGCGCAGCAGCACGCCGCGGGTGCGCAGCCGAAGGGCGTCGCCGAGGGGCGTGGCCTCCTCGAGCCAGAGCGTGCGGGCGAGGTCGGCGTCGGGGGTCTCGTCCTCGTCGCCCTCGTCGCGGCGAAACTCCGTGCGCACCTTGCCCTTGAAGAGCATCGCCTCGCCCTCGCGCAGCGACGGCGCCAGCGCGTCGAAGACCTTGGCACGCACGATGGCCTCGACGCGTCCCGTGCGGTCCTCGATGTGGAAGAAGCCCATGCGCCCGCCGGACTTCGGCACCTTCTCGCGGTAGCCCTCGACGACGCCGGCGAGCGTCACCTCGGTGTTGTTCGGAAGCTCTGCGATGCTCGACGTCGGCGTCGTGCCGAAGCGCGCCGCCTCGGCGGCCCAACGGTCCAGCGGGTGCCCGGTGAGATACAAGCCCAGCGCCGCGCGCTCGCGCTTCAAGCCGTCGGTGAGGTCCCACGGCTGCACCTCGGGGTAGCCGCCCGTCGGCTGCAGCGCGGCCTGCGCGCCGAAGAGGCCCATCTGCCCGCTCGAGCGGTGCTTCGCGGCGTCCTTGCCACGATCGAGGGCGCGCTCGATGGCGCCGTGGCACTGCGCGCGCGACGCGCCGGTGCGCTCCAGCGACTCGTCGAAGGCGCCGCTCACCACCAGCGCCTCGATGACCGACTTGTTCACCTTGCGCGGGTCCACGCGCGCCGTGAAGTCGAAGAGGTCCACGAAGGGCCCCGCCTCGCGCGCCACCACGATGGACTCCACCGCCGCGTCGCCGACGCCCTTGATGCCGCCGAGGCCGACGCGGATGCGCGGGCGCCACGGGTCGCGCTCGTAGGGCGACAAGGGCTTGCGCGCCACCGGCTGCGGCGAGGGTGCGTACACGACGGAGAAGTACCGGTCCGACTCGTTCACGTCGGGCACGAGCACCGGGATGCCGAGGTTCCGCGCCTCGTTGATGGTGCCCACGAGCTTGTCGATGCGCCCGAGGTCCGAGCACAGCGTGGCGGCCATGAACTCCGCCGGAAAGTGCCGCTTCAGGTACGCCGTCTGGAACGTGATGAGCGCGTACGCGGCGCTGTGCGACTTGTTGAAGCCGTAGCCCGCGAAGTGCACGATCTTGTCGAAGAGCTCGCCGGCGAGGCCCCCGTCGATGCGGTTCTTCACCGCGCCGTCGATGAAGATCTGGCGGTGCTTCGCCATCTCCTCGGCCTTCTTCTTCCCCATGGCGCGGCGGAGCAGGTCGGCGCCGCCGAGGGTGTAGCCCCCGATGGTGCGCGCGATGGTCATCACCTGCTCCTGGTAGACGATGACGCCGTAGGTCGGCGCGAGGAGCTCGCGGATCGACTCGTGGTCGTAGGCGATCTTCTGCTTGCCGTTCTTGCGCGCGACGAAGTCCCGCACCATGCCCGCGCCGAGGGGGCCCGGGCGGTACAGCGCCACCGCGGCGATGATGTCCTCGAAGCAGTCCGGGCGCAGGTCCTTGAAGAGCTGCTGCATGCCCGACGACTCGAGCTGGAACACACCCGTGGTCTCCCCGGACTGCAGCAGCTCGAAGGTCTCCCGGGCGAGCTTCGCGCGAGCAGGGTCCGGGTCCTTGGCGTCGAGGCAGACGTCGTCGAGGGAGAAGGGCTCGCCCCCCGCGGCCACCCGCGCGACCTCGTCGGGGCGCCGGTGGATCATCGACACGGCGAAGTCGAGCACCGTCAGCGTCGTGAGGCCGAGGAAGTCGAACTTCACGAGGCCCGCGAGCTCGACGTCGTCCTTCGCGTACTGCGTCACCGCGAGGTTCCCGGCGCCGCGGAACACCGGCACCGTGCGTGACAACGGACCGTCGGCGATGACGATGCCCGCGGCGTGCACCCCCGCGTGCCGCGTGAGGTTCTCGAGCTTCATCGCGAGGTCGATGGTGTCCCGCGTCACCGCCTCGGTCTCGTACTTCGCGCGGAGCTTGGGCTCCTTCTCGAGGGCCTCGGCGAGGGACACGGTCTTGCCCTGCACCGGGTCGGGAACGAGCTTCGCGATGGCGTCGACCTCGCTCAGCGGCACGCCCCGCACGCGCCCCACGTCGCGCACGCAGCTCTTGGCCTTGAGCACCGCGAAGGTCGCGATCTGCCCGACGGAGTCCGAGCCGTACTTGTCGCGCACGTACTCGATGACCCGCTCGCGCTTGAGCATGCAGAAGTCGACGTCGAAGTCCGGCATCGACACGCGCTCGGGGTTCAAGAAGCGCTCGAAGAGCAGGTCGTAGGGGATCGGGTCGATGTCCGTGATGCCGAGGGCATAGGCGACGAGCGAGCCCGCGCCCGATCCGCGGCCCGGCCCCACGGGCACGCCGTTGGCCTTCCCCCAGTTGATGAAGTCCGCGACGATGAGGAAGTACCCCGGGAACTTCATCCCGCAGATGACGCGGATCTCGGTCTCGAGGCGCTCGCGGTAGCGCTCGGCGTCGACGGTCTTCTTCTGCTTGCGGAACAGCGCGAAGCGGCGCTCGAGGCCCGCGCGGCACTGCGCCGTGAAGTAGTCGTCGACGTCGTCGATGATGCGCCCGGCCTCGTCGCGGAAATTCGGCAGCATGGGCTTGCCGAGGTTCAGCTTCAGCGAGCACATCTCCGCGACGCGCAGCGTGTTCTGCATCGCGCCGTCGATGGACCCGAAGTGCTCCGCCATCTCCTGCGGGCTCTTCAGGAACATGTCGTCGCTCTGGATGCCCGACGTCTCGGCCTCGTCGAGGGTGATGCCCGCGGCGATGCAGGTGAGGGCGCGCTGCGCGGCGGCGTCCTCGCGTCGAAGGTAGTGGGCGTCGTTGGTGGCCACCACCGGGAGGCCGAGCTCCCGCGCGAGGTCCGTGAGCACGGCGTTCACCGGGGTCTGCTCGAGCAGGCCGTGCTGCTGCAGCTCCACGAAGAGGTGCCCCGGGTCGAGCATGTCCTTGAGCTGCCCGAGGGTGCGCCGCGCGACGTCCGGCGAGTGCTGCAACAGCGCCTGCGGAACGAGCCCCCCGAGGCATCCGGTGAGCACCACGAGGCCCTTGGCGTGCTTCGCGAGCTGGTCGAGGGTGGTCTGCGGCGCCTGACCGTCAGGCACGTCGAGCCACGCCCGCGACACCAGCGAGATGAGGTTGCGGTAGCCCTCCTCGGACGAGGCGATCATCGGCAGGTGGTACGACCGCAGCATCCCCTTGGCGTCGGGAACGTCGCCCGGGAACGCGTGCCCCAGCGACACCTCGCAGCCCAACAGCGCCTTCACGCCGGCCTTCTTGGCCTTCTCGTGAAACTCGATGGCCCCGTGCATGTTGCCGTGGTCCGTGAGCGCCACGGCCGACATGCCGAGCTCCTTCACCCGCGCGCAGAGCGCGTCGATGCGAATGGCCCCCTCGAGCATCGAGTACTGGGAGTGCACGTGCAGGTGCACGAACTCGGGTTCGGACATCGATGTCGCGGTACCACGTCCGGCCCTCGGTCCCCAACACCGAGGCACCTGCGCCAGCGCAGCCGGTAGTTGAAACCGCTCGCGCAACGATGCTAGGAACCCGTCCGCGTCGGCGGGTGCACCAAACCTGTGCGGCGTTCCCGCTTCGATCTTCGAAGGATTTCTGCGCGAGCGCTCACCGCGTGCAGGCGCCGCGGGCACTTCAACCACCGACCGTCAGAGGAGTTCACACACAATGGCCGTTTCGAAGAAGATTCTCCTTCCCTTCGCCGCTCTTGGTCTGCTTGCCACCGCCGCTGGCTGTGGCTCTTCGACCCCCGCCACGGGCACCGACGCCGGCACCACGCCGACGGACACCGGCACGCCGGCCACCGACACCCCGGTGGTTCAGGGCGATGCGGGCCCGGGCCAGACCTACGACTACGTGATCAACACCCTGATCCTCGACAACGGCGACGATCCCCCTTCGAACCGCGGCTTCTACGGCTTCAACCTCGACGGACGCTTCTCGCCCTCGCGCACCGCGAGCCAGGCGCCGGCGGACTGCAGCCACGGCGACTACTTCTCCGTCGTCGACCCCGACCAGAACATGGGCACCTGCACGGCCGGCATGACCGGCGGCGGCACGGGCTGCACCGGCGGCGTCGACAACCAGCTCCCGAACGTCGCGCAGACGATCCAGCAGTTCATGGCGTCGCTGAACGTCAGCCAGCTGATCAACGACCAGATCACCTCCGGCAAGCTCCTCATCGGCGTGCGCGTGACGGGCGTCAACGGCGACCTCGGCGCGACGCTCAACGACCCGAGCGTCACCGTGTACGTGTACCCGTTCACCTGGGCGGGCTTCGCGAACTGCGCGAACATCCAGATGCCGGGCCAGATGTACAGCGTCGACAACCGCTCGCTGAACACGCCGGGCGACCTGAACTCGGCGAAGCTCTCGTTCCAGGGCAGCATCGTGAACGGCCGCCTCCGCGTGAACCCGCCGGCGAACGGCGCCACCACGCCGAACTTCTCGCTGCCGCTCCCGGTGCAGGGGATGACCATCCCGCTGAACCTCTTCCAGACGCAGCTCCGCGTGACCATGGGCGCCACCGACGGCACCCTCGGCAACCTCGGCGGCTTCCTGATGCAGGGTGACCTCGTGACGGCCCTCACGACGATCCCGGCCCTCGCGTCCTTCCGCGACGCCGCGGCGCCGCTCATCCAGGGCTTCGTCGACGTCGCCACGCCGGTCGGCGGCGCGACGGCCTCCTGCGACAGCCCCCAGGGCGGCATCGGCGTGGGCCTCGGCTTCACGACGAAGAGCGCGGTCTTCGCGACGACGACGGTGTCCGCGGCCCCGACGGGCGTCTGCGGCGCGACGACGGCCGACGGTGGCGTGGCGACGGATGCTGGCAGCAGCACCGGCACCGACGCTGCGACGCACGACTGATCCGCGGCCGCACTGACGGCCTGCACCGAGGTCGCGACGGGGCTTCACGGTCCCTTCGCGGCCTCGCTGCATTTCGTGATAGGACGCGCGCGTGCCGTCCGACGCTGCCACCACACCGGCGCTGAGCCTGGTGATCCCCGTCTACAACGAAGAGGAGTCGCTGCCCGCGCTCTTCGAGGCCCTCGACAAGGCGCTGCCGACGCTGCCGCAGCCCGTCGAGGCGGTGCTCGTCGACGACGGCTCCCGGGACCGTTCCTTCGCGCTCCTCCGCGACGCCGCGGCGAGCCGCCCGTGGCTGCGCGTCGTGCGTTTTCGGCGGAATTTCGGCCAGACCGCGGCCATCGCGGCGGGCATCGACCTGTCGCGCGGACCGATCATCGTGGCCCTCGACGCCGACCTCCAGAACGACCCGAAGGACATCCCGCGGCTGCTCCAGAAGCTCGACGAGGGCTACGAGGTCGTCTCCGGCTGGCGCCGCGACCGGCAGGACAAGGCCGTGACGCGCCGGCTCCCGAGCGTCGTCGCGAACTGGCTCATCGGCTGGGTCACCGGGGTGCGCATCCACGACTACGGATGCACGCTGAAGGCGTACCGCCGCTGGGTGCTCGAGCCCTACGGGCTCTACGGCGAGATGCATCGTTTCATCCCGATCTACGCGTCCTGGGCGGGCGCGCGGGTGACGGAGATGGAGGTCACGCACCACCCGCGGCGCGCGGGCGTGAGCAAGTACGGCCTCGGGCGCGTCTTCAAGGTGCTCCTCGACCTGCTGACGGTGACGTTCCTCGGCGGCTACTCGACGAAGCCCATCTATTTCTTCGGGCGCCCGGCGTTCGCGCTGTGCACCGTGGGCATGCTCTCCGGGGCGATCTTCGTCGCGCAGTTCATCAAGGAGCACGTGATGCACGTGCCTGGCGAGTGGCTGCAGCCGGTGACGCTGCTGCTCCTCGCGGTGTTCCTGTTCTCCCTCGGCGTACAGTTCCTGTTGATGGGCCTGCTCGGCGAGATTTTGATCCGCACGTACCACGAGTCGCAGGGCAAGAAGACGTACCTCGTGGGCGAGCGCGTGAACTTCGAGCGACCCGCGGAGTAGCCCGCGGCATGTGCGGCATCGCTGGCATCGCGACCCCCACCGCCGCGGTCCCCGGCACCGGCGAGGTGCGCGCCATGATCGCGCGGCTGGTGCACCGCGGACCCGACGGCGACGGCGTGCACGCCATGCCCGGCTGCGTCTTCGGCCACCGCCGCCTCGCGATCGTCGACCTCTCGCCGCTCGGCGCGCAGCCGATGTGCGCGCCCGGCGACGCCGCCATGCTCACGTTCAACGGCGAGATCTACGACTTCGCCGCGCTGCGGGCGGAGCTCGAGTCCGCGGGCTACGCGTTTCGCTCGCGCAGCGACACCGAGGTGCTGCTGCACGCCCTCGACCGCTGGGGCGCCGGCGCCCTCGAGCACGTGCACGGCATGTTCGCCTTCGGGCACTGGGACGCGCGCACCGCCACGCTCACCCTCGCGCGCGACCGCTTCGGCAAGAAGCCGCTGTACTACGCGCCCCTCGGTGACGCGTCGGGCAGTGGGGGTGTGGCCTTCGCGAGCGAGCTCGGCGCGCTGCTCGAGCACGCCGAGGTGCGTGCGCGGCGCGAGATCGACCCCGTGGCCGTGGCGCAGTTCTTCGTGCACGAGTTCGTGCCGCAGCCGCGCTCGATCCTCGCGGGCGTGCGCAAGCTCGGGGCAGGCGAGCGGCTCACGTGGAGCGCCGCGACGGGCGTGCGCGTCGACACGTGGTGGCGCCCGAACTTCGGCGTGCGGCTCCGCGGCGACACCCGTGAGCTCACCGAGGAGCTCTCGCGAAGGGTCACCCGCGCCGTGTCGCGGCGCCTCGTGGCCGACGTGCCCGTCGGGGTGTTCCTGAGCGGCGGCATCGACTCGAGCTTCGTGGCGGCGTGCGCGGTCGAGGCCCATCCCCGCGTGAAGACCTTCGCCATCGGCTTCGAGGACCCGAGCTTCGACGAGAGCTCCCACGCCGCCCTCGTCGCGAAGCATCTCGGGACGGACCACACCACCGAGGTGCTCTCCGAGTCCGCCCTCGTCGACCTCGTGGTGCCGACGCTCGACGCCATGGACGAACCGCACGCCGACGGGTCCATCCTCCCGACGACGCTGCTGGCGCGGCTCGCGCGGCGGAGCGTCACCGTCGCCCTCGGCGGCGACGGCGGCGACGAGATCATGGCCGGGTACCCCACGTTCAGCGTCGACCAGGTGCTCTCGCGACTGCCGGTGATGCCCGGTGCGGGGCGCCTCGCGGGGCTCTTGGCCGCGCGGCTGCGACCGGGCGACGGCAACTTCTCCACGGCCTTCAAGGTCCAGCAGTTCGCCCAGGGTCTCGGGTCGCGCGGCGCCGAACGCCACGCCCGCTGGCTCGCGCCGATGGACCCCGACGACCTCCGGTCGCTGCTCGCGCCCGCGTTGCGCGGCGCCGCGGCGAACGCCCTCGATGCCGCGCGCGCGTCGAGCGAGGGAACGGCGACGGACTTCGACGCGGCGACGGCGTTCTACCTCCGCGTGTACCTCGCCGACGGCGTGCTGCAGAAGGTCGACCGCGCGACGATGCGCGTGTCCCTCGAGGCCCGCGCGCCGCTGCTCGACACCGAGGTGGCGACGTTCTGCCTGGCGCTGCCCGAGTCGCTGCGGCTGCGCGGCACGACGACGAAATACCTGCTGCGCAGGGCCCTCGGAAACCGTGTTCCGCGGAGCATCCTGGAGCGTCCGAAGAAGGGCTTCGGCGCGCCCATCGGACGCTGGCTGCGCGGACCGTTGCGGGAGCTGCTCCTCGACACGCTGTCGCCGGCGCGCATGCGCCTCGGCGGGTGGTTCGAGCCGGCGTTCGTGGCGCGGCACGTCGACGAGCACCTCTCAGGCGCCCGCGATCACCGCAAGCTGTTGTTCGCGCTGATCTGCGTCGAGCACTGGCGCCGTCGCTGGCTGGAGGCCGCATGAGGCCGTGGCATCGTGACGTCGCCGCGGTGGCGCTGGGCCTCGTCGCCCTCGCGGGCGCGGCGTGGACCCTGGAGCGCGCGCGAGAGAAGACCGACCCGCGGCGCGCTGCGGTGCGAGCGATCCGTCGCGAGGCGGGACCGACGGACCTCGTGCTCGTGACCGACGAAGCCCCGGAGCTGGTGGCCCTCGCGTCGCCGGTGCCCGCGGTCTGGGGGCCCGTCGACGCAGCGGATCTGCGCGGCGTGCGACGCGTGTACGGCGTGGCGCCGAGCGCCGCGGGCCTCGCGCCGTTGCTCGGTCGCTTCGGTCCTGGCGAGCCCGTGGGAACGGGGGGCTTCGCGATGCGCTGGGAGGCCGCGGAGCGCCATGTCGCGCACGTGCTCTTCGACGCGACGCACGAGATCGGGACGCGCGTCACGGCGGAGCGCATCGGCGGCCACGACAACGGCCCGTGCCCGCTCCAGGGCGCGATGCTGGGCTGCCACGGCGACGAGTGGAACCGCGTGCGCGCCGAGGCGCATCGCTTCGACGGCGCCGAGATGCGCTGCGTGTACGCGCACCCGCAGTCCGACGGGCGCCTCGTCGTGCACCTCGCGAACCTCCCCGGCGGACGCGCCATCGTCGGCGCCGTGGGCATCGACGATGCGGGCTATTTCCCCGGTGGCGCGACGGTGCGCGCCCACTTCGTCGTGCGCGCCCTCGACCAGACGGAGGTGCTCCGCGACGTCGACGCGGTGAGCCGCCGCGGGGTGGCGCCGTACCGCATCGACCTGACCAAGCCACCCGTCGACGCGACGGTGACGGTGACCACGCCCAACGCTGGGGCGCGGCAATTCTGCTTCACGTTCCAGCTGGTGGAGTGACCGGGCCGTCGGCGTCGGCGAGCTCGACGCGGTTGCGTCCCGCCTGCTTGGCCCGATAGAGCGCGCGGTCCGCGGTGTCGAGGAACGCGTCGACGCTGCCCCCCTGGAACGCCGCCACCCCCACGGACACCGTCATCGGCAGGCTGCGCCCGTCGTCGAGCACGCACGGCGTTCGAGCGATGGAGGCCCGCACGCGCTCGGCCACCACCTGCGCCGCCGTTCCCGCGAGGCCATCGAGCACCAGCAGGAACTCCTCGCCGCCCCAGCGGGCCATGAGGTCGTTGCCGCGGGCCACGGCGCGCAGCACGTCGGCGACGTGACAGAGCGCGCGATCGCCCGCCGCGTGACCGCAGGTGTCGTTGACGCGCTTGAAGAGGTCGACGTCGACGAGGGCGATGGACAGCGGCGGGCTCGTACCGCTGCGCTCGGTCAGCGCGGCGAGCCGGGCGACGGCGGCGCGGCGGTTGGCGAGGCCCGTGAGCGCGTCCGTCGAGGCGAGGCGGCGGGTGTCCTCGAGGAGCCCCACGGCGTGGAGCGGCAGCGCCAGCTCGCGGGCAGCGAGGGACATCACCACCGGCTCGTCGCGGCTCAGCGAGCTCCGCGACGCGCAGAGCGCCACGCGCCCCAGCAGCCGCCCGCGCAGGGTGATCGGGAACGCCGACACCGGTCCGTCCGGCGGCTCCGACGACACCGCGGTGCCGGAGCGAACGTGCAGCTCCACGGGGCCGTCCGACGGAGACACCACCGACGGAACCGCGCCGGGAATCGCTCGTCCGGCGTGCCGCGGGTGCTGGTGCACGTACACGCGCACGCCGCGCGGCCGGGGCACCGACAGCGCAAGCCAGGTGTACGAGGCGATCTCCGTCATGAGCCGCGCGAGCGACGCGAAGAGGTCGTCGACGTCCGCGGCGTCGAAGGCGAGGGCGCGGAGCTCTCCGACCACCACGGCCTCGAAGAGCGCGCGGTCGAGCAGCGTCGAGAGCCGCCCGGGAATGGTGCTGCGGCGCAGCGACGGGTCGAACTCCATGGACGAGTCCGATCGCCGCGCCAGCGCCACGGTGACGACGAGCGTCTGCAGCTCGCGCACGATGGACTCGGGGTCGTCGCGCTCGAGGAACGCGTTGGCGCCGGAGCGCTTGGCCCAGAACCGCGAGCGCCGGTCCGCGGTGTTCGTGCACAGCATCACCGGCACGTGGGCCGTCGCCGGATCGCCGCGCAGGAGCTGACAGAGCTGCAGCCCCGAGAGCCCTGGGGTCCACAGGTCCGAGAGCACGGCGTCGGGCGGCGAAGAGAGCGCGGACATCAGCGCGCCCTCGGCGTCGGTGGCGAAGGACACCTACCACCCGGCGGCCTCGAGGCGCGCTGCGAGCACGGCACGCTTCGCAGGGCTGTCGTCGACCAGGAGAACCCTCGGCATCGCAGATTTGCCAGCGTGCCTCACACCCACCGCGGCGCGCAACGACGATGGACGTAGTCCGCCCTTGAGCCCCGGCGCGGAAGCTGGAACATCCGCCCCGTGCGCTCGCCCCGGACCGCCCTGCTCGCGCTCGCCGCCGTCGCGTCGCCGGGCATGCTGCGGGCGCAGTCCCTCGACGGGGCGACGGTGCGCGCGCCGAGGATCCCCGGCGACGACCCCGTCGAGACGCTCTCGGCGAGCTCGTCGCACGACGTCGCCGAGCGCGGACGGCTGGCGTCGTCCGCGGGGGCGCTCCTCGAGGACGCTCCCGGGGTGCACGTGCGCCACGCCGGCGCCGACCTCTCGCGGGAGACCGTGGTGCTGCGCGGGGCGACCTCGGAGCACGTCGTGGTCGCGCTCGATGGCATCCCTCTCGGCGACGCGGCCTCGGACGGCGTCGACCTCGCGGCCATTCCTCCGGCGCTGCTGCAACGCATCGACGTGTACCGCGGCGTCGCGCCGCTGCGCCTCGGCACCGGGGGCCTGGCCGGCGCCATCGACCTTCGTCTGCGAGACGTACGCGACGCCCCGGTGGCCTGGGCGGCCGCGGGGGCCGGGTCCTTCGGAACCCGCCGCGCGTCGGCCGGGGCCGGGGCCGCCTACGACGGCGTCGAGACCCTCGCGGCCTTCAATTACCGCGGCACTGAAGGGAACTTTCCGTACTACGAGCCCGGCAACACGAGCGCGTCGCGGGGCACCGTGGTGGATCGCGTGAACGACGGCGGCGATGCCCTCGACGGACTGCTCCGCGTCTGTCGGCGTGTTCCCGGTGGCGCCACGGCGACGTGCCTCACGGTGCTCGGCGGCTGGTCGCTCCGCGGCGTGGCAGGACCCGGCGACACCTCCGTGGTCGGTCCGTTCCTGGAGCAGCGTCGGCTCCTCGCTCGGGGAACGTGGGAATGGCACCGCGATCGGTGGCGTGTCGTCGTGGCGGCGACGGGCCTCGGACGACACGACCTCTTCGACGGGCGTAGCGCCGTGTCGGGCGTATCCGTGGGCGGCGGGCGCGCAGAGTCGGACACGTGGCGCGCCCAGGGCGAGGTTCGGGCCGTGCGTACGTGGCGCCTCGGCACCCACGAGGGCTTCGTGCGGGCGCGCACCGAGGGCTTCGTTCCCGGCGCGGGATCGACGCTCGTCGACGCAGGGCGCGTGGGGATCACCGCCGGCCTCGAGTCGACGCTGCGGCTTCGCGCGGTGACCGTCGCCGCCGGCGTCGTCGCCGAGCAGCTCTGGGATCACGGCGATGCGCCTACCCAGGACACGTCGCTCCTCAGCCCGCGCCTCGCCGTGCACGCGCGGGCCACCCGATGGCTCGAGCTACGGGTGCACGCGGGGCTCGCACAGCGCGCTCCCACGCTGCCCGAGCGCTTCGGCGACCGCGGCGTCGTGGTCGGCAACGCGGCGCTGCGGGCCGAGCGGAGCCGCTTCGTCGACGTCGCCGCGGTGTTCTCGACGAGGGCCGGAGCGTGGGCGCTGAACGCCGAGGCGGGGGCCTTCGTGCGCGACGCGTCGGACCTCATCGCCCTCGCGCAGGTCGGTGCGGGGAGGTTCCGTCCGGAGAACTTCGGGCGGGTGCGCGTGACCGGCGCCGAGGCCTCGCTGCGCCTTCGTTGGCGCGAGCACGTCACGCTGACGGTGTCGGGAACGGCCTCCGACGCGGCGGTGCTCGACGACGGCGGCGCGACGGGACGCACCGTACCCGGCGTCCCCTGGGGCGACCTCGCGGCGTCCGTCGAAGGACGCTATGGCGGCGCGCGCGTCGGCGTGTCGCTGTCGGCGGTGTCGGCCGCGTGGCTCGATCGGTCGAACTGCACCGCCGTGCCCGGGCGAGCGACGGTGGACGCGCGGGCCGCGTGGGCTCCACGATGGCTGCACGGCTGGGGCGCGCTGCTCGAGGTCACCAACCTCGGCGACCAGCGCACGGCGACGCAGGCGCTCTGCAACCCGCTCGGCGGAGTCACGAGCGTGACCGCGCCGATCCAGGATTTTCTTGGTTACCCGCTGCCCGGGCGGGCGTTCTTCGGCGGCGTCACCTACGAGACGCCGTGAAGGGTCACTCGGCGAAGCGGTAGGGCATGGCGAAGGTGAAGCCCGAGTCGGTGCGCGGCGCCGGGAGGAACTGCGCCTGGTTCACGAGGCAGCTCCGCGCACCCTCGGCGGAGGCGTCGATGGAGCGGATCACCGCATGGCCGTCCGCCGACACGTCGAAGCGCACCTGGCCCTGCATCGGCGCGCGGCAGCGGTTCTGCTCGCGGCAGTTGTCGAAGCAGCGCTGCAGCCGCGCCGGCACGTTGTGCTCGAAGGCCGCGATGCGCGCGTCCACCGGGTCCGCGGCGCGGGCCGGCGTCGGGATCTCCGTCGGGGCGTGCAGCGTCGGCGCGCGGGCCGCGACCACCGCCGTCGGGTGCACCGGCGTCCACCGGGGGGGCTCCGACGACGCGAGGTCGAGACGCACCGCCGTGGCCCCGCGACGGGCCTCGAGCACGCCGGGCTGGGCGAAGCGCGCGGCCTCGAGGGCCGAGGGCAGGGCGCCCTGGTCGCGCAGCGTCAGCGCCGCCGACGGGTCGACGTCGGGGATCAGCGCCAGCGGCCGCTGCGACGCGAAGAGCGCGAGGTCCAGCGCCGCGGGGTCCGAGGCGCCCGCCGAGGACTGCACCGGCGCGCCGCCGTCGAGCGGGAGCTCCACCACCATCGGGCCCGTCACCGTGAGCGCGTCGCCGCCGTCGCGCCGCACGTCGACGTGCCCCGCGAGGACCACCACGCGAAGCACCGTCGCCTCGCTGCGAGCCATCACCGCGCCGTGGGCCTCGACGCTCCACGGCCCATCGACGAGACGCAGCGCACGCGTCTCCCCGGCCGCCGGCGCCAGCGCCACCTCGCCATGCTCCAGCGTCAGGTCGGCACGATCGTCGCGGAGCCGCGCGAGCTGCAGCGCCGACCGTGCGCGGAGGTCCGCGGTCCAACCCTGGCCCACGGTGAAGACGGCGCGACCCGCACCCGGCGTCTCGACGCGCGCACCTTCATGCACGACATCGACCCGCGCCAGCGGCACGCCGGCCTCCGAAGGCGCCTGGTAGAGGGCACCGCCCGACGCGAGCAGCACCACCCCATCGACGCGAGGAGCCTGCGGCGCGAGCGACGGCGCCGTCGTCGGCGTGGCCGCCGGCAGCACGCGGTGCGCGAGCGTCGACGGAGCTGCCTCGTGGTGCCGCCACGCCTGCACCCCTGCGACGAGGGCCACGCCCGCGGCCATCGCGAGCGCACCGCCCACCCAGGCCGGGACGACGCGCACCGGGCGCAACCGCCCCGCGCGGATCTCCACGGACAGCCGCGCGGCCTCGTCCTGGAGCACGGACTCCATGCGCTCCCACGGAAGGGGCGGAATGGACGTGCGCTGCGCCTCGTCGATGAGGGCGAGGCCCCCGGCGAGGCGTGACGCGCGGGTACGGCACTCGGAGCACGCATCGAGATGCGAGCCCACGGCGGAAGCCGGCGCGTCGAGGTGCGCGACCAGCGAATCGATGGAGGGATGCGGGTTCATTGCGGGCTCTCCGCTGCAGCGGCAGCGGCCTCCGGCGAGGCGAGTTCGCGGGCGATGGACTCGAGCGTCGGGTCTCCGGCCATGGCGGCGTAGACCTCCTTGCGGGCATAGAAGAGGCGCGTTCGGACGGTCAGCACGGGCGTATCGAGCGTTGCGGCGATCTGTCCGGCGGGCACGCCGTCGAGGTCGTGGAGGATGAACACGGCGCGCTTCTTCTCCGAGAGGGTGTCGAGGATTCGGTACAGGGCGCGGAGGCGTTGGTTGCGGGCGGCCTCGTCCACCGGGGAGGAGCCATCGGGGGCCGCGGGCTCGTCGAGCAGCTCCTGGCCGAGGCGCGGGCGGCTGCGGGCAGCGCGCAGGTGCATCAGCGTGACGTTCACCGCGACGCGGTGCAGCCACGTCGTGAACCGAGCTTCACCGCGAAAGTTCTGGAGCGAGCGGAACACCTGCAGGAAGACCTCCTGCACCACGTCCTCGACGTCGGGTCGCGGACCGAGGAGCCGGGCGACGAGGCGGCCGACGTCGCGACGATGGTTGCGGAACAACTCCTGGAACGCCCGGGCATCACCCTCGCGGGCCTGCCGGACGTACGCCGGGGTGCCGTCCTCGTCACGCGTCACGCGTGCGCCCAGGCCTGAGAGTCGTGGTGCGAAGACTGTCGCCATCTACGGGTCCCGCACGGAGCGGCTCCTTGAACGGGGTAGATGCAACGTCGCCTGCGCACATTCATCGCAGGACGCATCATCGTCCAGGAGCCGCCCGCGCGGAAGCGCCCGCCGTCAGGAGCGCGCTCGCTCCAGCACTCCGAGCAGGTCTCCGGCCACGAGCCCGATCACCAGCAATGCCACGACGAGTCCCATGCATCGATCCATTGGGACCAGACGCGCGAAGCTGCCAAATTACCTGCGACCCGTTCTACGGTGTGCGCCGTGCGTCGCGCGCAGGGCAGCGTCGGAGGGGCGACCCCTCCTCAGTGGTTTCACGCCGCGGAGCTCGCGCGGCTCGCGGGGTTGCATCGGTCCACCGTGCTCCAGGCGGTGCGGCGCGGGGAGATCCGCGTGTCGCGCACCGTGGGTCGCAGCGTGCGCATCGCCTTCGAGGACGCCGCGACCTTTCTGGCCTCGCGGGGCCTGTCGCTCCCCGTCGCCATCGCGGCGCCGGTGGAGCCGCGAAGGATCCAGCTCCTCACCGAGCAGCCGGCGTTGCACCGCCGGTTTCAAGAGGTCGTCCCGGCGGGGTGGAAGCTCGTGCCGCACCGCGGGCTCTACGACGACCTGCTCACCGTCGGCGCGCGCCCGCCCGCGGCGGTGGTCGTGGACCTCGACGTGCTCGGGCTGAACCCCCTCGCGCTGCTCCGGGCCTTGGCGGCCGACGCGGTTCTCGGCGGCGTGCCGGTATTGGCGGTGTCGGGCGTCGAGGCGGCGCTCCCGGCAGCCCTCTCGCACGGAGCGCGCGTCGCCCTGCGCGACCACGACGTCGGCTGGCGCGCGGCCATCGCCGGGCTCCCCTGAAGGAATCGCCCGCGGCCTTGGAACGGGATCAACGTCGCCGTGTCGTAGGTTCGTGTGCCATGCTCCCGGCGCACGATCGCCTGCGATGAGATTTGCCCCGCTACGTCGATGGTTTCCGAGGGTGCTGCAACGCGTCACGGCGGCGGCCCGGGCCGTCCGCGCGTGGTTTCCGTTGACCGGTCTGGGCGTTCTGGTCGCGGCGGGATCGGCGTTGGCGCTCGTTCGCTATGGGCTCCACCAGGTCGACCTGCTGCTCCTCGTGGTCGGGGCGGTCGGCCTCGCGCTGGTGGCCCTCACGCTGCTTGTCACCGTCGCGACGGCCGTAACCATGCTGCTGCAGCAGCGGCGCCGTCGCACCGACGATGCGCTCCAGCTCGAGTGCGGCTACGCGGCGCGCACGGGGTTCTCGCTCCCGAGCCTCTGGTACGTGCCCTTCGTTCGCCTCTCATGGACGTGGCTCAGCCCCGTCGCCGAGGTGCGGCTCGTGCCTTTGAAGCGCCGGCTCCAGGAGGAGATCCGCCCGCTGCGCCGCGGACTTCACGAATCCGTGGTGCGCGCGCTCGAGGTCGGCGACGCCTTCGGGCTCACCCGCGTCACCGTGCGCCTGCGCGAGACCCGCGTCGTTCGTTTCGCTCCATCCGTCGGGGCGCTGCGGCAGATGCGGGTGGTGCGCTCCATCGCCGGCGGCGACGAGATCTCGCATCCCGGCGGCCCTCCCGAGGGCGAGCGCATCGACCTTCGGCACTACGCCCCCGGCGACCCCATCAAGTTCGTCCTCTGGAAGGTCTTCGCGCGCACCCGGCAGCTCGTCGTGCGCACCCCCGAGCGCGCCATCGCGCCCACCCGGCAGACCGTGGCCTACGTGGTGACGGGTCCCGGCGACGAGCCCGCGGCGGGCGCTGCACGGGTTGCCGTCGACACCGGAGCCCTCGGCGCGGAGTGGGTGCTCGGGGCCGACGGCTGCGACGTGCCGGCGAAGTCGTCGGTGCAGGCCATGGAGGTGCTCGCGCGCTCGGCCTCGACCGAGGACGCCCTCGCGGGCGCGGGCCTCGGTGACTTTCTCCGCAAGGCGACGCCGGGCGCGGTGTCGCGGGCGGTGGTCTTCGTTCCGGCGCGTCCGGGCCCGTGGCTCGATCGGGTGCTCGCCACGGTGAAGGCGCGCTCGTCGCCCAACCAGATGCAGTCGCCGGTGGAGTTCGTCGTGTGCACCGACGGCATCGTGCCGCCTGGCAAGCGCACCTGGTGGACCCGCTTCGTGCTCCGCACCGTCGGGGCGGCGCAGGAGCCCGTGGGGCCCTCGCGTGGCGAGGACGTGGCCGCCGTGCTGAAGGCCCTCGCGACGACCCGCGCTCCGGTGATGCTCGTCGACCGCGTGGGCGGGCACGTCTACCCCGGCGGCCATCACCGATCGTTGGAGGCGGCGTGAAGCTGCTCCGCGCCGCGCTCGGCGGCTGGCGTCATCCGGTGCGCTCGCTGGCCTTCGCGCTCGCGGCGTTCGCCGTGAGCTGGGGCATCGCGCTGGGCGAGGCGCTCGTCGCAGCCATGCTCGGCGCCGTCGCGGGCGTCGCCCTCGGCGAGGTCCTCGGCCGATCGCGCGCGCGGGCGCCAGTGGTCCTCGGGGCGCTGGCGGTGGCGTGCTTGGGCGGCTGGGAGATCGCGGCCCTCGCGGTGCGCACCGAGACCCTCGCGGCGTCGCTCGGCCCGGCCAACGCGTTGGTCTTCGCGAGCGTCCTGCGCTTCGGATCGCTGGCGCTCACGTCGGTGGCTGCGCTCCGCCTCGTCGCGGTGCGCCGTCCGGCGGCGATGGCGGTGGAGCTCGCGCTGGTGACGGCGGCGTTCGCGTCGGTCTTCGCCGGGCACCGCGAGGGCGTCATCGCGCGTCCGTTGTGGTTGTCGGACTGGGCGTGGCAGCAGGGCATCGACCCCGCGCAGGCGCTGCTCGCCATCGGCGCCGCCTCGGTGACGCTCCTCGCCGTGCTGTTGGTGGCCGAGACGCGCAGCGGGCGCGCCCTCTCGTCGTTGTTGATGCTGGTCCTCCTGGCGCTCGGAGCGGTCGCGGTGTTCCAGGTGGTGGGCGCGCCGGTGGCGCCGTCCATCGGCGATCCGGTGCAGCGCGATGCGGGCATGGGTCAGCGGCCGCGAACGACCCCGGATGCAGGCAACGGACACGGTCCTGGCGCGCGCGACGGCGGTGGGGCCGGTGGTCCCGACGCGGGCGACGGCGGCGGCGGACCAGGCGTCGACGCGGGCGACGGCGGCGGAGGACGCGGAACCGACGGCGGCGACGGCGGTGGGGGTTCGAGCGGAGACGACGCGGGCGACGGCGGCGGATCGTCGGGCTCCGACGGCGGCGACGGCGGCGGCGGTGGCGGCGGGGACCTCGACGGCGGCGGCGGCGGCGGCACCCCGGACGCGAGCGATGGCGGCGACGTGCCGATGCCGCGGCTCATCGACCTCGACGGCGGCCACGGCGTGGGTGCCCACGACGGCGGACGCCCGACGCCGCCCTCGGCCAGCGAGCGCCTCGACGACGACCAGGCCCCGAGCAACTCGCCGGCGCCGATGGCCGTCGTGGTCCTCGACGACGACTACTCTCCGCCGTCCGGCGCGTACTACTTCCGGCAGGAGGTCTGGAGCCAGTACACCGGCGTGCGGCTCGTGCGCACCACGCGCTCCGACGTCGACGGCGACGTCGTCGACGACTTTCCGACGATGGAGCAGACGGTGCGCGAGCCCATCGGCGCCAGCGGACGCACCCGCGTGCGCGGCCTCGTGGCGGTGCTCGCGCAGCACACGTACCCCTTCGCGCTCGAGGCTCCGGTCCGCTACTTCCCCGCGGGCAACCCGAACCCGCAGCGCTTCGTGCGGGCGTGGCGCTTCGAGTCGCTGGCGCAGTCCGTGGAGTTCCGACGGCTCACGGGCCGCGGCGCCGGCGATCCGCGGTGGTCGCCGGAGGTGCGGTCGTACTTCACGGCGGCGCCCGACGACCCGCGCTACCACGAGCTCGCGCAGCGCATCGTCAACGAGCGCCTGCCGGTCCGCCTGCGCACGGACCCCTTCGCCGAGGCGCTCGCGATCAAGCTCTGGCTCGACCACGAGCTGATCTATTCGACGCACCACCGCCACGCGAACGTGCCGAACCCCACCGCCGACTTCCTCTTCGGCGACCGCACCGGGTACTGCGTGCACTTCGCCCACAGCGCGGTGTTCCTCTGGCGCTCGCTGGGCATCCCGTCGCGCATCAGCGCCGGCTACCACTCCGACGAGAGCAACCGCCGCGGCGGGTCGACGATCCTGCTGCGCGCCGGCGACGCCCACGCGTGGCCCGAACTCTACGTCACCGGCTACGGCTGGATCGTCCTCGACATCGCCGCCGAGCGGAACCTCGACCCGCCGGGCCAGGGCACCGACGAGGACCTCCAGCGCATCCTCGGCGAGATGGCGCGGCAACAGCCCGCGCGCCCCGAGGATCCCCCGCCGGCCCGGCGCCAGGAGCCGCGCCACCACTACGCTCGGGACCTTGGTCGCGGGCTCCTGCGGCTGCTCGGAGCGGTGCTCGCGGCGCTGTACGCGGTGAAGCTCTGGCGTCGTGCGCGCACCTTCGCGGCGGGCCGTCGCGCGCTGCCGCGCACCGCCTACCGCGGCGTCCTCGACCTCTTGTCCGAGGTCGGCGTGGTCCGTGAGGCCGGCGAGCCTCGCGAGCGCTTTGCCGAGCGCGTGGAGCGGGTGTCTCCGACCTTCGCGAAGCTGACCGAGATGCACGTGGCCGCGAAGCTCGCGGACCCCGCCAAGGCGGCGGAACGATTCTCCCGTCCCGCGTGGCGCGAGACGCTGCGCGCGGTGCGCCGCGAGGTGGCCGCGTCGACGCCGCGGTGGCGCCGCGTGCTCGGACTGCTTCACCCGGCGGCGTGGATCGACGCCCGATGAGTTCCCAAGGAACGGAGCCCCCGATGGAAAGCGAATTCATCCAGAGCGAGCACGTCACGCACACGCCGGCGCCGGCGATCACGGACCTCAACGGCGCGTACAACGTCGTTCAGCGGCTGCGCAACCGCCTGCAGATGGCGGTGCGCGGGCGCGACGAGGTCATCGAGCTGCTCATCATCGCGCTGCTCGCCGACGGCCACATGCTCCTCGAGGACTACCCCGGCTCGGGCAAGACCACGCTCGCGAAGGCCCTCGGCGATTGCATCATCGACGACAAGCCCGACGACGACATCGTCACCTTCCGCCGCATCCAGTTCACGCCGGACCTGCTGCCGAGCGACGTCACGGGCACGACGATCTTCGACCCCAACACCAACCGCTTCTTCTTCCGCCCGGGGCCGATCTTCGCGCACGTGGTGCTGGCCGACGAGATCAACCGAACGTCGCCGAAGGTGCAGTCGGCGATGCTCGAGGCGATGGCCGAGAAGCAGACGACCATCGACAACCGCACGCGGCGCCTCGACGAGCTCTTCTTCGTCATCGCCACGCAGAACCCCTTGGACCTCGCGGGCACGTTCCCGCTCCCGTCGGCGCAGCTCGATCGGTTCCTCTTCAAGGTGAAGATGCACCACATCAAGCGCGACGCGGAGCTCGAGATCCTCGCGAGCTTTCGCGCGCGCAAGGCCGGCGCCGGGAGCGACCTGCCGCGGGCGACGCGCACCGAGATCGTCGAGGCGCGGGGCGTCGTCGAGAACCAGATCCACGTGGCGGCGGAGATCCGCGAGTGCCTCGTCGACATCGCGGGGCGCACGCGCAACGACCCGCGCATCCTGCAGGGTGCGTCGACGCGCTCGCTGGTGCTGATGATCCCGGCGCTGCAGGCCCGCGCCCTCACGCGAGTGCGCGAGTACGTCAACGCCGAGGACGTCGAGGCCCTCGCGGGCTACATCTTCGGCCACCGCCTCGAGCTGGCGCCGGGCACCGACAACGTCGCGGCGGTGCTCAAGGAGTGCATGGCCGAGCCCCTCGAGCGCCTCGCCCGGAGCTCGATGAAGCGATGACCGCGGCGGCGCCGGGACCGGGCCTTCGACGCGGAGCGCTGCGGCTGCTCCTCGCGCTGGCGCTCACGCTCTCGGGCGGGCGCGCCGTCGTGGCCCAGTCCGCGCCGCCGCAGACCGCGGCCCTCGAGCAGGAGGCGCTGCGGCTCTACAACGACGACCATCCCATCGCCGCCCGCGCGAAGGCCGAGGCGATCCTGCGCGCCGACCCCGACAGCATCGTCGGCAACTACGTGCTCGGCTGCGTGCTCCGCGAGGCCGAGGGATCGCTCCCGCGGGCGATGTTCCACCTCGGGCACGCGCGCGAGGTCTACGAGGGGCGCTACGGCACCGCGCGCGTCGCCGGCGCGCCTTGGCAGCTCCATCGCGACATCCTCTTCGCGACGCAGGCCCTCGCCGGGGAGCTCGAGGAGTACGCGTACCAGATCGAGGTCCTGGAGTTTCACGACTACCTCTACGATCCCGACCTCCTGGCCGAGCATGCGTGGCCGCTGGTGCACCTCGAGCGCCTGCCCGAGGCTCGCGATTTCGCCCAGCGCGCGATCCGCACGAACGACGCGTGGGAGCAGTCCCTCGGGCGCAACGCGCTCTGCGCCGTCGAGGGCGCCGCCCGCGCGCGGCAGGCCCAGTACCAAGCGTGCCTCGACGCCTACAACCACGCCACCGCCGCGGCCCGGGCGTATTCGGGGCCGGACCCGTCGAACGCGCCGCACGTCGCGGTGCACGCCTACAACGCGGCGCAGGGCGCGCTCGCGGTGCTCCGCTACGACGAGGCCGAGCGCATGCTCGTCGACGGCGCGCGGCGCCTCGAGTTCACCACCGCGAACCCGTGGCGCCTGCTCGCCCGCGTCTACCTCGACACCGGACGCACCGTGCAGGCCGTCGATGCGCTCCGCGACATGCAGCGCTGGCGCATCCGGCAGCCCGCGAACCTCCGCGACCAGGACCGCGCCGAGACCGACGAGGCCGTCGCGACGGTGCTGCTCGTCGCGGGTGAATCCGAGGCGGGTCTGCGATTCATCGACCGCGCCATCGAGCGTCCCGACCGTCGCGGGCTCGTGGCGAGCGACGAGGAGCAGGCCCTCGGCGCCCACGCATTGCTCCGGCGTGCGCTGCTCCGCGTCGACGCCGAGCTCGCCGCCGAAGAGGCCAGCGTCTCGGGTCTCGGCGCTCGGGCGCGCGGGGTCGCCGGGTCGCTCGCGTCGCGGGCCGAGGGCTGGCCCGACGCGGAGCGCGTGACCAACGTGCTCACCGACGAGCGGCGCCTGGTCTCGACGCTGCAGATGTACGTGCGCCGCGGCATCGAGCCCGTGCCGTCGTGGCTCGTCGGCGACCTCGTGACTGCTCTGGGACCGGGCGTCGTCGCCGTGGCGCTGCGCGACGCGCGCCGCGAGGAGGCGGCGTTCCCGGCGATCCGCCCGCTGCACGACGCGCTCGAGGCCGAGGTGCGGCTCGCGCAGGGAGACGACGCGGCGGCGCTTGCCCTCGCTGCGCGAACGCTCGATGCGCTCCCGTCGCCGGAGGTGCTCCTGCACGCGCGGTTGGCCCTCGTGGCGGCCGAGGCGGCGCACTCCCTCGGGCGCGACCGCGAGGCCTACGGCTTCTACGAGCGCGCCTTGCAGAAGGATCCCGGAACGCTGCGCCGCATGGGCCTCGCGCTGCCCGCCCGCGTGCGCGTCACCGCTGGCGGCGAGGCGGCGGATCGCGCGGGCACGCTGCTCGGACGTTCGCCTCGGCTGCGGAGCGACGACGGCGGCTTCGAGGTCACCGTCGGCGGCGGCCTCGACGCGGTTCGAATCTGCCTGCGTTCGCCGCTCGGCGCACAGCTCGGCTGCGCCGACGCCACCCGCGCGCGCGGCGAGTCGTCGGGTGCGTTGGCGACGCGAGCCGTCCGGGCGTTTCACGCGACCGCGTTCGCGACGCGCGTGGGGCTCTCTACCACCGACGTGCGCTCCCTCGACGGCACCACCACCGCCGACGACGCCGCCGCCCGCGAGCAGATGAACGGCGTGCTGCACGACATCGCGGGCCCCGGGGGAACGCCGTGAACCGCACGCTGCGCCGCTTCCTCGGAGGGATCGCGGCCGCCGGGACGCTGGTGCTGCTCCCGTCGCTGGCGCCCGCGACGGTAGAGGAGCAGCGCGCGCGCCTGCCGCCCCCCGCGGTATGCGCCGACCCCCTCGAGGGAGTCTGGGTCTCGCACAAATACGAGGCCGCGTATGACGAGTGGATGATCTTCACCCTCGACGTGCGCCGCGACCCGCGCGGGGCGGCGTCGCCCAACGCGCACGGCGTGACGGGGCGCATCCCGGTCATCGGCCACATCAGCGGGCACGCGTGGTTCGGCGCCGGGCCCCTCGGCGAACAGCCCCCGGGGTGCGCACCGGGCATCCATCACTGGGAGGTCGGCATGCCCGGCGAGGGCTTCGCCGACGGAGGACGCATCGAGTTCTGGGGCACGCGCTGGAGCGTCACCAACGTGTGGTGCGGCCCGCGCTCCTTCGGCTACAACCTCGACCACTTCACCGGGGTCATCGACCCTGCGATCCAGGAGTTCCAGTCGGTGAACAACGACGGCGGCCGGGCGGTGAACGATCCCACGGTGTTCCGCCGCGTGCGGTGCTACGAGGCGACGGCGGTGCCCCATCCGTTGGTCGCGCCGCCCCCGTTTCACCCGCCGCGACGATCGGGGTGCGCGCGATGACCCGGCCGCGTCGACGCCGCATCATCTGGGCCTCGCTCGCCGGCCTCGTCGGGGTGTTGGTGCTGCTGCCTTCGTTGGCCCCCGCGACCATCGAGGAGCAGCGCTCGCGGCTGCCGCCCCCCGCCGATGCAACGCAGTGCCCGAACGCCGTAGAGGGCGTCTGGAAATCGCTGCGTTGGTACCCGGGCAACGGCGCCTGGTACTCCTTCGTGCTCGAGGTGCACATGGTCGGCGGCCGGCTCAACGGCCAGATCGATGCGTACTCCTGGGACACTCCGCCCAACGTGAGCGAGCCCGGCCCGTGCGTGCCGGGGTTGTCGCATTGGGTCGTCACGCAGACCGCCGAGGGGACCGTGGACGGGCTGCGCCTGAACTTTCACGGCACGCGCTGGGCCGTGCGCGACGTCTACTGCGGCCCCCGTCCCTTCGGGTACAACCTCGACAACTTCAGCGGCGTCATCGACACGACGCTGCAGGAGTTCCAGTCGGTGAACAACGACGGCGGCGCGCAGATCGACGAGCCCACGGTGTTCCGCCGCATCCGCTGCTTCACACCGGAGCAGCCGCCGCACCCGTTCGTTCGTCCGCCGGCGTTCCAGCCCCCGCGGCGACGCTGGGGCTGCAGCCACTAGCTACGCGCCCGCGACAGGACCTATACCCCGCGCGTGGACGAACCCAACGGAGCCTCCGAAGCGCCGCCCGCCGCACCGCCAGCGCGCATTCCGCCGCCGTCGGGATGGCGCGTGACCCTCGTGCTCCTCGCGATCACCGGGGGCATCGCGCTCGTGTGCCTGACGTGCCTCGTCGGGTACATGTACTTCATCGATCTGCACCGCTGAGCCCGTGTCGCTCGCGTCGCTGCACCCCACGCTGCTCCTCCTCGCCGCGCTCGTCTCCGTCGGCGTGCTGCTCGGCCGCAGCGGCCACCTCGGGACCTCCCGGGAGCAGGCCGCGTCGATCCTCACCGCGGTGGTCATCGACGTGACGCTGCCCGCGCTCACCCTCGAGGTGCTCCTGCGCCGGCCCCTCGGCCTCGCGGTGGTGCGTCCGCTCCTTCCGGCCACCGTCGGGCTCGTCGCGAGCGGTCTCGCGGCGTGGGGCCTCGGCGCGATGCTCCGCTGGAGCCGCCCGGTGCGCGGGACGGTCATCGTGTGCGGCGCGTTCTGCAACACCAGCTTCCTCGGCCTGCCGGTGGTGCGCGCGCTGTTTCCGGGCGACGCCGAGGCCGCCCAGGCCGCCGTGTTCATCGACACCGTCGACACGACGATCCTGCTTTGGACCGCCGGTGTGGCCATCGCGCGGGCGTTCGGCACGGCCCGACGGTCGTCCGGCAACGCGATGCTCGGCGTGCTTCTTCGACCGGCGACGCTGTCGGTGCTCCTCGGGCTCGCGGGGACCCTGCTGCGCGTGCCCGTGCCGGAGTCCGTGTTGTCCGCCTTGCACGGCGTCGGAGCGGCAACGTCGGTGCTCGTCTTCCTCGCACTCGGGATGCGCCTCGATCCCTCGGTGCTCGCCGGGCAGCGCGCGCCGCTGGCCGTCGCGGTCGCCTTGAAGATGCTGTTCGCGCCGGCGATCGCGCTCGGCGTCGTGCTGGCCACGCGCGGTCACGGGGCGCCGATGGCGGTGGCGGTGCTGCAGGCCTCGATGCCGTCGGCGCTCATCGCGGCGGCCATCGCGACGCAGGAGGGCTGCGACGATCGGCTCGCCGCGGCGATCGTCGTGACGTCGCTGCTGCTCGCCGTGCCGGCGCTGTCGTTGTGGGGCCCCGTGTTCGCACGCATCGCGTCGGGCTGAACGCGTGGGCGCCGCTCGTTCAGATAGACTCGTCCACGTGCCGACGAGCCCGGTTTCGACGGGCGCGCGGCGACCTAGCGCCGTCCGCCAAAGGAGTGCCGTGTCCCGCCGTTCCGCACCGACCGTCGCGGCGATCCTCGTCCTCCTTGGCTGCCGCGGACCTGCGCCGTCCGCCGCGCGCACGGACGTCGGCGGGACGGCCTCGCGCGAGACGCCCCCTCCGCAGGCCTCTGGAGAAGACGAGGCGCGGCTCCCCGACGGTCATTGTCACCCGGCGGCGCTCGTACCCACCGGCGAGGGGGGACTGCTCCTCGACGCGTGCTTCGACCCGCCGTTCGTCCGCACCGACGTGCTCGCGCAGCGCCTCGATCGCACCGGCGCCGCGGTCGGTCCCAGGCTTCGCCTCGCGCGCGTCGAAGGGACCGTGCTCTCGCTCGCGGCGACGACGCACGGCGAGCGCCTCGAGGTCGCATGGCTGGCGCACCGCGGCGCGGGTGCGGCGCAGAGCGACGACCGCTCCGACGTCGGCGGCGGCGATCGCGAGCTGTCCCTGCTCTCCGTGGCGACGAACCTCCAAGGACCGCACGCGGTGATCGCCGTCGCGAGGCACCCGTCGCCGCGGCTCGCCGAGAGCGCGCGCGGCTGGCCTCGAGCCCACGCCGAGGTCGCGGTCCTCGCCGACGGCACGCGCGTCGTGCTCGCGACCGACGCCGAGGAGCGTTGCCCTCAAGGCGCGCAGTCCTGTGCGAGCTGGTCGCTCTTCGCCGTGTCGCCGACCGGCGCCGTCCGCCGACTGCACCACGACTCCACGGCCACGCCGGCGGTCGAGCCCCACGCCCTCCGCGTGGTGGGCGACGACGTGCTCTACCTTCGCGGATCCGACGCCGCGCGCAGCGTCACGTACGTCCATGTCGTCGTGCCCGGCGGAGGTCCTGCGTCGCTCCCGGCGCCCGCGTCGGAGCCGTTGATCGACTGGTCGTCGGGGACGCTCGTGGCGACGAACGCGGCGCTCGTGGCGCTCGGCGAGGAGCGATCGTTGGACGCGGCTGAAGCGCGCACCGTCGTTCGAGTGACGCCATGTCGCGGACACGGTGGCACGCACCCGCGCGCCGCCGAGGACCTCGAGGCCGTGCGCTGGCCCGTGGTGACGTCACGCACCTGGCGCTGCGTGCATCAGCGGCCGCTGATGCGGGTCCAATGGCGTGGCGGCAGCATCGACCTCGACCTCACGGCCGGCTCGGACACGCTCGACCTCGGTGCCGTCGTCCCACCTGCGCTGAGCGGCCTCGCGGAGCGCCACGATGCTCCGGGCTGGACGCCGCCGATGGCCTGGGTGGGCGAGGCGCTCGTTGCGCTCGACGGACACGACTCGCTGCAGCGGTGGCGCTGCGCTCGCGAGGGCGCCGCCCTGGAGCGCGTGCCGGGCGACTGACGCTCGGTCAGACCCCGGACGCGCAGGACGCCGCCGTCGACGCTGCGGTGGAGGCCACCGTCACCCGCTCCACGACCCCGCGTTCGAAGCCCTCGGCGACGACGGCGTTCCACCCGTCGAAGTCTGCGAGGGCCCTTGCTCCCGCCCGTGCGATGCGCTCGATCTTCGGGATCTTCTTGCGCCCTGGATCCGCGATCGGCGGCAAGAGCGCCCAGGTGACGTTGGACGGCTGGAAGTCTTCGCGCGCCGTCGCGAGGTGCGTCATCAGTCCGCCCATCGCGGTGGTCGGTGGCGGGGGCTCCGACGTCTCGCCGCGCAGCGACCGTGCGAGCATGACGCCGCACACGAAGCCGCACGCCGCGCTCTCGACGTAGCCCTCGACGCCGGTGATCTGTCCGGCGAGGAACACCCCAGGCAGGGCGCGCAGCTCGAGCGAGCGCGTGAGCACCTTCGGGGCGTTCACGAAGGTGTTCCGGTGCACCGATCCGAAGCGAAGAAACTCGGCGTTCTCGAGCCCGGGCAGCATGCGGAACACCTTCGCCTGCGCGCCCCACGTCATGCGCGTCTGGAAGCCCACGAGGTTGTACGCGGTCGCCGCGAAGTCCTCCTGGCGGAGCTGCACCGCGGCGTACGGCGAGCGGCCGGTGCGCGGGTCGACGAGGCCCACGGGCTTCATCGGACCGAAGGCCAGCGTCTCTCGTCCACGCGAAGCCATCACCTCCACGGGGAGGCAGCCCTCGAAGTACCTCGGCTCCTCGAAGGCGCGCGGCGCGACCTTGTCCGCGGCGAGCAGCGCGTCCACGAACGCGTGGTAGCCGTCCTCGTCCAGCGGGCAGTTCACGTAGGCGTCGTCGCCGCCCTTGTCGTAGCGCGACTGGCGGAACACCCGGCTCTCGTCGATGGAGTCCGCCGCGACGATGGGGGCGATGGCGTCGTAATAGGCGAGCTGCTCCTCGCCGAGCGCCGCGGTGAGCGCAGCGGCGAGGGCGTCGCCGGTGAGCGGCCCCGTCGCCAGCACCACCGGGCGCTCGTCGGGAATCGCCGTCACCTCGGCCGCGATGCGTGTGATGCGCGGGTGCGCGTCGATGGCCGCCGAGACCGTCGCGCCGAAGGACTCACGGTCCACCGCGAGGGCGCCGCCCGCAGGGACCGCGGTGAGGTCCGCCGCCGTGAGGATCAGCGACCCCGCGCGCCGCAGCTCTTCCTTCAGCAGTCCGACGGCGTTGGCGAGGGCGGCCCCGCGCAGCGAGTTCGAGCACACCAGCTCGGCGAGCGCGTCGCTCGACTGTGCGGGCGTGCGTCGCAGCGGCTTCTGTTCGACGAGCGTCACCTCGACGCCGCGGCAGGCGAGCTGCCACGCCGCCTCGCAGCCCGCGAGACCGCCGCCGACCACCGTGGCGCGAAGCGAGGAGCTCATCGTCGTGGGTGCCCTTGGTTCGGGATCAGCGCTTGGCGCGGGCGCCGGCGGCTCGCTTCGGCCGGGCGGTGCGGGGAGCGCCGCTCGGAGCGGCGTCGTCACCCTCGGCGTCGCCGGCCTCGGCGCCCTCGAGCGCACGCTCGAAGCCGCAGCCCTCGGTGAGGCACTTGAGCACGGGACGGCTCTTGCCGCCGGCGCGCGTGAGGAAGGTCGCGGCGCACTGCGGACACGCCTCCTTCACCGGCGCGGTGAAGAGGCGGAAGTCGCACTTCATCTCCGTCGCGTAGTTGGCGCAGCCCCAGAACGGACGGCGGCCCTTCGCCGCGCCGATCTTGATGAGCTCGCCCACGCGGCACTTCGGGCAGTTGAGCCCCAGCGGCATCGGCGAGGTGTAGTCGCAGAGAGGCTCCTTGCGGCGCCAACCGCTGCACGACAGGAACTGCTCGTCGGTGCCGCGGCGGGTCTTCACGAGCAGGTCGCGGCCGCACTTCGGGCACTTGCGATCGGCGTAGATCTCCGGCGCCGGCGCCGGGTTCTCGTCGACGATGTTCTTGCACTTCGGGTACGCGGTGCACGCGTAGAAGTTGCTGTTGGGACCCCAGCGCTTGACCATCGGCGAGCCGCACTTCTCGCAGATGCGGTCCGACGGCTCCGGGCGGGGCCAGCCGACGCCGGGCTCCTTGGAGCTCATCTCGGCCTCGACGATCTTCTTGAACGGCTTGTAGATGCGGTCGACGAGCTGCACCCAGTCGGCGTCGCCGGACTCGACGGCGTCGAGGTCGCGCTCGATGCGCGCGGTGAAGTCGTAGTCGACGACGTCGGGAAAGCGCGCGCGGAGGCCGTGCGTCTTGGTGGTCCCGAGGCGCGTCGGAACGAGCTGCTTGTCGCGCTTCTCGACGTAGTCGCGGGAGAGAACCTTCGACACGATCTCGGCGTAGGTGCTCGGTCGGCCGATGCCGAGGTCCTCGAGCGCCTTCACCAGCGTGCCTTCGTTGTAGCGCGGCGACGGCTGCGTGAACTTCTGCTCCGTCGCGACGCCGGGCGGATCGACGAGGTTCAGCGCCTCGCCCTCGGACATGGCGGGCAGCGTGCGCTCCTCGTCGGCGTCGGTGGCGCCGCCCTCGCGCACGGACTCCTCGCCGGCGACCTCCTCGGCGCGCTCCGAGGCTCCCTGCGCCTCGAGCCAGCCCGCGAACTTCAGCACCTGTCCCGAGGCGCGGAGGCCGTGCTTGTGCGCGCCCTGGGCGTCGATGGTGACGGTGGTCTGGTCGTACACGGCCTCGGCCATCTGGCACGCGATGAAGCGCTCCCAGATGAGGCGGTACACCTTGAACTCGTCGGGCTTGAGGAACTTCTTGATGGCGTCGGGGTGGTGCTCCGTCGTCGTCGGCCGGATGGCCTCGTGGGCGTCCTGGGCGTTGCCCTTGGTCTTGAAGAAGTTGGGCTTCTCCGGGACGAACTCGCGGCCGAAGCGCTGCGCGATGTACCCGCGTGCGCCCTCGACGGCCTCGCCCGCCATGCGCGTGGAGTCGGTACGCATGTACGTGATGAGACCGACGGGACCTTCGGCGCCGACGTCGATGCCTTCGTAGAGCCGCTGCGCGACCTGCATCGTGCGCGAGGCCGAGAACCCGAGGCGGCTCGACGCGTCGCGCTGCAGCGACGACGTGATGTACGGCGGCGGCGCGCGGCGGCGGCGCTCCTTGCGCTCGATGGACGTGACGGTGAACTTCGCCGAGCGCAGGTCGGCGGTCACGGCCTCGGCCGCGGCGGCGTCGGCGAGCACGTAGTCGCCGGGCTTCGCCACGCGCTCGCGCGTCGGCGTCACGAGCTTGCGGCCATCGGTCTCGACGAGGCTCGCGCGGAACCCCGGGCGGTTCTTGCCGAGCAGCTCGACGCCGACGGGCCAGTACTCCTGCGGAACGAACGCGATGATCTCGTCCTCGCGGTCGACGATGAGGCGCAGGGCGGCGGACTGCACGCGCCCTGCGGAGAGGTAGTGCCCGTTGACCTGGCGGCACAGGCGCTTCCAGAGCACCGGCGAGAGCTCGTAGCCGATGAGCCGGTCGAGGATGCGGCGGGCCTGCTGCGCGTTGAAGCGACGGCCATCGACCTCGCGGGGCTTCGCGAGCCCCTGCTGCACGCCCTTCTTCGTGATCTCGTGGAACTCCACGCGGTGCATGGGCTTCTTCGCGTTGCGCAGCTCGTACGCGATGTGCCACGCGATGGCCTCGCCCTCGCGGTCCGGGTCCGGCGCGAGGAAGATCTCGTCGGCGTCCTTGGCGGCACGGCGCATGTCGGTTACCAGCGACTTGTGGTCGTCGAGCACCTCGTAGTTCGGCGCGTACCCGTGCTCGACGTCGACCTGCAGCCCCGACTTCGGGAGATCACGGATGTGACCCTTGCTGGCGAGCACCTCGAAGTCCTTGCCGAGGTACTTCTGGATCGTCTTCGCCTTCGCCGGGGACTCCACGATGATCAAGGCCTTGGACATCACTGCTCCTTCGATTGCGGGGGGCTCTACCCTTGTGCGTCCGCACGGGCAAAGATGCCTCCCCCGCGGTCTTCGATGAATCCTGCCAGCACCATCGTCAAGAGGCTCTGCTGCGCACGGAAGGCCGGGAGACCCGTCGCCTGGGCCACCTCTTCGACGTGCCTCGGCCCGACGGCGAGCGCTTCGTACACGAGCGTTCCGGCTGCGTCCAGCGTGGCTGGATCGGGTCCTCGCGTGCGCGATGGAGCGCGCTCGGGCTCGCGTGGGCGTGTCGCGCGCGTCGCACGCGAGGGGCGCGCGGCCACGGGTTCGCGCGCCGCGAAGAGGGGTCCGTCGGTCTCCGCGAGGTAGGCCACCACGTCGTCGGCGTGCATGCACGGGCGGGCTCCGGCGCGAAGGAGCCGAAGGTTGCCGCGGGCCCGTCTGTCGAAGGGCGACGCCGGCACGGTCATCAACCGCCGCCCGGCCGCGCGCGCCGCGCTCGCAGCCAGCAACGCTCCCGACGGATCGGGGGCCTGGACGACCACTACCAGGTCCGCGAGCGCGGCGACGAGCTCGTTGCGACGGGGAAAGGTCCAGTGGGTGGGCGGCGTCTCCGGCGGAAACTGCGAGACGAGCGCGCCGCCGAGCGCGACGATCTCCCGATAGAGCGCGGCGTGGCGCCGAGGGTAGGTGTGCTCGAGGCCGCACGGCAGCACCACCGCGGTGCGTCCCTTGGCGTCGAGCACGCCGGCGTGGGCGGCGGCGTCGATGCCGAGCGCGCCGCCGGAGAGCACGCCGATGCCGCGCACCGAGAGGTCCCGGGCGAGGGTGAGGGCGAGGGTGCGCGCGGCGGGATCGGGCATGCGCGTGCCGATGATCGCGACCAGCGGCGACGCGAGGGCGCTGGGATCGCCGAGGATCCAGAGCGGGTCCCAGCGGGGGTCGAGGCGGCCGGCGACGGGGAGCGAGAGGGCTTCGTAGGGGGCGTGGGCGTCCATGGGCGCGTTCTCGCCGGGTACGGCCCCGCGGTTGCGTCGTGCACTTTCTTGGCGAGCCCGCGGGAGCGCTCTAGTGTGCGGGGTGCCATGCGAACCAAGGCCATCGCGCTGTCGTTGACGCTCGTCGGGTGGGGGTGCGCCTCGTACTCGAGCCCCACCTTCGATCGGATGGAGGCCGACCTGCGGCGCATGCGCAGCGAGCAGGAGCGCCAGGCGGCGCAGCTCGACCAGCTTCGGCAGCGCGTCGTGGTGACCGACGACCCCGCGCAGGCGTCCCGTCGCGCGGCCGTGAACATCGCCCGCCGCGCCACGATCCGCCTCGGCGCCGAAGTGACCCCCGACGAGCCGATTCGCATCGACGCCGCGTCGGTGCACCCCGACGGCGACGTCGAGGGACCGGCCGCGTCGCCGGACCTTCCCGCGGTGCGCATCTCGCGGAACGATCGGATTCCCGAGAGCGAGGCCTTCGTCGTGCACGCCAACGAGCGCCTTCCGGTGGCGCCGCTGCCGCCGGCCACGCCGGGGCGGCCGCTGCAGCCCTCGTCGCCGTCGGTCCCCTCGGGGCCGGGGCCGATGCCTCTGGGGGATGCGCAGCACAACGGCCACGCGGTGGCGCCTTCGGGCACCCTGGATCCCGCGGCGGCGACGGCGTACGACGCGGCGCTCGCGCAGGCCCGGTCGGGTCATTGCAGCGACGCGACGGCGGCGTTCACGAGGTTCCTCGAGCGCTGGCCGGCGCACCCGCACGCGGACAACGCCCTCTATTGGCGAGCCCAGTGCAGGCTCCGGGAGGGCGACGCCACGCGGGCCGTGGCCGACCTTCGGACGCTGCTCGAGACGTTTCCGGTTGGCAACAAGGTGCCCGATGCGCTCTACGCTCTGCGGGGCGCGCTCGCGCGGACCGGCGACGGACCGGGCGCCGAGCGGGCGGGCGAGCGGCTGCTCGCGGAGCATCCTGATTCCGAAGCTGCGCGCCGGCTTCGCGACGAGAGGCGAGGACGATGAGGTTCTTCTGGCGATGGCCCTGGGTAGCGACGGCGCTGGCGGTGCCGGCGCTCGCGCACGCGCAGGCGACGGTGAGCGACGAGGCGACGCCGGCGGCGATCGCGACGCGTCCCCGCGCCACGATCACGCTCAGCAACGGAGCGGCACCGGCCGGAGGCTCCAGCCAGCCGACGGCGACGGCGGGCTTCGTGCCGGAGTTCCACACCGTGAACTCCGGCGACACGCTCTGGGACATCTCCGGGTACTACTTCGAGAACCCCTGGTTCTGGCCGCGCGTCTGGGCGCGCAACCCGCAGATCACGAACCCGCACTGGATCTACCCGGGTGACCAGGTGCGCCTGCTGCTCGCGTCCGAGGTCGTCAGCGGCGGACCGGCCGCGACGACGACGATCTCGCCCACGCGCGGCGGCGGCGTTCGCATCGAGCGCTCGGCGCCGAGGTTCCCGCGGGGGACGATCTTCCTGCGCGAGAGCGCGTGGGCGACCACCGACGACATCTCGTACTCGGGCTCCATCGTCGGCGCCCCGGAGGACGGCATGCTGCTGTCCGAGGGAGACCAGACGTACGTGGAGTTCGAGCGGCGCGCGCCGAACGTCGGCGAGAGCTACACCGTCTACGCCGAGGCCCAGGCCACGCAGGCCGCAGACCGCGACTCGGGCCGCGTCGTGCGCGTGCTCGGCACCGTGGTCGTCGACTCGTGGGATGCGCATCGCCACATCGCCACGTGCCGCATCACCGAGTCGCTCGAGCCCATCGAGCGCGGCGAGCGGGTGGCCATGATCCAGCGGCAGTTCCTCCCGGTGCCGCCGGTGGCGAACGACCGCGACCTCACGGCGCACATCATCGCGACGCCGACGGTGCGCACCTTCTCGGGGAGCAATTTCGTCGTCATCGTCGATCGCGGCTCCGAGGACGGCGTGCGCCTCGGGAACCGCTTCTTCATCCTGCAGCGGGGCGATCCGTGGCGCACGTCGGTGGCCGACCAGGGCCGCGGCGTGCGCGTGCAGGAGATCGACCGCGACGGCGACGGCCACGTCGACCACGCGCCGGACGCCAGCAACTCGCGCCCGAACGACGAGCTTCCCGTCGAGGTGTTCGGCGAGATGACCACCATCGCGGTGCACCCTCGCACCTCGCTGTGCCTCGTGACCCTCAGCGCCCACGAGCTCGAGCTCGGCGCGCCGGTGGTCATGCGCCGCGGCTACTGATCGCCCTCACATTCCTGGGTCGAGCACGCCGCGGAGCGTGACGGGGCCCCCGTCGGGGAGCTCCTCCGGCGATCGCACCGTCGCCTTCGGTTCGCGGTCGCGCAGGCAGCTCCAGACCGCGCGTCGCACGGGCTCCGCGGCCACGATGACGACTGCCGACGCTCCGTCGCTTCGAGCGTCGACGAGGGCGCGCAGGTCCTCGGCGAGCGAGGCCGAGACGACGGCGCCGGGGCGCGCGAGGTCGTCGCGCAGCGCGGCCTCCAGCGTCGCGCCGATCATCCATGCGGAGCTCTCGACCGGCGTCGGGGCGGCCTGCACCAGCGACGGACAGCCGCGTCGCACGCGACGTCGCCAGGCCTCGGCGGGCTCCGAGAACGGTCCAGCGCGCACCACCGCGTCGAGGAGCTCCCGGGTGTCGGCCACGGGAACGCCCTCCTCGAGGAACCACCGCCGCAGCGCCGAGAACTCCACCAGGGGCGCCGCAGCCAGGGCCGTCCGCACCAGCGCCGGAGCGACGGGGGCGAGGGCGGCCAGCGCGCGCTCGGTGTCATCGACGTCGGCGCAGCGGAGGGCCGCGCGGGACGCAGCGTCTCGCACCGAGGCGGCATCGCACTCGCCCTGATGGCACGGCACCCCGTCGAGCTCGACGGAGCCGTCGGGGCCGTCGGCGACGGTCATCGCGGGCGGCGCCACGCCCAGCAACGCGAAGTGCGCTTCCCACGCCGCGCGGAGCTCGTGGGCCGGGGCCGAAGAGGGCGATCGGGTGATGCGCGCGCGGGGCGCTGGTGCCGCCGGGGCGGGCGCGAAGGACGCCGCGAGCAGCGCCGCCGCGACGACCCCGAAGGGCAGCAGCGGGAACCCCGGCGCGACGCTCACGAGGAGCAGCACCGCGGCCGCCGTTCGCAGCGGCGCGGGGCCGAAGAGCGCTGCGGACGTCGCCGCGCGAGGACGCGACACCGCGAGGGTGGCGGCCGTCGCGAGGAGCATGCTCGGCACCTGCGCGACGAGGCCCTGGCCGATGGCGAGGGTCGCGAAATGCTCCGCCGCCGAGGACGCCGTCATGCCCCTACGGAGGGCTCCGAGCGCCGTGCCTGCGCCGAAGTTCACCGCCACGATGGCCACGCCGGCGAGGGTGTCGCCCTTCACGAAGCGCATCGCGCCGTCCATGGCCCCCGCGCGGACCGCGGCGCGCTCGGCGGCGGCGCGCTCCGAAGCACCCTGGCGCGCGTCCATGGAGCCCGCGCGGATGGCGCCGTCGATGGCGAGCTGCTGGCCCGGCATCGCGTCGAGGGCGAAGCGCGCCGCGACCTCGGCGACGCGCTCGCCGCCCTGCGCCACGACGATCCACTGCACCAGCGCGAGGATGCCGAAGACCGCCGCACCGACGATGGCATCGCCGTGCACCGCGGCCGCGCCGAAGGCGCCGATGACCCGTCCAGCGTCGCCGCCGGAGAGGATCGCGCGCGACGCCGCGAGCTCGAGGGCCAGCCGAAAGACCGTGGCGCCGAGCAGCACCGAGGGAAGCGACGCGGCGATCCTCGGCGGGGCGGCGGCCGCGCACGCGGCCAGGACGGCGACGGCGAGGCCGGCGTTGGCCGCGAGGAGCACGTCGAGCACCGGGGCGGGCACCGGGACGACGAGCACGAACACGAGCACCGCCACGGCCGCGCCGCGGATCCACGGGTCGAATCGCGCGAGGTGCCCCGCGCGCATCGTCAGTGAACGCCCTCGCGGTGGAACCACTCGGCGAAGCGCGCGAGGCCCTCGTCGATGAGCGTCGTCGGGCGGTACCCCAGGCGCTCCCGGGCCTTGGCGACGTCGGCGAAGGTGATCGGCACGTCACCGGGCTGGTCGGGTTCGTGATGCGTCTTCACGGGCATGCCGAGCGCGCGCCCGAGCTTCTCGACGAGGTCGTCGAGGCGCGTCGTGTGCGACTCGCCGAGGTTGTAGAGCTCGTAGCCCTCGCAGCGGTCGAGCGCGGCCACGGTGCCCTGCACGATGTCGTCGATGTACGTGTAGTCCCGCGCGCTCCCGCCGTCGCCGTAGAGCGGAATGGAGCGGCCGCGAGCGATCATCGTGGCGAACTTGTGGATCGCCATCTCGGGCCGCTGCCGGGGTCCATACACGGTGAAGTAACGCAGCCCAGCGACATGGATGCCGTAGAGATGGTGCCACGTGGCGCAGAGCACCTCGCCGGCCTTCTTCGTGGCCGCGTAGGGCGAGATCGGACGGTCCACGGGGTCGGTCTCGCGGAACGGAACCTCGGTGCGCCCGCCGTACACCGACGACGACGACGCGAAGACGAGGCGCGGCACGGACCGCCGGCGCATGGCTTCGAGCACGCGGGTGAGCCCCCGCACGTTCGCTTCGACGTAGACGTCGGGGGCGTCGATGGACGGCCGCACGCCGGCCCACGCGGCAAGGTGCACGACGGCGTCGGGGGCCGCGGCGGTGAACGCGGCGTCGAGAGCGCCCTCGTCGCAAAGGTCGCCCTCCACGAGCGTGAAACCGGGGTGCGTCGCGAGCCGGGCGGCGTTCCGGCGCTTCAACGCCGGGTCGTAGAAGGCGTTGAAATTGTCGAGTCCGACCACCGTGTCGCCGCGCGCGAGCAGCGCCTCGGCGGTGTGGCTGCCGATGAATCCGGCGGCGCCGGTGAGCAGCACCCTCACGGTGCGGGCCTCGCGCCCGGGGCGTTCGCGACGATCATGGCCGGCACTCTACCGTCCCTCGAGCGCGCGGCGGAGCGCGACGATGGACGAGCGATGGGGCGCCTACGTCCTTGACACCACGACTTCCGCCTCTATGCTCTGCGGCCCTGTTTCGTAGGTTTGAAAGGGGTGCCCGGCATGGCGTTTCCGAAGAGCGAGCTGCAGCGGTTCAAGTCGCTGCTCCATGAGAAGCGTGCGCAGATCCTCCACAACGCGCAGAGCACGCTCGCGGAGGACATGGCGCTCGACGCCAACGATCTCCCCGACGAGATGGATCTCGCGTCGAGCGAGTACCTGCAGTCGTTCACGTTCCGCCTCCGCGGGCGCGAGAAGGTGTTCCTCGAGAAGATCGAGCGCGCGCTGCAGAAGATCGACACCGCCGAGTTCGGGCTCTGCGAGGAGTGCGGCGAGGAGATCGCGGTGAAGCGCCTCGAGGCGCGGCCCGAGACCAACCTCTGCATCCGCTGCAAGGAAGACCAGGAGCGCGCCGAGAAGGATTACGGCTGAGCCCCCTTTCCCCGGTGACCCGGGTCGACCCTACGATTCGGCTCGAGGAGCGATGAAGAAGCAGCCCGTGCGGTTCTTCGTCGTGTCGAACGACCCTGAACCGTGCCCGTACCTTCCCGACACGACCATGCAGCTTCCGCTGCGGATGCCCACCGCGCGGCTCACCCCGGAGCTCTTCGACCAGCTCCTCGAAGAGGGTGACCGCCGGTCCGGCCCGCTGCTCTATCGACCGGAGTGCCCGGCGTGCGACGCGTGCGAGGCCATCCGGGTGCACGTCGCCGACTTCGTGCCCACGCGATCGCAGCGCCGCGTGCTCCGACGCAACGTCGACGTCACCGTCGAGCGGCGCCGCCCGGCGGTCACCATGGACCACCTCCGGCTCTACAACCGCCACGCCAAGGAGCGCGGGCTCTCGCTCCGCGAGCAGGCCGCGACGGACACCGACTACCGCTTCTTCCTCGTCGAGACGTCCGTCGACAGCTGGGAGCTGCGCTACTCCGTCGAGGGGCGCCTCATCGGCGTGAGCATCCTCGACTTCGGGCAGCGCGCGATGTCGAGCGTGTACCACTACTTCGACCCCGACGAGGACCGCCGCTCGCTCGGTGTCTTCTCGGTGCTCCGCGAGATCGAGCTCTGCCGCGAGCTCGGCATGGACTGGTATTACCTGGGCTTGTATGTCTCGTCCTGCAGCCACCTGAATTACAAGGCCGGGTATCACCCGCACCAGCGGCGCGTGCGCGGCGTCTGGCACGCCTTCGCAGGCCCCGACGACCCCGGCACCCCCATCGACCCGGCGCAGCGTCCCGTAGGCTGAACGCCCCCCGAGGTCCGGCCCGTCGCGCCACTGCCACCGTGAAGTGGCAGCGGAATGCGCTCGCTTGCGCACGGGTGCTACGCATGTTACGCACTGCCTGCACAAGTGGTCAGACCAGTTGCCGATGCAGGGATCGAGGGCGCGCCGGAGCGACCGAGGGCCGACGACGAGGCCGCGGCGCAGTTGCGGGCGGCGATCCTGGGGGGCACCTACGCCGTCGGTGCGCGGCTGCCGGGGGAGCGCGAGCTGAGCGTGCGCCTCGGCGTGAGCCGCGCGACGCTGCGATCGGCGATCACGCGGTTGGCGGGAGAGGGCCTGCTTCGGGCGGCGCAGGGGTCCGGAACGGTGGTGCTCGACTACCGGGAGACCGGCGGCATCGAGCTGTTGCCGCACCTCGCGGCGGCGGGGGCCGGCGTCGGCGGCCCGCTGGCGTTGCTGCGCGACCTGCTCGAGCTGCGCCGCACCCTCGCGGTGGACGCCATCGGCTTCGCGACGGAGCGCTGTTCCCTCGACGAGCTCGTGGCGCTTCGCTCGCACGTGGCGGTGCAACGACGGCTCCTCGCCGAGCCCGCGCGCTACGTGGCCGGCGACCTCGCGCTCGCGCGGCGCATGGCCGCGGCGACGCACAACACCGCGCTCGTGCTGGTGGCCAATACGCTCGTGCGGCTGCTCGAGCGGCAGCACGGGCTCGAGCCGGCCTTTCTCGCCGAGGCCGAGGCCACCGTGGCGTTCTACGAGCGCGTGCTGGAGCTCATCGCTCGCCGCGACGCGCCGCTCGCCCGCCGCTACGCCCGCGTTCTGCTCACGCGCGTCGACCGCCAGCTCCTCGCCCGCCTCGGCGCGGTGTCCGTCGATGCCGACGGCGCCGCTCCCGACGTTTCCGACACGGAGGTTCCACCATGAGGTTCACCGCACTCGAGCGCTACGCGCTCACGCTCGTCCTCGGCTCCTTCATCGACCCGGCGGCGGAGGGCTTCACGCTCGCCCCCGGCGAGGTCGACCTCTTCGACGGCGCGATGATCATGTACCGGGCGTCGGCGCTGCCCGCGCGCCTCGGCATGCGCGTCGTGCCGCTGCTGCTCCTCCTCGCCCCGCTGTACGTGCAGGGCCGCTTCGCGCTGCTCGGATCGCTCCCGTTGGCCGAGCGCGCCGCGCTCCTCGGCGCCATGGCGGGAAGCCCGGTGTTCGCGTTTCGCGGCATGACCGTACTGATGAAGCTCGCGGCGTCGATGGCGATGTTCCGCGTCGCGTCGGTGCGCGCGAAGACGGGCTTCGACCGCCCGCGGCGCCCCGCGGGAACCCTCGTGACGCTCGCGGTCCGCCCGCTGGAGGCCGCGTGATGCGCGTCGTCGACGACATCGCGGACTTCGTCATCGTCGGCACCGGCGCCGGCGGCGCGACCGCGGCCAGGGTGCTCGCCGGGGCGGGCCTCGACGTGCTGATGGTCGAGGAGGGGCCGCAGCTCAAGACCTCCGAGCGTCCCGCGCAGGTCGCCGATGCCATGGCGATGGCGCTCCGCGATTTCGCGACGTCGACGACCTCGGGCTCGTATCCGCTGCCGCTGCTCCAGGGGCGCTGCGTCGGCGGCGCGACGGCGGTGAACTCCGGCATCATCTGGCGCCTTCCCGAGGACGTGCGCGCCCAGTGGATCGCCGAGCACGGACTGGACGAGCTCGTCGGCGAGCGCGCGCTGACCGACGCGTACGAACACATCGAGCGCGAGCTCGAGGTCACCGACACGCCGCCGTCGCTCTGGGGCGGAAACTCCGAGCGCATGGCCGTGGCCGCGCAGAAGATGGGGCTGCCGGGCAAGGCCATCGCGCGCAACGCGGCGCGCTGCAAGGGCTCGTCGCGGTGCCTGCAGGGCTGTCCGACGGAGGCCCGGCAGAGCATGGACGTCTCCTACGTACCGCGCGCGATGCGCGACGGCGCACGGCTGCTGACCCTGGCTCGCGTCGACCGCGTGCTGATGGAGTGGGGGCGCGCCGTCGGCGTCGAGGGGGTGCTCGTCGATCGCGAGACGCGCCGTCCCGTGGCCCGGTTCCGCGTGATGGCGCGGCGCGCGGTGATCCTGAGCGCGAGCGCCATCCAGACGCCGGTGATCCTGCGGCGCAGCGGCATCCGCGGGCTCGTGGGCGATCGGTTCCAGGCGCACCCGGGATGCGCGGTGGTCGGGCGCTTCGACGAGCCCGTGACCATGAGCTTCGGCGCGACGCGGGGGTACGAGGTGCCGCTGCGCGAGCGCCGCCTAAAGCTCGAGACGCTCACGCTTCCCCCAGAGCTCTTGGCGCCGCGACTCCCCGGAGCGGGCGCGCCGTGGCAGAAGCGGCTCACCGAGCTCGACCACTACGCGCAGTGGAGCGCGCTGTGCCGCATGGAGGCCCACGGCACCGTGCGCCCGTCGCTCTTCGGCGGCGGCAGCGCGGCGACGGTGCGCTTCAACCCGACGACGGCGGACATGCTCCGGCTCCGCGACGGCATCCAGCTCATGGCGCGGATGATGTTCGCCGCGGGCGCCACCGAGGTGTTCCCGGGCATCGGCGGCTTCACCCCGGTGCTGCGCGATCCATCGGAGATCGACGCCATCGCCTCGGTGTCGCTGCGTCCGCAGCACCTGAACATGATCGCGTCGCACCTCTTCGGGACGGCCTGCGCGGGCCGCGACGCGCGGCGGAGCGTCGTCGACGAGAACCTCGCCGTGCACGGCGTCGCCGGCCTGCACGTGATGGACTCCAGCGTGTTCCCGACGAACCTCGGCGTGAACCCCCAGCACTCCATCATGGCGGTGGTGTGGGTCGCGGCGTCGCGCCTCGCGAACCAGGCGACGTCGGCGTCGACGCTGCGCGCTACGGGTTGACGAAGGCCTGGCGGCCCTGCACCGCGACCGCCGCGGAGAACGACAGGCAGTGGCCCTCGGCGTCGGCGTCCATGTCGGTGATCGACAGGATCAGCGTGCGGACCAGCCCCGAGAGCTGCGATCCGATGGTGAAGGTCTGCGTCGTCGCGATCATCTGCTGCGCGTTCACGGCGCCCCCGATGACGCCCTCGAAGGTGTCGTCGTCCTTCCAGCGAAGGCGCACGCGGGCGCCGCGCAGCGGGATCACGAAGCGTGCGTCGAGCACCGCGAGCGGCAGGTCGAGGGAGAACGGTCCGGCCTCGATGACACCGTTGCGCAGCCGCGCGGTGACGCGGCTCACGGGCTGGTCGTGCATGGTGTCGAAGGTCTGCCCGGGGTCGATGCGCATGTCCGAGCCCACGAAGGGCGTGCCGGCCACGCGACGGAACACGAGCGTCACGCACGGGTCGTCGACGCGGCTGTCTACGCCCTCGATGGTGACCGCGAGCATGAGCTGGCCGTTGTTGATCGCCGCCTGGATGGCCGCATCGAGGGCCCCCGACGTGGCCGTCGCGAGGGCCGGCACGAGCAGCGCGAGCTGGTTGTCGATGCCCGGGGTGCCCGTGGGCGACGTGAAATCGTGGTGCCGGCACGACTGCGCGTCGGTGGCGTCGCTCACGCGGCCGTCGAGGTCGAAGCCGTCGGAGACGCCCATGTTCTGCTGGAGCATCTCCAGGTGCGTGACCACCATGGACTGCTCGCGCGTGGTCGCGGGGCACTGCGCTGGCACCGGTCCCGCGAAGGGATCGGGAGCCTCGGCGCCGCAGCCGAGACCGAGGGCGAGGGCGAGGGCGACGGGCGAGCGCAGGAGTGCGCGAACGCGGGTGTGCGTCTTCATGGTGCGAGCGCCGAGAGTGCGTCCGTGGCGTGTCCGGCACCGACGCCGTACTCCGTCGCGTGGAGGCCCATGGCCTGGAGCACGGTGAGCATCACCTTGCTCGAATTCTCGCCGCGCGCGGCGATGTGCGTGCCGGTCCGAAGGGTCCCGCCGCCGCTGCCCGCGAGGATCATCGGGTAGTCGTCGATGGAGTGCGATCGCCCGTAGGAGCAGTCCGTGGTGCAGAGCACGATGGAGTGGCGCAGCAGGTTCCCGTCGCCCTCCGGCACGCTGCGGAGCGCCGTCAGGAAGTACGCGAGGTCGGCCATGATGTACCGGACGATGGCGTCGACGCCGGGCTGGTCGCCGGGCTCGTCGTGGGTGAGCTGGTGGTGCCCCGACGTCGCACCCGGGAACAGCGTGTTGTTCACCGGCTGCGAGTACATGTTGAAGAATACCCGCGTGAGGTCGCAGGCGAGGGCCATGGCCACGAGGTCCGACATGACGTGCGAGATCTGCGACATCTGCGGTCGCCCCTCGACGTCGGGATAGTCCGCCGCCGGCATCGTCGGGCGGTGGCACGCGGCGAGGTTCGGCGGGTTCAGCTCGAGGTTCGCGATCTGCTGCTCGAGGGTGCGAATGCCCTCGAGGTGCTGGTCGAGGCGCGCCTGGTCGTTCGATCCGAGGCGCCCGCGGAGCGTCGTGGCCTGGCCCAGCACGGCGTCGAGCACGCTTCGACGGAGGCGCATCCGCGGGTCCGGCGCGCTCATGTCGCCGGGCATGCGGAACCCGTCGCCGAAGAGGCGGTTGAAGAGCGCCGACGGCGACGTCTCCGGGGGGTTCACCTGGTGCGGCCCCGCGAGGGACCAGCTGTTGTCCGAGCGCTGCACGCCGAGCTCGAGGGAGCGAAAGCGCGTCGAGCCGCCGATCTCCTGCGCGATCACCTGGTCGATGCTCGGGCGCGAGAACGAGTCGTTCACGAGCGCGTCGCCGCTGAAGAGCCCTGACGGTCCGGACCCGTGCGGCGACGAGTTCGTCGTGAACACGCGGGTCTGCGACACCACGGTCATGTCGGCCTTGAGGTCCGCGAGCGGCATCAGCTGCGGCGAGAGCGTGTAGTTCGGCCCCTCGTCGGCCGGGTCCCAGCGCACCGGGAGCACGCCGTTGCCCCAGTAGAACACCCCGAAGCGCTTCGGGAACGCCGAGCCGCCGCCGGCGTAGGCCGTGCCGTTGGCGTTCACGAAGCACTCGAGCGGCGGGAGCGCGATGGAGACCGCGGCGCCTCCGAGGAGGCCCTTCAACAACGTGCGGCGATGGATGCGCGGGCTCATGGGTGGCTCCCGGTGGCGCCGTCGGCGCGGCGGAACGCGGTGCTGGTGGCGATGGTGGACATGAGCGCCCGCAGCCGGTAGCCGCGGTACGCGAAGGCCTGCGTGAGGCGCGAGATCTCGGCCTCTTCGCCGTCGCCCTCGGTGCGTCCGTAGGCGAAGCGGTAGAGCCGCGTGGTGATGCAGCGCGGGAACGAGACGTCGTCGTGGATGACCTGCGCGAGCGACGCCGAGTCCGAGAACGGTGCGCCGTCGAGGTTGCCCGACGCGTCGATGGCCGCGCCGTTGTCGACGCTGCGATACCTCCCGATGCCGTCGAAGTGCTCGAGCCCGAGCCCGATGGGGTCGAGGAGCGCGTGGCACGCGCGGCACGTGGGGTTCGCCTGGTGCTGGATGAGGCGGTCGCGCATGGTCCGGACCGTCGGCGAGATCACCGGCAGCGCCGTGTTCACGTTCACCGGCGGCATCGGGATCTGGTTGCAGAGCAGCGCCGAGCGCACGAACTTTCCGCGCAGCGTGGGCGACGACGTCGTCGGGTGCGCGAACTGCGACAGGATGCTCACGTGCCCGAGGATCCCGCGGCGGGGCGACGTGTCGGGCAGCGTCGCGAGGCCGAAGCCGTCGGCGCGCGTCGCCGCTGGTGCGCGCACGTTGTAGATCGACGCCAGGCGCCGGTTCAGGAACGTCTGCCGGGTCGTGACGATGTCGCGAAAGTCGGCGTCGGTGGTCAGCGCGAGGTGCTCCGCGAGGGAGAGCGTCTCCTCGCGCGCGGCCAGCGGCGTGTCGGCGCTGAACGACGGGAACACCACGGCGTCCTTGGAGACCGCGTCGAGGTTCTGCAACGAGAGCCACTCGGTCACGAAGGCACGCAGCCCGCGGTTCAGCTTCGGCGACAGGAGCATCCGGTCGACCTGCGCCTGGAGCCCCGCGTCCGTTGCGAGCGATCCGTCGGCGGCAGCCGCCAGCAGCGCATCGTCGGGTGGACCGTTCCAGAGGAAGAACGCGAGCCGCGACGCGAGCGGATACGGCGAGAACTGCGCCGTCGGGCCCATCGCCGCGCCGTCGCCGAGCTCCGTGCGGAACAGGAAGTTCGGCGACTGGAGCATCGCCGAGAGCGCGAACTGCAGCCCGGCGTAGAAGTCGTTGAGCGCCGTCGCGCTGGCGTTGGCGACGGTGACGAGGGTGTGGGCCTCGTCGTCGGTGACCGGGCGCCGCCAGAGGTGCAGCCCGGTCTGGCGCACGAAGCGCTCGGCGCACGCGTCGTCGGTGGTCCCTGCCGGCGTGCACGGCATCGCGGCGGCGCGCAGCGGGCCCGCACCGAGACGCTGCCGCGCGATGTCGTACGCGATGGACTCGTACTGCTCGACGCCGCGCGCGGAGATGCTCGTCGTCGCGGCACCCACGGACGTCGATCCGTCGAGCGTGACGTCGGGCTCCATGCG
>CAIMWA010000248.1 GCA_903845045.1 uncultured delta proteobacterium | reverse complement strand
TCGCCGTGTCGAGCGGCGGCGTCTGGCGCACTACGGACCTCGGCGCGAGCTGGGCTCCGCACACCGTGGGCATGAAGGTCGGCTACGTGCCTCCCGAGCAAGCCGAATGGCCCGAGAACCAGGACCCGCACTGCGTGGTTCAATGTGCCTCGGCGCCGGAGGTGTTCTGGTGTCAGCACCACATGGGCATCTGGCGTTCGACCGACGACCTCGCTTCGTGGCAGCAGCTCCAGGCATCGCCGTCGAGCTTCGGTTTCCCGGTGGCGGTGCACCCGCGCGATGCCGACACCGCGTGGTTCGTTCCAGCGCACTCCGATCAGAAGCGCGCGCCCATCGACGGTCAGGTCGTCGTCACGCGCACCCGCGACGGAGGACGCACCTTCGACGTGCTGCGCGAAGGGCTTCCGCAGCATTTCGCCTACGATCTGGTGCTGCGCCATGCCCTCGACGTGTTCGACGACGGCGCCCGGCTCGCCCTCGGCTCGAGCACCGGCAACCTGTGGACCACCGCAGACCAGGGTGACACCTGGCACGCCGTGGCCAACCACCTGCCGCCGATCTATGCGGTGCGTTATACAGAGAGCGGGGACGGCCTCAACGCCTAACCGCCGGGCGGTGGCAGCCCCGCGATGCCCTCGTTGATCCGCGCCGCGAGGTCGTCGCACGACGGCGTGCCCTGGCCGCCCCACCCGAGCTCGATGTCCCGCTCGCCCTTGCCGAGATCCAGGTGCAGCGCCAACGGATCGGCGAAGTCGCCCCAACCGTCCGTGAAGGCATGCGGAGCCTCACCGTACGAGCGCCAGCTCCACGGAACGACGAACGCGAAGGTGCGCACGACCACCGTTCGTTCGGAGGTCACGTCGACGCGCAGCCGGCATCCGAACCAGGTGACGAGCGCCGCCGCGCCGCCGAGGAGCGCGGCCTTCGCACCCCACGCCGTGAGCACCGCGACCGGCACTGCCAAGATGATCCCGAGCGCGCACATGGGTGCGGGATCGGCCCCGGTGATGCGAACGCCGCAACCCGTCGCTCGCACGCGCAGGGTGCCCGTCGCGAACAGATACGTGAAGATCGGTCCGCCGCTCGCGTAGGGGAGCAGCATCGTGACGAGCGCGCCGACCACGGAGAGGACGGCTTCAGCGGTGTGCGCGGGCATGGTGCCCCCCACGCATGCTTCGTCGCGAGATGCGATACCGATCGGGGACGCTGACGTTCATGCGGCGAGGGTGCGGGCGGTAGATTGGTGTCGCAACCAGTCCATTGAACCGCGTTGAGACCCGCCCGCCCCGCCTTGACGCCCCCGCTCCCCCGCGCTCTCCTCCGGCCCCCGTGAACGCCGCCCCCTCGAGCTCCGCGTCGGAAACCGCCCGCGCCGTGGCCGTCGAGTGCCGCAACTGCGGCGCGTCCATGGAGCTCGCCGCGAGCGCGCGCACCGCGGTGTGCCCGTACTGCGCGCTCCCTTCGGTCATCGAGCGTCCGGCCACCCGGGACCGCCCGCGGCCCGCCTACGCGCTGGGCTTCGTGCTCTCCCGCGAGGTCGCCCGCGACCGCGTGCAGCAGTGGGTGCGCAGCCTCGGGTTCTTCAAGCCCACGCGCCTCCGCCGCGCCTCCGTCGACGACCTTCGCGCAGTGTACCTCCCGGCATACCTGTATTCGGCGGTGGCGCGCACGCGCTTCGCGGCCTCCATCGGCGAGAACTACACCGAGACCGAGACGTACACGGTCACCAACGACAAGGGCGAAACCGAGACGCGCACCCGCGAGGTCACGCGCACCGAATACCGCCCGCTCGAGGGCGACCACGCCACCTTCGTCGCCGACGTGCTCGTCACGGCGTCGAAGGCCATCGACAACGACGAGCTCGAGGCCGCCGAGCCCTTCGACCTGCGCCTTCTGCGCCGCTACGAGCCCGGCCTCGTCGCGGGCTGGACCGCCGAGGACCCCTCGCTCACCCAACAACAGTGCATGGCGTTGGCGCGCGAAGAGGCGACGACGAAGGTCGGCGCGTCGCTCCACGCGTTCATGCCGGGAGACAGCCACACCGGGCTCGTGCACCAGACCGCGCTGGACCGCGAATCCCTCGACCTCGTGCTCGTTCCGGTGTGGGTGCTCGCGCTGCGCTATGCGCCCAACGCCCCTCCCTTGCGCCTCTTGGTCAATGGACAAACAGGCAAGGTCGCCGGCCGCGCGCCGACGGACTGGGTGCGCGTCGCCATCGCAGTCATCGTGGTCCTCGCGATCGTTGCTGGCATCGTCGCCCTGGCCACATCGCTGTCCCCGGGGAGCACGCCATGAGCGCCTGCACGCGCTGCCACTTCGCCCTCGAGGCCGAGGACCTTCGCTGCGCCCTCTGCGGCCTCGGTGTTCCCCACGACGACGGCGCAGCCACCGCGACGGTGCGCGCCGAGATTCTTCGTTGCACCGAATGCGGTGCGGCGATGGCATATTCGGCCCAGGCGGGCGCGCCGGCCTGCGCGTTCTGCGGCGCCGTGACGAAGCTCGAGGCCCTCGCGGACCCCGTCGACCAGGCCCGCTGGAAGGGTCCCTTCGCCGTCGATGCCGCGACGGCGCGCGCGGCGCTGACGGCGTGGCTGGGCTCCCGCGGCTTCTTTCGCCCTTCGGACCTCGCGTCGGCGTCGACGGTCGAGAACCTCAAGCCCGTGTGGTGGCCCGCATGGCTCTTCGACGCCCGCGCCGAGGTCCATTGGACGGCAGACTCCAACGCAGGTGCCGGGCGCTCGGCGTGGGCGCCGCATGCGGGCCGCTGCGTTCTCGACTTTCGCCGCGTGGGCGTGAGCGCCTCGCGCGGGCTGAGCGACGACGAGTGCCGCTGGCTCCTTCCTGGTTACGACCTCGCGACGGCGGTGGCCATGGAGCAACCGGGCGCGGCGGAACCCCCGGGGGCCATCGTCGAACGCTTCGACACGCAGCGTTCTGCCGCGCGTCGGCGCATCGCCGAGACCATCGAGGCCACGGCGGCGGCCAACGTGGCCGAGCGCTTCGTACCGGGCGGGCGTTCACGCAACGTGAAGGTGTCGGTGCTCGTCGACGGGCTCAGCACCGAGCGCTGCGCCCTCCCCGCGTACGTGCTCGCCTATCGATATCGCAATGGCGTGTACCGCGTGGTCGTTCACGGTGGCGACGCGCAGCGGGTGACCGGCGACGCGCCTCTCTCGTGGGTGAAGATCGCCGCGGTGGTGCTCGGCGCCATCGCGCTGCTGGCGGTGGTGGTGGCAGTCGTCGCGGCGTCCGGCGGACGCTGACGGGCGCGTAGGCATTTTCGCCACACCCTGTGGCGATCGTGTCGATGGCTCCGCGCCGTCGCTTCGTTGGTTCTTCGCAGAGACACGGTGTTCCGTGTGCGGCCCATGGCGTGCACCCTGCGACGTCGGGTCGCGAACGCCGCACCGGGGAGTGCTCGAATTCCCACCGCGGTGACGTCGGCGCGACCCGGAGAAGGACGATGGGACGATGTTGAACCTGCTCTGGGCTCTTGCGGTGATCTTCTTCGTGATGTGGGTCTTCGGCTTCACCATGCACGTGGCGGCGGGCGGAATCATCCATGTGCTTCTCGTGCTCGCCATCATCACCGTGTTGGTGCGAATCATCATGGGACGGCGCATCGCGTGACCGCCCCCGATGGCGCGACGGCGAGCGCCGAGCCGTACACCTCGCCGACCGCGCGCGACGCGGGCATCTTTGGCGGTCCCCTCGACGCCGTGCGCGTGGCTGCGTACTGGCATGCGATGTCTTCGAGCTACGCGCCGGACGCGAGCCGCGGGCTCGTTCGCTTCTCCCACCATCGCCAGCACGCCGCGGCGCTGCGCCTGTGCGATCCTTGGGCCGGACAGCGCGTGCTCGACGCGGGTGCGGGGAGCGGTCTCCTCACACGATTGTTGGTGGATCTCGGCTGTGACGTCACGGCCGTCGACGCCTCCCCCGCGATGCTCGCACACCTTCGCAAGGTCACATCGAAGGTCGTTCTCAGCCGCCTCGAAGACCTCGCGCTCCCGGGCGATTTCGACGCAGTGCTCGCCATCGGTGTTCTCAACTTCGTGACGACCCCGCGGGACACCCTGCGGCGTCTCTGCAGGGCCGTCGCCCCGGGCGGCGTGCTCGTGCTGCAGGTGACCGAGTGGTCGGCGTTCGGCCTCGCGTATTGGCTCGGCTACCGCGCGCGCGGGTTCAGCCCGTTTCTCTTCTCGCGACGGTGGCTCGTCGATCGAGCGGAGGAGGAGGGGTTGGTGCCCGCGGGCAGCGAACACTCGCTCCCGCATGACCTCACCATCGGCTTTCGCCGGACCCCCCGGGGGACGGTTTCAACAATTCAACATTCAACATTTCAGCTCGACCGTAGCATGTGATTTCGATGGGTTACGGGGCGCCAATGCGACTTGGCAACTTGTTGAAACCGTCCCCGGGCGGTCGGCTACGATGCGACGTGGCCCTGCACACCCCCCTCTCCCCCGACGACGCCACCCGCGTCTGCGAGGCCCACGGCCTCGGACCGTGCGTCGCCATCGAGCCGGGTCCCGCGGGCAGCGTGAACAGCAACTACGTCGTGCGCACCGCCGCCGCCCGCGCCTTTCTCCGCATCTACGAGGAGCAGGACGCCGACGGCGTGGCCTTCGAGGGCGCCTTGCTCCGGCACCTCGCGCAGCGCGGCGTGCCCGTGCCCGAGCCCATCGACGGTCCCCGCGCCGGCGGCGTGCGCGTGCACGGCAAGCCCGTCGCGCTCTTTCCCGTGCTCGACGGTCGCGAACTCCGCGGCGCCGAGGTCACCGCGGATCACCTCGGCACCCTCGGACGCGCCCTTCGCACCGCCCACACCGCCAGCCTCTCGTTTCCGCAGCGCCGCCCCAGCCGCTTCGACCTCGCGGGGGTGCGCGCGCGTCTTCAGGGCATTCCCGTGGCGCAGCACCCCGATCTCGCAGAGCCCGTCGCCGAGCTTCACGCCGCCCTCGACGAGGTCGCTCGGGCCGATCTCGACGCGCTCCCGCAAGGCATCGTCCACGGCGACCTCTTTCGCGACAACGTGCGCTGGAACGGCTCGGCGCTGCGCGCGCTCCTCGACTGGGAGTCGGCAGGAACGGGCCCGCTGCTCCTCGACGCCCTCATCGTCGTGCACGCCTGGACCTATGCCAGCACCTTCGACTGGACCCTCGCCCGCGCGTTCTTCGAGGGCTACACGGCCTCGGCGCCGCTCGACGCGCGCGAGCGATCGGCGCTGCGCGAGGTGGCGATGTTCGGCGCATGCCGCTTCGCCGTGACGCGCATCACCGACTTTCACCTGCGCCCCCACGCCGTGCAGACGGCGCCCCGGGACTACCGTCGCTTCATGCAACGGCTCCGCGTCGTCGCGGCGCTGACGTCCGACGATCTCGCCGCGCGCCTCGGCGTCGGCTGAAGGCCTACGCCGCGAGCGTTCCGAGCGACGCGCGCAGCTTCGCGAAGGCCCGCGCCTCGATCTGCCGCACGCGCTCCTTCGACACGCGGAGCTGCCGCCCCAGCGCCTCGAGGGTGATGTCGTCGCCGAGCACGCGCTGCTCGACGATCCAGCGCTCGCGGTCGTTGAGCTGACCCATGGCGACCTCGAGGCGGGCGTGCTGGCTGGCCGTCTCGTCGTGGTCGCCGGCGATCTCCTCGGGCGACTGGCCCGGGTCGCGCAGCCGCTCCACCGCGGGCGTCTCGCCGTCCGCCGACACGTCGAGGGAGACGTCGCGCTGCTTCAACATCGGCAGCAGCGTGCGAATGCGATCCGGCGTCAGGCCCGACAGCTCCGCGAGCTTGTCCGGATCGTCCTCGCGGGTGCGACGGAACGCACGCAGCGCCCGGCGCTCGCCCTTGCTGCCGCCGATGCGCACGAGCCGGTACGCCCGCACCACGTACTCGCGAATCTCCGCACGGATCCAGTACACCGCGTAGGTGATGAGGCGACAGTCGCGCTCGGGGTCGTAGCGCAGCGCGCCCTTCAACAGCCCGAGGTTGCCCTGCTGGATCAAATCCTCGAGGGGAACGCCCCAGCGCCGGTACTCCGTGGCGATGGTGATGACGAACGGAAGGCTCGCCTCGATGAGACGGTTGCCCGCACGCTGGTCGCCGTGGCGCCACCGCAGCGCGAGGTCCCGCTCCTCGTCGGGCTTCAGCGGCGCGACGCCGGAGAGGGAGTGGCGGTAGGCCTCGAGTGCGGTGACGGAACCGAGCGATCCCATGAATGGAACCTCCAGGCGCGTTGGAGGAATTTCTCCCGACACGCACCGCGTGCGTCGTGCACGGCCGGTGCCACCCCGCGTCAGCGCGCGCTTCGCATGCAGTGCCACCCGAGCGACGTGCAATTCCCGCGGATTTTTCGGGTCAATTCATGCGTTTGGCGCAAGCCTTGCGCTGGGCGCACACACGACCCCGCGGCGGGACGTTTCATCCTTCGAGGGGTTGTGCGATGGAGTCCATAGGGTCGACATGCGCGAAGGAGCAGGGACAATCGTGGTCGGAGCGGGGGCCGCCGGGGCGGTCATCGCGGCGCGCGTCACCGAGCGGTCGGATCGCGACGTGCTGCTCCTCGAGGCGGGCCCCGACTACCCCGACGCGGCGGCGCTCCCGGGCGACCTTCGCGACGGCACGCGCAACTCCATGCGCGCCCACGACTGGGGCTGGACGCACCGCCCCAACGCGAAGCAGCTCTCGTTTCCGCTGCCCCGCGGGCGCGTCGTCGGCGGCTCGTCGGCGGTGAACACCTGCATCGGGCTGCGCGGCGTCCCCTCGGACTACGACGAGTGGGCCGCCCGCGGACTGCCCGACTGGGGCTGGGAGCAGTGCCTCCCGGCCTTCGTGCGCCTCGAGAACGACCTCGACCGCCGCGCCCCGTACCACGGCCAGGACGGCCCGCTCCCGCTGCGCCGTCACACCCCCGACGAGCTCGTGCCCTGGCAGGCGGCGTTCCTCGACGGGGCGGCGGCCGTAGGCATGCCCCGCTGCGACGACACCAACGCCCCGGACGGCACGGGCTACGGGCCCCACGCCATGAACAAGCTCCAGGGCGAGCGTCAGAGCGCGGCGCGGTGCTGGCTGACCCCGGCGGTGCGCGCGCGACCGAACCTTCGGATCCGTCCGCACACGCTGGTGCGGCGGGTGGTCTTCGAGGGAACGCGGGCCGTGGGCGTCGAGGTCGTCGAGGCCGACGGGACCACCACGGTGCTGCACGCCAAGCGCGTCGTGCTCTGTGCGGGTGCCATCGCCACGCCCGGCATCCTGCTGCGCTCGGGCATCGGTCCCGCAGCGGAGCTCGCGCGGCTGGGCGTGACCCGCGTCGCCGACGTTCCTGCGGTGGGCGCGCGGCTGCTGGATCACCCCGGCGCGGCGTTCTTCCTCTGGCCCAAGCGGGGCGTGTGCGACGTGCGGCACCCGCTCATCCAGACCGTGCTGCGCTGGCAGTCGGCGACGGGAACGCACCGCAACGACCTGCAATTGCAGGCTGGATCGGCGGTGCTGCTGCCGCGCGTGCACATCCCGTGGGTGTCCGTGATGTGCCAGGTGGGCAAGCCCGTGGGGCATGGGCTGCTGCGCTTTCCGACCGCCGACGTGCGCGCGAAGCCCGAGATCCGATCACGCCTCCTCGACCACCCGACGGACCGCGCCAAGGCCCTCGAGGCCCTCGCCGTGGGCCTCGCCATGACCGACTCGCCCGCCATGCGCGACCTCGCGCGCCCCGTGTGGCCTCCCCCGGCCGTGCTGCGCACCGAGCGTTTTTCACGCTGGATCTGGGCGTTCTGCGACTCCGGCTACCACCCTTGCGGCACCGTCCCCATGGGCTCCGACGACGACGCCGACGCGGCGACCGACGGGCGCGGACGCGTGCGCGGCACCGACGGCCTCCTGGTGGCCGACGCGAGCTTGATGCCGACGATCCCCACGGCGAACACGCACCTGCCGACGCTGATGATCGGCGAGCGCTTCGGTGCGTGGCTGCGCGACGGAGACCCGTGAAGGTCCTGGTGTTGGGCGGAACGCGGTTCATGGGGCGGCTGCTCGCGTGGCGGCTCGTCGCGCAGGGCCACGAGGTCACGCTGTTCCATCGGGGGACGCGCGCGGTGCCCTTCGCGGAACGCGTCGAGACCCTCGTCGGCGACCGCTCCACCGGGGTGCTTCCGTCGTTGCTCGAAGGGCGGCGCTTCGACGCCACGGTGGACTTCTCGGCGTTCACACCGGGCGACCTCGCGCTGCCGTGGGAGGCCCTCGGGCACTACGTGCTGATCTCGACCGGGCAGGTGTACCTGGTGCGCGAGGCGTGCCCGCAGCCGTCGCGTGAGACCGACTACGACGGCCCGTGCATGCCCCGCCCGGCAGACCCCGCCGACGCGTCGCAGTGGGAGTACGGCATCGGCAAGCGCGGCTGCGAGGACCTTCTCCTGCGCGAGGGCGTGCGGGCGACGCGGGTGCGCATCCCCATGGTGAACGGCATCGGCGACCCCAACGCGCGCATCGAGGGGTACCTCTGGCGCTTGCTCGATGGCGGTCCGGTGTTGCTGCCCGACGGCGGCGACACCCCCACGCGCCACATCTGGGCCGAGGACGTCGCCGTGGCCGTGGCCGCGCTCCTCGGCGACCGCCGCACCGAGGGCGAGGCGTACAATCTCGCGCAGGACGAGACGCCCACGCTCCGGGAGCTCTTGTACATGCTGGCCGAGCGGGTGGGCGTGACGCCGCGCCTCGTCGAGGTGCCGTCGGCGCGGCTGCGGGCCGAGGGCTTCGCGATGCGATCGTTGTCGAATTTCAGCCAGGCCTGGATGTCCTTCATCGACCCCGCGAAGGCCCGCGAAGCGCTGGATTTCGTGCCCACGGCGCTGCCGTCGTACCTCGATCGCATGGTGAGCGCGTTCCTCGCGACCGCTGGCGCCGAGCGGCCCGAGGGTTACGTTGGCCGGGCACGCGAGATCGCCTTCGCGCGCGCACTGGAGTGAGCCATGGAAGAGCCCCGTGAAGCGCTGCACGCGCTCTTGTCCGAGGTGCCCGTCGCCAGCCTCGCGGTGACCACCGCCGACGGCCCCGCGGTGTCGCTGGTCCCGTACGTGGCGCTGCGGGCGCCGCTGCGCATCTGGATGCTGCTCAGCGACCTCGCGCCGCACACCGCCGCGCTGCGCACGCAGGCCCGGTGCGCGGTGATGGTCAACGCCGCGCCGCGGGTGGGCGACGCGCGCAGCAACCACGCGCTCGCGCGGGTGATGCTGCCCATGACCGCCCGCTTCGCGTCGCGCGCCGAGGGCGTCGCCGAGGGCGCCGACGCGGCCTACCGCGAGCGCTTTCCCATCGCCGAGACGCTGCTGGGCCTCGGTGATTTCCACTGGGTGGCGCTCACGCCCGCGGGCGCCGCGTCGCTGGTGCTCGGCTTCGGCCGCGCGTACCACGCCGTCGGCCCCGACCTCGAGGACGTCTCCGCGGTGCGCACCGGCGCGTAGGCGCTAGAGGTCGCCGGCGAGGCCGTCCCAGGCGAAGAGCCGCTCCTTCGGCGACGCGATGGACATGCGCAAGAGGTCCGTCTCGGCCCGCGTGGCCATGGACTGCGCCTCGAGGAACGCCAGCAGCGCCCGCACCGGGGCCGCGGGCTCCGGCGGGTCGACGGTCCCGCGCGGCGGCGTGACCACCACCGGGCGGTCGCCGAGGGGCGTGCCGGCGAGGGCGCGGGCGCGGGCGATGGCGACGTCCATGCCGCCGAGGTGGTCGACGAGGCCCAGGGCGTGGGCGTCGCTGCCGGCGTAGACGCGGCCCCGCGCGAGGGGCTCGATCTCGGCGACGTCGCGGTTGCGCCCGCGCGCCACGATGGAGACGAAGTCGTTGTAGGTGCCGTCGATCTCGCGGTCGAACGCCGCGCGCTCGTCCTCGCTCCACCCGCGGAACGGCGACATGAGGTCCGCGCGCTCGCCGCGGCGGATCACCTCGTGCGTCATGCCGAGCTTCTCGAGCATGCGCTGCGCGAGGAGCCGCATGGCGATGACGCCGATGGACCCGGTGACGGTGAGGGGCTGCGCGACGATCTCCTGGGCGAGGGCGGCGACGTAGTACCCGCCGCTGGCGGCGACATCGGAGAAGTAGGCGACGACGGGCTTCTTCTCGCGCAGGCGCTCGACCTCGTGGGCGATGAGGTCGCTGGCGAGGGCGCTGCCGCCGCGGGAGTCGACGTAGAGCACCACGGCCCCGATGCGCGGGTTCGCGCGCGCCGACCGCAGCGCCGCTCCCACCCTTCGCGCGTCGGCCACGCCGCTCATGGACGACTGCGACGACGACACGATGGCCCCGCGCACCTCGACGACGCCCACGCGCGGACCGTTCCAGAGCCCCTCGAAGCGCATGACGCGGGAGAGGGCGAGGTAGAGCCCGGCCTTCACGAGCGTGGGCTTGCCGGCGGCGCCGAGCTTCGTGGGGAGCTCGTCCTCGTAGGCGAGGCCGTCGAGGAGGCCCTCGCGCACGGCGTCGGCGGCGCGGTACGGGCTGTTCTCGACCATGGCCTTGGCGCGATGCTCGTCGACCTTGCGGCCCTCGACGATGGCGGCCACGAGCGCCTCGTGGAGCCGGTCTAGGAGCGCCCCGAGCTGCACCTTGTTGGCCTCGGAGTAGCTGTCGCGGCTGAACTGCTCCGCGGCGCTCTTGAACTCGCGCCGCGCGTACACCTCGGCCTCGAGGCCGCCGCGCGCGAGGAGCCCGCGCAGGAACGTCGTCTGCGCCGCATACCCCAGCGGACCGAGCCCCGACTGCGGCGTCGCGAGCACCGTGTCGGCGGCGAGGGCCACGTACAGCTCCCGCGTCGACGCCCCGCCGGGGAGCCACGCCACGACGCGCTTTCCCGACGCCCGCAGCGACGCGATGACCTCGCGGAGCCCCGTCGCCACGGCGCTCCCGCACTGCAGCGTCTCGATGCGCAGCAGCACGCCCTCGACGTTGGGGTCCGCCGCGGCGGCCTCGGCAAGCTCGCGCAGCACCGAAAGCGTGGTGCCGGGCTTCGCCGATCCGCCGCGCAGCATCGCCTGCAGCGAGTGCGTGAACCGCGAGAACGGACGCTCGATCTCGGTGACGGCCCCGTCGAGGGTCAGCGTGAGCCACGTGCCCTTCGGCGCGAGCGTGGCGCGCCGCGCCGCGGAGATCGGATAGAGCGCAGCGCGAAGCGAATTCGTGACCAGGGTGCCCAGCATGGCGGGGACCGTAGCACCGTCGGGGACGGGGGTAGGAAAGTAGGAACCTTCGCCCTTCCGACGGATCGCGTCGTCGGAGCCCCTCGATTCCCGCGGTTCCGGGCGCGGCGCGGCGGCAGCCTCGCCGACCGATCGCGCATCCTACTTTCCTACCCCCGTCCCTGCGTCTTTCTCGTCCGAAGACGAGCGCCGCATCGAGGCCACCGCCGATCGCGAACGGCTCCATCCCTGGACCGCCCGCGCCGTGCGCGCCCCCTCCCTCGCCGACGTCTTCGGCGACGACTGACGACCGCCCCGCCGCCCCGTCAGTCGAACCCCACCACCAACCCCGGATCGCGCGTCACCACGGCACCGTGCCCCGCGCAGAGCACCATGCCCTCGGCCGCCGCCGCCTCGGTGACGACCTCCACGGCCATGTGCCCGTCGGCCTCGTCGATGCCCGCGAGGCGCCGCGGAAGGCTCACGTAGAACACCCCGTCGAGGGCCGCCGCGAGGTCGCTCGTCGGCGGCGAAGGGAGCGCCCACCGCCCGCGCCGACGCCCGTCGCCGACGGCGAAGCCTTGGAGCTCGAGGTCCTGCACCTGCCAATAGACGCTGCCGTCGAGCGCCCCGCAGCCCTCGACGGTGTGCGGCGGCGACGGCACGGACCACGCGTCGGCGCCGGTGGCACGCAGCACCGCACGGGGCGCCCCGGTCACGCCGCTCGACGCGAAGGCCGGCACCACCAGCAGCGGTCCCGCCACCACCACCGGGCACGTTCCCCGGTACGGCAGCGCCTTCTCCCAGCGCGCCCGCGGCTGCGACGGAGACCGCGCCGCGAGCCGCGTCGCTGGGCGCGCGTCGAGCGTGTAGATCAGGTCGTGATCGATGGCGGTGAGCGTCGTGACGGCGCCGGGCATCGCGAGCCGCGCCCCCGGAGCTCCCGTCGGAAGCCGCGCCCCGCGCAGCGCCACGGTGCCGTCGTGCATCCACCACGCGCCGTCGACCAGCGCGCCGGACCACCGCGCCCGCAGCGACTCCGACGTGAACGCCGTGCGAAAGCGCACCGTGCCGTCGCGCGCATCGAGGCCCACGAGGCCGCCCGGTCCGGGCTCCATGCACCCGCGCTGCACCACGCCCGGCGTGTCGGCGCCGCGCCGCGCGCAGTGGGGAATGGTGTCGACGAGCACGAGGCCGTCGACCATCGCCAGCGGCTCGCCGTGGAGCCCGCCCACCGCCGCGTGCCAGCGCAGCGTGCCGTCGCGCAGGTCGAAGGCGAAGACCTCGCCGTCGGTGGGTCCCTCGACCTCCATGCGCACCGCGCTCACGAACACCGTGCGGCCGTCGGTGGCGGGCTCGCCGTGGGGCGTGCGCGGCGTGAAGTCGTAGCGCCAGCGCTCCTGGCCCCGCGGACGTACGCCGTGCGTGAGGTCGCGCCACCGCGGCTGCGATCCCTCGGCAGGGCGCGTGGGGGCGATGGCCGGCGTCTCGCCCGCGGGCATCGGCGCGGCCACCACGGCGTCACCCGGCGGCACCTCGCCATCGACGGGAGCTCCGCGCGAACGACGACAGCCGGCGCCCGCGCACACCGCGAGGACGCACGCCCACCCGGCTCGCACCGCGCTCACCCGCCGGTCCGCAGCGCCCGCTCGATGCTGCCGCGCAGCGTGTCGGCGTCGGTGAGGCCCTCGAAGCGCTCGCGTCCGACGAACATCGTGGGCAGGCCCGAGACTCCCGAGGCGCGGGCGTCGTTCATGTCGCCCTCGATGCGCGCGTCGGGGCGCTGCGAAGCCAGGCACGCGCGGTACGCCTCGACGTCGCCGCCCAGCGAGCGCACCAGCGCCTCGCATCCCTCGACGGAGATGTCGTCGGCGGTGAAGAGGCCCGACGCCATCGGCTCGCCGCGGCCCTGCTCGTCGGCGCAGCACGCGGCACGCGCGGCGTCGTGGGCGTGCGGGTGCATCGACAGCGGAACGTTCTTGCGGATCACCCGCACCCGCCCCCCGTAGGACGCGAGCAGCGGCGCGAGCGCGGCCATCTGCCGGCGGCAGTACGGGCACTCGAAGTCGACGAACTCGACGATGGTGGCGACGCCGGGCTGCTGCGCGCGGGCGATGACCTCGGGCAACGGCGCCAGCACCGGGGTGTTCGGCGCGATGCGCGGCGGCGGACGCGACAGCCCGTAGCCCAGCGGCGCACACACCGCGAGCAGCGCCGCCATCGCCGCCGCAGGACGCGGAATCAACGGATGCGACGCGGGCTTGCGGTGCCGCAGCGACGCCGCGAGGGCGCCCGCGACCAGCGCCGACGCGTCGACCACGAGGCAGTACGTGCAGAAGTGCCGCAGCGCGATGGCCTGGATCGCCACCAGCGCGACGCCCGCGGCGATGCCCAGCAGCCCCAGCGACGAGAGCAGCCGGCGCGCCCTTGGACCGGCCACCGAGAGGCCCAGCAGCGCGGCGAAATAGAGCACTCCGGGCACCGGCAGCGGCACGCCGAGGGGGCGCGCGTACACCGAGTGGCGCACGAGGTCGCAGCCCGATCCGTGGTCCGCGCAGAACACCGGCGGGCGCACGTAGTCGACGAGGAGCATGGCGGCGGTGCCCAGCGCGACGACGCACACGAGCTGCAGCGCGAGCTCGAGGCGCGCCGTGCGGGGCCGCGCGGGCGGGGGGGCGGAGGCGGCTTCGGTCATGAGGCTTCACGGGAGATATAGCGCCTTCGGGGCGGCCGCGGGGGGCGTCGTGAAACGGCTTTGACCCGATCCAAAGGAGTGTGGTACGGCGCCCCCGCCCTGCGGCGGGCCCCTCGATTCCCGCGCGAAGCACACAGGATCACGACGATGTCAGACCTCCCCCTCGGACGCATCACGCAGATCATCGGACCGGTCATCGACGCGGAGTTTCCCCCCGGCGGGCTCCCCGCGATCAACTCGGCGGTCCGCGTCTCCAACAAGTCCATCAGCGACGAGCCCTGGAACCTCGTGTTCGAGGTCGCGCAGCACCTCGGCGAGAACACCGTGCGCGCCATCGCCATGGACTCCACCGATGGTCTCGTGCGCGGCCAGGAGGTCAAGTCGACCGGGGCCCCGATCATGATGCCGGTGGGCCCCGAGACCCTCGGGCGCATCCTGAACGTGGTGGGCGTGCCCGTCGACGAGGCCGGCCCCATCAACGCGAAGAAGTTCCTGCCGATCCACCGCGCTCCGCCGAAGTTCACGGACCAGAGCACCAAGGAAGAGATCCTGGAGACGGGCATCAAGGTCATCGACCTGCTCGCGCCCTACAAGAAGGGCGGCAAGATCGGCCTCTTCGGCGGCGCCGGCGTGGGCAAGACCGTGCTCATCATGGAGCTCATCAACAACGTCGCGAAGGCGCACGGCGGCGTGTCGGTGTTCGCCGGCGTGGGCGAGCGCACCCGCGAGGGCAACGACCTCTTCGTCGAGATGACGGAGTCGAAGCTCGGCGACGGCAAGACCTCCGTGATCTCGAAGACCGCGCTGGTCTACGGGCAGATGAACGAGCCCCCCGGCGCCCGCGCCCGCGTGGCCCTCTCGGCGCTCACCGTGGCCGAGTACTTCCGCGACTTCGAGAACCAGGACGTGCTCCTGTTCGTCGACAACATCTTCCGCTTCACGCAGGCGGGCTCCGAGGTGAGCGCGCTCCTGGGGCGCATCCCGAGCGCCGTGGGCTACCAGCCGACGCTGGCCACGGAGATGGGCGCGCTGCAGGAGCGCATCACGTCGACGAAGAACGGCTCCATCACCTCGGTGCAGGCCGTGTACGTGCCCGCCGACGACCTCACGGACCCGGCGCCGGCGACGACCTTCGCCCACCTCGATGCGACGACGGTGCTCTCCCGCGCCATCTCCGAGCTCGGCATCTACCCCGCGGTGGACCCGCTCGACTCGACCTCGCGCATGCTCCAGCCCCAGTACGTGGGCGAGCGGCACTACAAGGTCGCCCGCGCCGTGCAGGAGACGCTGCAGAAGTACAAGTCCCTCCAGGACATCATCGCCATCCTCGGCATGGACGAGCTCTCCGAGGACGACAAGCGCACCGTGGCCCGCGCGCGGC
>CAIMWA010000247.1 GCA_903845045.1 uncultured delta proteobacterium | reverse complement strand
TTCGCGCTCGAGGCGCCGCTGACCGAGGCCGAGTGGTCGCAGGTCGACGGGCGCTGGCACCAGTCCCTCGGTGACCTCGAGGACCTATTGCTCCTCGCGACATGGACCCACCCCGCAGACACCGCGGCGCGCGCGCACGCTCGACGCGCGCTCGAGGCCGCGCTCGCCGCCAGGGCGCCCGCGGGGCACTCCTTCGACCCGCGCGCGAGGGATGCCCGGGCCCTCGTCGAGCGCGTCACCCAGTGGCTCGAGGGTGCGCGCGGCGCCGGCGAGGGGGTCTCGCCGCGGGAGCAGCACGCGCAGCTTCGCAAGCTGTACACGCAGCTCCGCACCATGACGCCGGTGCCGCCCGAGCACGCCGAGGACTTCGCCGCGCGCTGGCACGGGCTGTACGTCGCCGCACCGGAGTTGGCAGCCATGGACCAGGTGAGCGACGGCTACGTGTTTCGCGACACCGCACCGGTGGGGTTGCTCCTCCGGCGCTTCGACGTCGCTCCGACGCCGGCGCTGGCGAAGCTGGTCTTGCGGCTGCTGCAGCTCGGCGGCGACGACTCCGACGCCGAGTCGACCTTTCATCGCGCGGTGCGGGCGCGCGGCGCGTGGATCCGCTCGGTGGCGAGCGTCGCCGACGCCGCGACGGCCAAGGAGATCCACACGTGGCAGCGCCGGAGCTTCCTGCTGCCGCTCGCGCGCGCCTACGACGCCGACCTGTCGGACCCGGCGGAGGTGGAGCGCATCGCCGACGCGTGGCACGCGCTGTACCTGGTCGACCCCGTGGAAGCGGCGCGCGAGAAGGTGTCCGACTCCACCGGCGCGGTGCTCGCGCAGGTGCTCCTTCGCCTCGACGGCGCGCCCGATGCCGCCCTCGGGCGCATGGTGCTGCACCTCCTCGAGCGCGGCGGCTGGATCGACGAGGACCGCGACGCGAACTCCCCCCTGGTGCGCGCGACCCGGGAGCGTCTCGCGTGGTTGCGTGCGCTCGCGAGTGCGGTCCGCGCCGAGGCTCCGGAGCTCGCGGCGAGCCTCGATGAAGAGATCACCCGGTGGAGCCTCGCGTAGCGCGGGGCGGCCCGGCTCCGACCGATCCCGAGCGTGTCCTCGGCAAGACCCGGTCCCCTTCTCGAGCTGGCTTCGAGCACCACCAGAAGTTACACTCGCCGTGATACGTACGTACGAACGAGGTAACCACCATGATGGTCAAGAAGCTCTCGGCGGTCGGCAATAGCCTGGGTCTCATCATCGAGCGTCCGATCCTCGACCTGCTCGACATCACGAAGGACACCCCGCTCGAGGTTCGCACCGACGGAGAGGCCCTCATCATCCGCCCGGTCAAGAAGGCGCCGCTGATGGACCGGGCGCTCGCCGCCGCCGACCGCCTCATGGACGCGCACGAGGAGACCTACCGGAAGCTCGCCGAGTGAGCGACGCGCCCGCCGAGGTCGAGTTCCTCACGGTCGAGGAGCCGGGTGTCCGTTTCGGCCTCAGGCCTCCGGATCGTCCGCCGCTCCCGCGCCCGTCACTTTCGTCTGACATTTCAAGATGTTCCATGAGAGTTCGAACCTCGGCCCCTGGGGACGTCGCATGGCGAAACCGTCTCCGGCGCACCCGCAAAAAGCCGGCCCCGTGCAACCGACCATTCCCGTCATGGCACGGCGTCGGCACGCACCATCGTGATCATGTCGATCTCGTCACGCCCGGTGCAGTATTGCACGTGTAGCGACCCTGCCGGAATCGTAAAACGATCCCACGCGCCGCGATCGCCAGTCCCAGGAATTCGAACTGCGGCTCCGCTTTTCGCCGGCGTTCCGAATCGCTCCAAGACTTCCCTACGACAAAGCGAAAAAGGAACGTCGATCAGGGACTCCTCACTCCCGCGATGCAAGAAAAGCGTCTGTATCAGGTCGAAACCGTCGCAAATCACCTCGACGCCATGCCCCTCGAACTCGTACCAGATCTCGGGCTTGGGGTCCTTCTCGACGGAACGGACTACACTCCACTCCGAAAACGGTACGGCTTCTAACAACTCGCCTACACCGCGTCCAAGGTAGTCGGCCAAGTCCAACGTCATTGTCTGCTCATAGGAAGTGCAATGCGTCAAGAGAACCGGGGCGGCGACAGAACATCGCTTGTACGAAGCCTCCCGGACCCCTGACGGCCGTCAGCCCCCGTTGCGAGTCCGCCGTCACCTCCAAGCTGAGCGATTCCAACGCCAAGTCCCCCATTCTCGCGCTCACCGCCCGCGGCGCGGCTTTCGTCGCCGTTCTCGTGATCCGGACGGTACCCCTGCGACACGCCGGCCGTCACGCCCACGGGCCGTCGCGCGACCGCCTCATGCGCGGCAACTCGGTCGGAGCCCCGGGGACACAGTTACGTTGTTGCCTTTGCGACGACGGCGTCCGTCGCCCGGCCCCATCGACACGCGGACGCCGCGCCTCCGCCACTGGCCGCCGCCACCCCGCCACCCTGGCGGACCCCCGTTTTACCCGAGAATCCAACCGGCACG
>CAIMWA010000246.1 GCA_903845045.1 uncultured delta proteobacterium | reverse complement strand
CCGACGGACACCGGCGTGAGCAGCGACACCGGAACCCCGACGCCGACGGACGCCGGCGCGGCGCCGGACGTGAGCGTCGTCACCGACACCTGACCTCCCGAGGTGGCGGGGACACAGTTACGTTGTTGCATTCGCGCCGTCGTCGCGTGCGACTTCAGCGCAGATCCATAGGGATTTCACGACATTCCGACGTCTCGCCGGTGGTGCGGGGGGCCTGAATGCAACAACGTAACTGTGTCCCCGGTGTGGCGCGGCCGCAGCCACTGCCCCAGCTCGTCGTGCACCGACGCGTCGCGCGCGTGCTCCGGGGTGATCCAGGTGACGTCGGCCTCGCCGCGGTACCAGGTGCGCTGGCGCTTCGCGAAGGCCATGGTCGCGCGCACGATCGCCTCGGGTAGCGCCGCCGCGTCGAGGGCGCCGCGCAGGTGGTCGACGATCTCGGCGTAGCCGACGCTCCGAAGAGGCTTCAGGTCGGGCTCGTAGCCGTCGGCGAGGATCGCGCGGACCTCGTCGACCCAGCCTCGCGCGAGCATGCTGCGGGTGCGCACGACGACGCGGGGGCGCAGGGCGTCGCGGTCCACGTCGAGGCACCACCAGCGGGCGTCGTAGCGAGGCGGCTCCGCGGCGTGGCGGGCGTGGTGCGCGGAGAGGGGCTCGCCGCTGAGGGTCCACACCTCGAGGGCGCGCACGATGCGGATCGGGTCCGTGGGGTGGATCTTCGCGGCGTAGGCAGGGTCGACGGCGGCGAGCTCGCGGTGCATGGCGGCGAGCGTCGCGGGGCCCTCGGCCGCGCGGGCGCGCAACGCGTCGCGCACCGTCGGATCGGAGGGGATGCCCATAGCGAGACCGCGCACCAACGCCCGCTGGTAGAGCCCGCTCCCGCCGACGACGATGGGAACGCGCCCCCGCGCCGCGATGCCTGCGATGGCCGCGTCGGCGTCGGCCAGAAAGCGCGCGGCGTCGTAGGCGTCACGCAGGTCGAGGGTGCCCGCGAGGTGGTGCGCGACGCCCTGCAGCTCGTCGTCGGTGGGACGCGCCGAGCCGATGACCAGACGCCCGTAGAGCGCCACCGAATCGGCGCTCACCAGCTCGCCGTCGAGGGCCCGCGCGAGCTCCACGGCCAGCGCGGTCTTGCCCGTCGCCGTCGCGCCGGCGAGCACCAGCAGCCGCGGACGCGTCACGCCGTCGCGCTGGGACCGTCCTCGGCGTCGGGCACGAGCTCGCGGTACACGGCGCCGTAGCGGCGGGCCGAGCGGTCCCACGCGTGGTCGATGCGCATCACGCGGCGGCGCAGCGTCGCGAAGCGGTCGGTCTGCTGGTACGCCGCGAGGCCGCGGGCGATGGCGCCGTAGAAGTCCTCGGGGAGCAGCGACTCGAAGACGAAGCCCGTGCCCGTCGCGAGCGTCGGGTCGCAGTCGAGCACGGTGTCGCGGAGTCCGCCGGTCCAGCGGACCACGGGCACGGTGCCGTAGCGCATGGCGTAGAGCTGCGTGAGGCCGCTCGGCTCGAAGCGCGACGGCACCAGGAACAGGTCGCTGCCCGCGTAGATGCGGTGCGCGAGGCGGTCGTCGTAGGCCGAGCGGTAGGCCACCTTCTCGGGAAGCTCCTTGGCGAGCGCGGCGAGCGAGGCCTCGAGGGCCGGGTCGCCGGAGCCCTGCACCACGAGCTGCACGTCCTGCCGAAGGAGCTGCGTCGCGCAGCCGAGGAGCAGGTCGATGCCCTTCTGCGCGTCGATGCGCGCCACGAGCCCGGCGATGGGCGTCTCGGGCCGCACCGGGAGCCCCAGCTCCTGCTGCAGCGCCGTCTTGCAGCGCGCCTTCGGGAGCGGGTCGAAGACGTCGTAGCGGGCGGCGAGGTGCGGGTCCGTCGAGGGGTTCCAGACGCCCGGGTCGATGCCGTTCAAGATGCCCGTGAGGCCCTTGGCGTGGGCGCGCAGCACGCCGTCCATGCCCGCGCCGCCGGCGGCGGTGACGATCTCCCGCGCGTACGTCGGCGACACCGTGGTCACGCGGTCCGCCTCGAGGAGCCCCGCCTTCAACCACGACGCGCGGCCGAAGAATTCCATGCGCGCGAGGGACGCGGCGTCGAGGCCCACGGCGCGGCCGTCCTCGAGCGACAGGTTGCCCTGGTGCGCGAGGTTGTGGACCGTCAGCACGGTGCGCACCTTCGCGAGCCGCGGATCGTCGACGGCCCCTTGGCGCAGCAGCGCGGGGATGATCGCCGTGGTCCAGTCGTGCAGGTGCACGAGGTCCGGGACCTTGGTCTGCGCGCGCATCCACGAGACGGCGCCCTGGCAGAGCAGTCCGAAGCGCAGCGCGTTGTCGTCGTACGGGGTCGCGCGCTCGCCGTAGACGCCGGGGCGGTCGCTCACGCGCGGTCCGCCGAGGAGCACCACCGTCACGCCCGACGGGAGCCGCGCCTCGTAGACCTCGCAGCTCACCTCTTCGCCGGCCAGCTTGACCTTCACCTTGGTGAGGCGACGGGCGAGGGCGTGCTCCGCGGGGTCGATGCTGCCGTAGCGCAGCGAGAGCACCGTGACCTTGTGGCCCAGCGCACGCAGCGCCTTGGGGAGCGCGCCGACGACGTCGCCGAGGCCTCCCACCTTCGAGTACGGCACGACCTCGGGACTGACGAAGAGGATCTCCATGGCGCGCGGAGACTGCACGCGCGGCGTCGCGCATGCAACGGCCGCGGGATGCGCT
>CAIMWA010000245.1 GCA_903845045.1 uncultured delta proteobacterium | reverse complement strand
GACACCGACGCCGGGTCCGCCGAGACCGCCGCCCGCGCGAAGTGGACCGCCGCGGCGACCTCGCCCCGCGCCTCGAAGCGCTCCGCGGCCACGAGGACCCTCCGTGCGAGGCCCGCGGCGTCGCGCGCAGGACGACCCCGCGAAGCCCGCTCCACGTCGTGGGCCCGGCGCACGTCACCGACCGCCGCCGCCAGCGCGACGACCCTTCCGAGGGCCTCCGTCGGGAGGTCCGCGTCGGCGCCGAACGCGTCGAGCACCGCGAGCGCCTCGCCGGGGCTGCCACCCGCCTCGAGGGCATCGACGGCGAGGAGCATCGCCGGCGGCCACGAAGGCGCCACGCGCCGGGCCTCGGACGCACACGCGAGGGCGGCCCGGACGTCGCCGCGCTCGAGCAACGCAACGCCGCGACGCACCGCGCGCACGGCCTCGTCGGGTGGCGGCATCACGCGGTCGAGAAGGCGCTCGAAGCGGTCGACGAGACCCATCGCGGCACCCGTCGTACCATCGACGTCCGCGTCGCGTCCGTTGCGCCGCCGAATGGTTGCTCGCGCTTCGGAGGCGGTGGTACGTGCCCCCGTCGATGCCCGACGCACCGGACCAGAGCGGCCCGCCGAAGTCGTCCGTGGCGCGGCGCATGGGCCTGCTGAGCGCGGGCACGCTGCTCTCGCGAGTCCTCGGCATGGCGCGCGAGACGCTCATCGCGGCGGCGTTTCCCCTCGGGGCCACCGATGCGTTCTTCATCGCGTGGCGCATTCCCAACGCGCTGCGCGCCCTGCTCGCCGAGGGCGCGTTGTCGTCGGCCTTCGTCCCGGTGTTCTCCGAGGCGCTCCGCCGCGGACCGCGGGCGTTCACGCTGCGCACCGGCGACGAGCCGCAGGCCGACGAGGGCTCCCGCCACGACGCGCTCCGCGAGGCCATCTCGCGCATCCGCGCGGCGAGCCTGCTCGTGCTGATCCCGCTGAGCGCGCTCGGCGTGCTCTTCGCGGAGCCCGTGCTGCGCGCCACGGCCGGCGATTTCAACGGCGACCGCGCGCGCTTCACCCTCGCGGTCTCGCTGCTGCGATGGCTGTTTCCGTACATCTTCTTCATGGGCACGGCCGCGGTGGGCATCGGGGCGCTGCAGTCCGTCGGGCGCGTCGCGGCGCTCGCCTTCGCCCCGGCGTTGCTCAACGTCGCGTTCCTCCTCGCTCCGGCGATCTTCGTCCCGGTCTGCGTGCGCGCGGGGCTCCCGGCCATCCACGGGCTCGCCTTCGCGGCGCTCCTCGGAGGGCTCTTGCAGCTCCTGGCGCTGGTGCCCGCGCTGCACCGCGCCGGGCTGCGACCACGGCCCGTGCTCGACCTTCGCCACCCTGCGGTGCGGCGCGCCGGTGCCCTTCTCGCGCCGGGCATCTTCGGCCTCGCGATCTACCAGATCGACGTCGTGCTCTCGAACCGCTTCCTGTCGTCGCTGCCCACCGGCGCGGCGAGCTACTTCAACTACGCTCAGCGCCTCGCGGACATCCCGCAGGGCGTGTTCATCCTCGCCGTGTCCAACGCCTTCCTACCGGAGCTTGCCGGGGCCTTCGCCGCCGGAGACCGGGCCAAGGCCTCGGAGCTGCTCACGCGCATGGTGCGCATCGCGGCCTTCGTCGCGGTCCCCGTCGCCGCGGTGCTCGCGACCTACGGCGAGGCCGTGGTCCCGCTCATCTACGGCTACGGACGCTTTCGCCTGCTGGGCTCTGCGGGCGTCGCCGAGGTGGTGCGGTCGCTGCGCTGGCAGGCCGGGAACGTCGCGCTGCTCGCCCTCGTGCGGCAGTTCACGGCGACCTACGCGGCCGCCCAGGACCCCCGCGGCCCGGTGTGGATCTCCTTCGTCGACCTCCTCGCCTTCGTGGCGCTCGCCTGGGCGCTCCGCGGTCCCATGGGGCACGCGGGGGTCGCGGCGGCCATCGCGGGATCGACGCTGGTGCAGCTCGCGCTGCTGGTCGTGGGCGTGCGACGGCACGTGAGCCCCGACTGGCGCTCCCTCGCGAAGGCGCTGCTCCGCATCGTGGCGGCGTCGGTGCCTCCGGCCGTCGCGGCGGTGCTCCTCACGCGCTCGGTGGACTTCGCTCGGCCCGGGCTGGGCGTGCGATTCGTCGCGGTGGGAGGTGGCGTCGCGCTCGGAGCGGTGTATGTGCTCGCCGCATGGATGCTCCGCGTCGAGGAAGTACGGGTCGTCGCGGAGATGCTCCGCCGCCGGCTCCGTCGCCGCTAGATTGCCTCGAGGCCCGGTACCTCGCCGAGGCCCGGCCGGGGCACGGCCTGCCGTCGCCGGTGCGCCCCGAGATCGCCTTCGCGGGTCGCAGCAACGCAGGCAAGTCGACGCTGCTCAACCGCATCGCGCAGCGCCGGGCCCTCGCCCGCACGTCGAAGACCCCCGGCTGCACCCGCGGCGTGGTGCTCTTCGAGCTTCGCCTTCGCGACGGGAGCGTGCTCCATGTCGCCGACCTCCCTGGCTACGGCTTCGCCGATCGGTCGCGCAAGGAGCGCGCGCGCTGGGGCGTGCACCTCGAGGAGTACGTCGCCCGGCGCGCCTCGCTGCGTGTCGTGGTGGTGCTCATCGACAGCCGCCGCGGTCCCCAGCCCGACGACGTGCAGCTCCTCGAGTGGCTGGCGCACATCCGCCGCACCCCCGTCGTGGCCCTCACGAAGATCGACAAGCTCTCGCGCAACGAGGCGCGCGCCGCCGTCGAGTCGGCTCGGCGCGAGCTGGGCGTGCCCGTGCTCGGCGTCTCCGGCGAGACCGGCGAGGGGCGCGAGGAGCTTCTTCGCCGGGTGCGCGCCCTCGCCCTGCCCGAGGAGGCACACACCGGCACAAACACCGCTTCCGATGCCGGGCCAAAGGGTGCCGAGAGCCCCCCGGCGGAGGCCGACGGCACAGCCGCGGCACAGCCGCTCTCGCCGAACGCCTGAGATTTAGGGGATTCCACGATTGACGCGGCGGAACCGCTGGACGATCGTCGAGCCCATGCTCCTTCGGTGGCTCGCTCCGCTCACCTTCGTGGCCCTGGCGCTGTTCTCGTCCTCGGCGGCGGGCATGGGTGTGCCACCGCCGCGCGTGCCGGTGCGCGTGGTCGACGTCCGGGGTGCGGCGGCGATCCTCTCGCGGGGCGCAGCCGTGCTCGACGCGCGCGACGCGGCGGCCTTCGCCCAGGGGCACCTCCCGGGCGCCCAGATGTACGCGTGGCAGTCGTTCACCGGCGAGGGTTCGGCCCGCGGCAGGGTGAAGCCCGACGCGCGCGCGCTGGCGCAGTCCGTGGCGGCGCTCGGCGTCGACGGCGGTCGCCCCGCGTTGATCTATGGCGGGGGCGCCGGCGGCTGGGGCGAAGAGGGGCACGCGGCGTGGTTGCTGGCGCTGCTGGGGCACCCCGACGTGGCGCTCCTCGACGGCGGGTTCAGCGCGTGGAAGTCGGCGGGCCGGCCGGTGGTGGCGTCGCACGCGCGTGCGGCGGCGGGACGCTTCGAGGCGCGCCCGCGCGGAGACCTGCTGGCGCGTCGAGAGGACGTCGACGCGGCGCGCGTACAGATCGTGGACGTGCGCAGCGCAGCGGAGTTCCGCGGTGCGACGCCGCACGGCGAGGCGCGGGGCGGGCACATCGTCGGTGCGCGGAACGTGGACTGGCGGTCGATGCTCGACGCCGACGGGCGGATGCTCCCGGCGTCGCGGCTGCTGCGCGTGCTCGGCGCGGCGGGCGTGGATCCGCAGCGTGAGATCGTGACGTGCTGCACCTGCGGCGTTCGCAGCGCGATGGCGGCGGTCGCGCTGTCGTCGCGGGGCCTCGGCCCGGTGCGCAGCTACGACGGCTCGATGGCGGAGTGGGCCGCGGATCCTGCGGCCCCGATGGAGCGGTGAAGTCCCGGGACCCGTCGTCGGCGCCCCGCGCGCCGCGGGGGGCGAGGTGTCCCAACTGCGGCGACCTGCTCTCGCCGGGGTCGATTCGCTGCGCGCGCGACGGCTGGCTCTGGAGCGAGATCGTAGACCCCTTCTCCGGCGCTACGCTCGCCGGCAAGTACCGCGTCATCGCGCGCCTCGGGCGCGGGGGCATGTCGAGCGTGTACCTCGCGCGGCATCTGATGATCGACCGCCTCGCCGCGGTGAAGGTGCTGCGCCCGGACCTCAGCCGCGACAGCGTGCAGCGCGATCGCTTCCTTCGCGAGGCGCGGGCGGTGAACCGCATCCAGCACGAGAACGTCATCGACATCTCGGACTACGGCGAGACCTCCGAGGGGCTCGTGTACCTGGTGATGGAGTACGTGCCCGGCGAGAGCCTGCTGGCCTCCATCGCCCGCGGTCCCTTCGCGCCGCGACGCGCGCTCAACGTCGCACGGCAGATCGCCGCGGGGCTCGGGCGTGCGCACCAGATGGACGTCATCCACCGCGACCTCAAGCCCGACAACGTCCTGCTCATCCCCCGGGAGGACCGCCGCGAGCAGGTGAAGCTGCTCGACTTCGGCATCGCGAAGATGCTCGACCAGCCGGCGCTGACGCTCTCGAACAAGGTCTTCGGCACGCCCGGATACATCGCGCCGGAGTACGCCACGGGGGGGGCCATCACCCCGCGCACGGACCTCTACTCGCTCGGCGTGGTGCTCTACGAGATGGTCACCGGGGCGCTCCCGTTCGACGTCGAGCACCTCGGCCAGATGATGCTCAAGCACGTGATGGAGGCTCCGGTGCCGCCCCGGGCTCGCGTCGCGTCGGTGCCCGAGGCCGTCGAGGCGCTGGTGATGCGCTGCCTCGAGAAGCTCCCGGAGCGGCGCTTTCAGGACACCCGGGAGTTCATCGAGGCCGTCGACCGCGTGCGGCGCGATCTCGCCGTCGACCCTGTGATGGACGCGGTGCCCCCGGCGACGCAGCCCGCGGCGGTGATGGGGTGGACCCCGGCGATCGACGTCCCGGGCCTCGAGATTCTCGACGAGCACGAGCCGCCGACGCGCATTCGCATGTCGCTGGAGCCGCTCCTCGAGACGCCGACGGAGCGCACCATCGCGGCCAGCCCGGAGCCCGTCGAGCTCGCACCGAGCGGCGTCGAGATCCCGCGCGGCGGCCTTGGCCTCGGCGGCGTCCTGGACGTCACCGCGCCGGAGCGAGTCGACGCGACGGAGCGCCCGCGCGCATGGCGAGGGTTCCTCGATGCGGTGCACGAGCGGCTGTCGGCGGCGTTCTGGGGCGACGCGCCGGAGGCCGTGCAGAACCGCCTCGCCTCCATGGCGAGCCGCGTCGCGGCGATGGACAACGCGGTGACGCAGCTCGAGGTGGACCGCGTGCGCGCGCTCGGCGTCGAGGCGCGCTCGCGCGAGCTTCGTCTCGACCACGGACACTCCGTCGACGACATGACCGCGCGGCTTGCCCAGCTCACCCACGAGCGCGACGAGTCGGCCACGCGTCGCATCGCGCTCATGCAGCGCCGAAAGGCCCTGGTGCGTCGCACGCAGCCCGGCGTCGACATCTCCGGCGCGTCCGACGCGATCCTGTGGGAGCTCGCGGCCTGCGAGGAGACGCTGCGCGACCAGGTGAGCGCGTGCGAGGCGCTCGAAGCGCTTCTTCACGGCGCCGACGAGCAGCTCGGGGTGGAAGAGCGAACGCTCGCCGCGGAGCTCGACGGGCTCGTTCGGGGGCTGGGCGCGTCGCTCGAGGCGCTCGACGCCCACGACGCCGCGCTGCGGGCCGACGTTCGCGCCCTCGACGCGTTGGTGACCCAGCGCGTCGTGAAGGATTGAATCCCCGTCGGCGCCTGGGTTACCTTCGGCGCCGATGAGTACCGGACGCACTCGAAGCCGATGGGTTCTCGCGGGCGCGCTTGCGGCGATCGGTGCGACGGCACCGGCCCAGGCACAGCGCCGTCCTCCGGTCCGAGGCCCCCGGCCCGCTGCGGCGGCGCCAGCGGCTGCGGCTCCTGCAGCGGCCCCGGCGGCGCAGGCGACGACGCCCACAGCCCCGGCCGACACGACGCTCGTCGATGCGCGCACCGCCTACAACGAGGGCACCACGCAGTTCACGGCGGGTCACTTCCCCGAGGCCCTCGTGGCGTTCCAGCGCGCGTTCGCGTTGCGGTCGAACCCCGTGGTGCTCAAGCCCATCGCGGAGTGCAACGAGCGCCTCGGCCGCGTTCCCGAAGCCATCGCGGCGCTGGAGCGCTACCTCGCCGAGCTGCCCGCCGCGGCGGACCACGAGCAGATGGAGGCGCGCCTCGCCACGCTTCGCCAGCGCCCCGCCCGCATCAACGTGGCGAGTTCGATGCCCGGCGCCGAGATCGCCGTCGATGACGTCGTGCAGCCGGAGCACACCCCCGCTCCGGTCGAAGTGACGCCCGGCCACCATCGCATCCGCGCCACGCTGACGGGCTTTCGATCCGCGGAGCAGGAGATCGATGCGCAACCCGGGACCCCGGCGCTGGTGTCGCTCGCCCTCGCTCCGCTCGCGCCTCCGCCGGTGCAGGCCGTCCCGGTCGCACCGACCCATGCGTCGCGTCGTCCGGGTCCGGCGGTCTGGGTTGCGGCGTCGGTCGCTGGCGCCGCCGCCGTGATGGGGACCGTCTTCGGCGTGATGGCGTTGTCGAGTTCGAGCGACTACAGCCTCACGCCCACGCAGGACCTCTACGACACGGGCCGTCGCAACGCGCTGCTGTCCGACGTCGGCTTCAGCGCTGCGCTGCTCTCGGCCGGCGTCGCCGTGGTCGTCTACTTCGCCGACCGTCGGGGTGCTGCCCCGGCACCTGCCCACGAGGCCGCGCCGGCGCGCGCGCAGTTCACCGGTTCGGGCCTGCGCCTGACTTTCTGAGGAGCCCACCGTGCGACGACGATTGTCTCTCATTCTCGGTCTCCTCGGTGCCGGCGCCTTCGCGGGCTGCGAGCTCGTCGCGCAGTTCGACGTGAACCGCCTCGATGCTTCGGCCGACGCATCGGCCGACGTCGCCATCACCGACACCGGCGCCGATGCCGGCACCGACGCGGGGGTCGCCGACGTGGGCGGTGATCGCGGCAACGATGCTGGCGCCGTCGACGCGAGCGACGGAGCGACGACGGACGCGGACGACGCGACGTCGACGGACGCCAGCGACGCGTCCCTCACCGATGCGGGCCCTTCGGACTCGGGCGCGATGGACGCCGGGGCCGACGCCGGCGGCATGGACGCGACGATCCCCGGCGACACGGGAGCGCCGGTCGATGTCGGCACTGCGGACACCGGCTCGGCGGACACGGGTGCCGTCGACGCGGGCGCGCTCGACACGGGTCCTGCAGACACCGGCGTCGTCGACACGGGGCCCGTAGACACCGGTCCCGCCGACACGGGGCCTGCGGACGTCGGTCCCGCCGACACCGGACCCGACGACACGGGACCTGCGGACACTGGGCCCGCCGACACGGGAACACCCGCGGACAGTGGCGACCCCGACGCGTCGACGCCCGCCGACGCCGGAGATCCCGACGCGACGGCGGTGCCCGACGCGGACGAGGCTGGCGCCGACGTCTAGCCGTGCGCCGCGCCTGGCCAGGCGTGGCGATGCTTCACCGATCCATAGAAAGGCCATGAGGGCACACCCGATGAGCGATACCGCGATCCGTTCCGTCGAGGCTCGGGAGATCCTGGACTCCCGGGGCAACCCCACCGTCGAAGTCGAGGTCGAACTCGAGGGCGGTTCCTTCGGGCGCGCGGCCGTGCCCTCGGGCGCGAGCACCGGTGCCCACGAGGCCCTCGAGCTCCGCGACGGCGGCGCTCGCTACGGCGGCAAGGGAGTGCTGAAGGCCGTGGAGAACGTCCACGACCTCGGGCGCGCCATCGAAGACCTCGACGCCCTCGACCAGCAGGGCGTCGACGCCGTGTTGCTCGACGCCGACGGGACGCCCAACAAGGCCAAGTACGGAGCCAACGCGATCCTCGGCGTCTCCATGGCCGTCGCGCGCGCCGGGGCCGAGAGCCTCGGTCTGCCGCTCTGGCGCTTTCTCGGGGGCACCGTCGCCTGCACGCTGCCGGTGCCGATGATGAACATCCTCAACGGCGGAGCGCACGCGAACAACGGGCTCGACGTGCAGGAGTTCATGGTGTGCCCGGTGGGCTTCGACCGCTACTCCGAGGCGCTGCGCGCCGGCGTCGAGGTGTTCCACAAGCTGAAGGCGGCGCTCGCGAAGGACGGTCTCTCCACCGCCGTCGGCGACGAGGGCGGCTTCGCCCCGCGCCTTCGCAACAACGAGGAGGCCCTCGAGCGCGTGGCGGCGGCGGTGCAGGCCGCGGGGTACCGCCTGGGCGACGAGATCGCCCTCGCCCTCGACGTCGCGGCGAGCGAGCTCTACGACGCGAAGACCGAGCGCTACCGCTGGAACGGCGAGCAGATCGACGGTGGTTCGCTCGTCGAACGATATCGTTCGATGACCGAACGATATCCGCTGATCTCGATCGAGGACGGCGCCGCCGAGGACGACTGGAAGACCTGGAAGCACCTCACCGCGTCGCTCGGCGCGACGACGCAGCTCGTCGGCGACGACCTCTTCGTGACGAACATCGCGCGGCTTCGCGAGGGCATCGCGCAGGGCGTCGGCAACTCGATCCTCATCAAGCTGAACCAGATCGGCACCGTCAGCGAGACGCTCGCGACGATGCGGCTGGCGGCGCGCGCCGGGTACACGTCGGTGGTGTCGCACCGCTCCGGCGAGACCGAGGACACGTTCATCGCCGACCTCGCGGTGGCCACCAACGCGGGCCTCATCAAGACGGGCAGCGCCTCACGTGGCGAGCGCACCGCGAAGTACAACCAGCTCCTGCGCATCGAGTCGCAGCTCGGCGGCGGCGCGGTGTACCTCGGCCGCAGCGCGTTCCGCGCGCGTTGAGCCCCCGAGTCCGGGTCACCGCGGTCCTCCTCGCGGTGCAGCTTGCGTTCGCCTCGCTGGCGATCGTCGGCAAGGTGACGCTCGGCGCCGTGCCCTGGCCCGCGATGATGGCGGCGCGAACGCTGGGAGCGCTGTTCGTCTTCGTCGTCGCCGCCCTCGTGCTTCGCGAGCCGATGTTGCCGCCGCCGGGGCTTCGGCTGCGCGCGGTGGTCCTCGGGTTCCTCGGCGTCTTCGCGAACCAATCGGCGTACCTCGCCGGGCTGCGGCGCACGTCGGCGATCAACGCGACGGTGCTGCTCGCGACGATCCCGCTGTTCACCGCGCTGTTCTCGGTGCTCAGCGGGCGTGAGCCCTGGCGGCCCCGGTTCGCCGCTGGCTCGCTCGTCGCGCTCGCGGGGCTGATGGTGGTCGTCCGCGTCGAGCGACTGACGGTGGCCCCGGAGCACCTCACCGGCGACGCGCTCGTGGTGCTCAACTCCATGGTCTACGGCCTCTACCTCGCGCTCGCGAGGGACATCGTGTTGAAGCACGGAGCCCTCGCGCTGGTGCGCTGGGTTTTCGCCGGCGGGGCGCTGTTCGCGGTGCCCGTGGGGCTGCCGACGCTGATCACCTCGATGCCGACGTTCTCGCCGCGCGTCGCCGGGGCCCTCGCCTACGTCGTCGTCGTGCCGACGGCCTTCGCGTACGCCGCCAACGCCTGGGCGCTGCAGCGGGTGCCGTCGTCCGTCGTGAGCGTGTTCGTCTACCTTCAGCCGATCCTGGCGGCGGCCTTGGCGCTGTCCATCGGCCCCCCGCTCGCGCGCTGGCTGCACGTCGTGATCCCCGCCGAGGGGCTGACGCTGCGCACCGTGGCCGGAGCGGTCACGGTGCTCGTCGGCGTCGCGATCGCCACTGCGAAAGGCCGCCCGCGATCGATTGCAGGCACAATCAACGATCGAGATTGAGCCCGAGCAGCCGCGCGGCGTTGGTCCCATAGACCTTGCGCAGCACCTCCGGGGGAAGTCCGATGCCGGAGATGGTCCAACTCCCCTGGATCGGCGTGGGATGTTCGAAATTGCGGTCATTCGACTCGAAATAGCGCCACGTGGCGTGCCAGAAGCGCGTGACCTCGGCCGCGGTCGGCGGGCTCTCGCCGGTGGAACCCAGCATCAGCGGCGACTCGCCCGGCCCCACCCCGAGGTCCGTCCCGAAGAGGATGCGGTCCTGCCAGCGAAGAAAGAACGCACGCATCCGCGCCGGATCGAGGCGTCCGAACTCGGGAATGCGCGCCGAGGTGTCGATGTAGTAGTTGGGCGCACGTTGCAGCAGGCGCTCCACGCGGTCGGGGTCCTCGGCGGCGTTGCCGAAGTGGGCTCCGATGAACCGCAGCGAAGGGTGCCGGAGCACGCGGCGCTCGAATTCGTCGAGGATCTCCGACCACCGGGGATAGCGGGGATCGGCGAAGCTCCAACGCGGGTGCGCCCGAAGCTCCGCCCAGCGCTCGTTGGAGGGCGTCGCAGGCTCGAAGAACGCGCGGGGATCGCCGGAGTGAATGAGCACGACGAGGCGGAGCGCCGAGGCCGCCTCGAAGATCGGGTCGAGCATGGGGTCGTCGACGTGCAGCCGATTGCCCCGGCCGTCACCGGCCGCGAGCCCGAGCACCTTCGGGATCTTCCAGCCGCGCACGCCGGCCGCGGCGCACGCCCGCAGGATACCGACGGAGGCCTCGACCCAGCCGGGCGCGCCGGCTCCCTGCCAGTCGATCATGCAGAACGGGACGATGCGGCCACCGGTCGCGCGCTCCTGCGCGAGAGCCTCCTCGAGACCCTGGCCCGCCCAGCCCGCGGAGAGGTTCACCGCGTAGCGAACATTCTGCGCGTCCATGATGGCGAGCTGCCGCGCCGTCGCGCCGGGATCGAAGTGAGTGTGGACATCAATTACTGGAAAAGACGCACGCGAAAACATTGCGACCTGGGCTAGCGCGGGCGAGCTCGTTCGCGCATCGGGTGCCCCTGCCGGGCGCGGGCGGCACGCGGAAAACAGCAGCGCGACCGCGGCTCCGAGGCGTGTCGTTCGATTGACACTCATGAATCGAACGATACTATCTTTAGGAAAATCAAGGAGCGACCGTTGGTGGGAATTGGACGGAGGACGGTGCGCAGATGACGAAGTCTGAGCTGATCGAGATGGTCGCGGCAGGGCAGAATATCTCGAAGTCGAGGGCCGAGGCGGTGGTGAACGCGGTGTTCGACGCGATGTCGGCGGCGCTCGCGAAGGACGAGGGCATCGAGATCCGCGGCTTCGGGAGCTTCTCGATCCGGGAATACAAGCCCTACACTGGGCGCAACCCACGTACACGGAAGGCGGTGAAGGTCTCTTCGAAGAAGCTTCCGTTCTTCAAGGTCGGGAAAGACTTGAAGGAGATGGTGAACGAGAGCGCGACCCGGGGCGTTCCGATCGTCGAGTGACGGGGGCCCCACATCGGGGCGGCTTTCGGCTACCGTAGGGGGCATGCGAAGGATCTTCGTGCGCAGGGCGCTGCCGCTGCTGGTCGCGTCCGTCGGCGCAGCGTGCGGCTCGGTCAACGACCGCCTCCTCGACTCGGGGGTCGTGGTGGCCGACATCGGCTCCGTCGACGTCCCGACCGGGGTGGTGACGTCGTCGCCGGATGGATCGTGCGAGGCCGGGAGCTCCATCGGGGACGGCGGCTGTGGCGTTCCGCTGGCCGACGGAGGCGTGGCGCCGTCGCCGGACGTGCCGGTGGTGGTGACGCCGCCGTGCAACGAGGTGTCGTTCCGCTACGTCGACGCCGCGGCGACGACGGTGTGGCTCAGCGGGTCGTGGGTTCACTGGGCGGCGACGCCGACGGCCGGCGCGATCCCGCTCACCCGCGGGGCCGGCGGCGTCTGGACCGCGACGACGCGCATCGAGCCGTTCGGGCATGCGGAGTACAAGTTCATCGTCGACGGCACCCGCTGGGTCGCAGACCCCTCGGACCCGACCTCGGTGCCCGACGGTGCCGGGGGCACGAACAGCGTGCTCGAGGTGTGCGGGAGCGCGGCGGCTTCCTGCGGCGACCCCACGGCCTTCGACTGGCGCGACGCGTTCCTGTACTTCGCGATGGTCGATCGCTTCAGCGACAGCGACGGGCGGCGGAGCATCGTGTCCGGCGCCACCGACGGGGACGCCACGTCGGGGCCGAGCGGCCAGTACGCCGGCGGCGACCTCGCGGGCCTCGCCGCGCGCATGCCCTACCTGACGGACCTCGGCGTCACGGCGCTCTGGGTGTCGGCGCCCTACAAGGCGCGGGACACCGCCGGCGCGGCCATCGACCCCGCGTCAGACCCGCACGTGTACTCCAGCTATCACGGCTACTGGCCGTCGCCGGATGCCATCGACTACACCGACCCGATGCACCCGGCTCCGACCCCGCGGGTGGAGCCGCGCATCGGCACCGACGCGGACCTTCGCGCGGTGGTGGCTGCGGCGCACGGCGCCACGGGCCCCGGCGGGCACGGCGTGCGCGTGCTCTTCGACTACGTGATGAAGCACGTCGACACCGGGAGCGGCGTGTACCGGGCGCACAACGACTGGTTCGCGCGGGGCACGAGCGGGCAGTTCCGCCTGTGCGGACCGGAGAACCTCTGGAACGACCCGGTCTGGGGCACGCGCTGCGCCTTCACCGACTACCTCGCGCCCTTCGACTTCGACGTGGCGGCCCCGCGCGCGTGGAGCGTCGATGACGCGCTGTGGTGGGCGCGCACGTACCAGGTCGACGGCCTGCGCCTCGACGCCATCAAGAACGTTCCGCGGTCGTGGCTCACGGACCTTCGCACGCGGTTGAACCGCGAGATGACGTCGCCGATGGGCGGCCGCTTCTACCTCGTCGGCGAGACCTTCGACTACGACAACCGCGACACGCTGCGCTCCTTCGTCGACCCCGCGACGATGCTCGACGGTCAGTTCGACTTTCCCTACAAGGCGCGGCTCTGCGAGGCGCTGTTCACCCCCGGCGGGAGCCTGCAGTCCTTCGCCGGGTGGATGGCCTCGAACGACGGGTACTACGGCTCCCGCGCCCTCATGAGCCCGTTCATCGGCAACCACGACATCCCCCGGGCGATCCACTTCGCCAGCCGGCAGATCACCGACTGCCGCGCGGGGAGCAACCCGTCGAATGGTTGGACATCGAACTATCACGCGCCGACGGACGCCGCGCCGTACGAGCGCCTCGCGCTGGCCTTCACGGTGATGCTCACGAACCCGGGCGTGCCGCTGCTCTACTACGGCGACGAGGTGGGCCTCGCCGGCGGCGGCGACCCCGACAACCGCCGCATGATGCCGTGGAACGACAGCGCGCTGAACCCGTTCCAGCTCGCGCTGCGGGCGCGGGTGCGGGCGCTGGGGCGCATTCGCGCGCAGAACGTCGCCATCGGTCGCGGCAACCGCACGACCCTCGCCGCGACGGCGGACACGTGGGTCTATCGCATGGGCGGCTGCGGAACGTCGGCCCACGACGTCATCGTCGCAGTGAACCGCGCCGACGCCGCCACGACGGTGTCGATGCCCCCGGGCGCCTACGACGACCTGCTGGCCGACGGAACTCCGGGTGTGATGGGTGGAACGGTGACGGTGCCGGCCCGCGGCGCGCTCGTGTGGCGCGCGCGCTGACCGGCGCGGGTCAGCGGCGCCAGGTGCGGATCAACCGCACGAGCGAGGAGACCGCCTCGGGGCGCAGGTTCGCGCCGAAGGCCGGCATGCGACCGCGGCCCGACGTGATCGCGATGGAGAGCATCTCGTCGGTGCGCGTCGACTGAAGCGTCCCGTCGGAGAGATCGGCGGGGCGAAACATCGCGGCCATGGGGCCGTCGCCATGGCCCTGGGGCCCGTGACACGACGCGCACTGCGCCGTGAACAGGGCGCGCGCTCCCGCAAGCGGGTCGTCGTTGACCGGTCCCGCGGTCGTGGCGGACGTCGCGGTCACGCCGGAGTCGTGGTCCTCGGGGCGCCACTCGCGGGCGGGCCGCGGGTGACACGCCGCGAGGCCGAGCGCGAGGCCGAGGGCTGCGAGGGGGCGTCGCTGCATCAGCGCACCGGCGAGCCGCTGGCCGCGAGCGACTCCGCGGTGCTCGGCGCCATGGGGAGCCGCGTCCGCTGGACCTCGCTCTTGTTGTACTCCTCGACGACGCGGTTGATGTGCATGGAGCAGAACTTCGGGCCGCACATCGCGCAGAACTCGGCGCTCTTGAAGTAGGCGTCGGGCAGCGTCTCGTCGTGGTACTCGCGCGCCCGCTCGGGATCGAGCGAGAGGCGGAACTGCTCGTTCCAGTCGAAGGCGTAGCGGGCGCGGGACAGCGCGTCGTCGCGGTCGCGCGCACCCGGTCGCTTGCGCGCGATGTCGGACGCGTGCGCGGCGATCTTGTACGCGATCAAGCCGTTGCGAACGTCCTCGGCGTTGGGCAGGCCGAGGTGCTCCTTCGGCGTGACGTAGCAGAGCATCGCCGCGCCGGAGTAGCCGGCCATGGTCGCGCCGATGGCGCTGGTGATGTGGTCGTAGCCCGGCGCGATGTCGGTCACGAGCGGACCGAGCACGTAGAACGGCGCGTCGTGGCACCACTCGCGCTGGCGCTCGACGTTCATGGCGATCTGGTCGAAGGGCACGTGACCCGGCCCCTCGATCATGACCTGCACGTTCTTCTCCCACGCGCGCTTGGTGAGCTCGCCGAGGACCTTGAGCTCGCCGAACTGCGCTTCGTCGGAGGCGTCGGCGAGGCAGCCGGGGCGCAGGCCGTCGCCCGCGGAGATGGTGACGTCGTAGCGCGCGCAGATGTCGAGCACGTCGTCCCAGCGCGTGTAGAGCGGGTTCTCCTCGCCGTGCTCGATCATCCACTGCGCCATGAGCGAGCCGCCGCGGGAGACGATGCCGGTGATGCGGTGCTGCACCGTCGGGAGCAGCGAGCGAAGCACGCCGGCGTGCAGCGTCATGTAGTCGACGCCCTGCTTGGCCTGGTGCTCGATGACGCCGAGGAGGTCGTCGGCGGTCATGTGCGTGATGGACTTCACCTGCTGCACGACCTGATAGATCGGCACGGTGCCGATGGGCACCGGCGACGCGCGCAGGATGGCCTCGCGGATGCCGTCGATGTTGCCGCCGGTGGAGAGGTCCATCACCGTGTCGGCGCCGTACTTGATGGAGACCGCGAGCTTCGCGAGCTCCTCGTCGACGACGCTGGTCACGGCGCTGTTGCCGATGTTCGCGTTCACCTTGCAGGAGAGCGCGATGCCGATGCCCATGGGCTCGAGGTTCACGTGCGCCACGTTCGCCGGGATCACCAGCCGGCCCCGCGCGACCTCGTCGCGCACGACCTCGGCCGAGACGTTCTCGCGGCGGGCGACGAAGTCCATCTCTTCGGTCACCACCCCACGGCGCGCGTAGAACATCTGCGTCTTCACGCGGTCTCCGGTCCTCTTGGACACCCACTCGCTTCGCATGGCCGGCACTTGGCTCCTCTCGTGGCGCGCCGTCGCGACGCGCGCTCACCGTGTAGTGCATCGCGGTGGCTCCGGGCAAGGTGCTCGGCCCCCGTGGTATGCAACGGCGAGGAACCGCCGATGGCCGAACCCCCTTGGTCCCCCGCCGATCTCGACGCGATGCGCCCTCGCGCGAAGGCCCACCTGCGCAAGCGGATGCGGCAGCTCCGCGGGAGCCTTCCGCCCGATGCCCGCCGGCGACGGAGCGAGGCCATCACCACCGCGGTGGCGGCCCTCGACGCCTGGCGCGACGCCCGCGGGGTGGCCCTCTACGCCTCTCTCGACGACGAGTTCGACACCGCGGCCCTCGTCGCCGACGCACGGGCCCGCGGCGTCGACGTTGCGCTGCCCGTGGTGGACGGCGACGCGGGGCTGGTCTTTCGCTGGATCGTGCGGGACGGATCGGTGTTCGCGACGCAGCGCTCGGCGTGGGGCCTCGACGAGCCGACGGCGGACGCTCCGTTGGCCGACCTCGACGCCGTCGGCCTCGTGCTCGTGCCGGCCCTCGCCGTGGACCCCCGCGGGTACCGCATCGGCTACGGCCGCGCTTACTACGACCGCGCGCTGCCGCTCTTCCCGAACGCCCGGCGCGTCGCCGCGGTGTTCGCGTTCCAGGTGATCGCCGAGGTTCCGAACGAGGCCCACGACCAGCGCGTGGACACCATCGTCACGGACGAACACACGTACACGACGGAGACCCCATGATCCCGTTCTCTTTCTTCGCCGGCGCGGCCTCCGGGGCGGCGACGTCGTGGGTGCTGCGCTCGCGTCAGGCCGAGGCCGAGGTGGCCGCCCTGAGGCTGGAAATCGAGGGCTTGCGGGGAGATCGTTCGGAGACCGAACGATCGTTGGCCGAGGCGCTCGCGGAGCGGCGCGCGCTCGATGCCCGGCTCGCGTTGCAGCTCGACGTGCTCGAGGCTGCGCGCGGCGAGACCCGGGCGGCGCTGGAGCAAGCCGAGGTACATCGGCGCGCGGCGGCGGTGACCCTCGACGAGGCGACCGCGCGGGCCCGCGAGACCGTTCGCGCCGACGTCGAGCGCGCTGCCCGCGACCGCGCTGCGCAGATCGTCGCCGATGCGCGCGTCGAGGCCGAGTCGCTGGTGCGCGAGCTCCGCGCCCGCAGCGAGCGGCTCGCCCAGCTCGAGGACGCCGTGGGACAGAAGGATCAGCGGCTCGCGCTGCGGGACGCGGAGCTCTCGGCGCGCGATCGGTCCCTCGGGGAGCGGGAGCGCGCGGCGGGGGAGCGGGAGCGCGCGGCGGACCGCCTGGTCGTCGAGCGTACGGAGGCCGTCGAGGCCGCGCGCACCGCCGGGCAGGCGGCGCTCGAGGCGACCGCGGGGCTCACCGCCGACGAGGCCCGGGCGAAGGTCGTCGAGGGCGTGGTCGACGACGCCCGCCGCAGCGCCGCCCGCGAGGCCCGGCACATCGAGGACCTCGCCAAGGAGGAGGCCGAGAAGCGGGCGAAGCGCCTCGTGGGCATCGCCGTGCAACGTTACGCAGGTGAGTATGCCGCGGAGCGCGCGGTGACGTCGGTGCACCTCCCGAGCGACGAGCTCAAGGGGCGCATCATCGGGCGCGAGGGGCGCAACATCCGGTCGTTCCAGGAGGTGACGGGCTGCGACCTGGTCATCGACGACACGCCGGAGACCATCGTGGTGAGCAGCTTCGACCCGGTGCGCCGGGAGATGGCGCGCCTCACCCTCGAGCGGCTGATCCAGGACGGCCGCGTGCACCCGACGAAGATCGAGGAGTTCTTCGCGAAGTCCCGCGAGGACGTGGAGCGCGGCATCCGCGAGGCCGGCGACGCGGCGGTGATGGAGCTCGCCCTCGGGCGCATGCACCCGGACCTCGTGCGCCTCGTCGGGCAGCTTCGTTACCGGTACTCGTATGCGCAGAACATGCTGCGGCACGCGCTCGAGGTCGGGCACCTCGCGGGGCTCCTCGCGCAGGAGCTGGGCGTGAACCCGAAGCTCGCGCGGCGGGCGGGCCTGCTGCACGACATCGGCAAGGCGGTGTCGCACGAGGTCGAGGGCGGGCACGCCGTGGTGGGCGCGCAGATCGCCCGCAAGAACGGCGAGGACGAGGCGGTGGTGCACGCCATCGCGGCGCACCACGACGACGAGCCCGCGGCGACGCTCCTGGCCCACGTCACCGCGGCCGCGGACGCCATCAGCAGCGCGCGACCCGGTGCGCGGCGCGAGATGCTCGAGGGCTACGCGCGGCGCCTCGAGGACCTCGAGCGGCTCTGCGCGTCCTTCAAGGGCGTGGAGCGCTCCTTCGCGATCCAAGCCGGGCGCGAGGTGCGGGTGCTGGTGGAGCCCGGCGAGGTCGACGACGCCGGCGCTTTGGCGCTCTCGCGGGAGATCGCGCGGCGCATCGAGGACGAGCTCGCCTACCCGGGACAGGTGAAGGTCACCGTGGTGCGCGAGACCCGCTCGGTGGACTACGCCCGCTGACCGGCGGCGGGTTCTTCTGACGCCATAAGCTCGCGCCCCTCCGGGCGGGGGAGGAGGGCGCGGCCGGCGCGGATCAGAGCGTGAAGTCGGGGACGCGCCGCGCGACCCAGGCGCCGAGGCGCGTGCGCAGCTTGTCGGTGCCGCGGTAGCGACGGAGCTCGGCGGGGCGCTGGTACGGTCCCAGGAGGTGGCCGATCCACTGCGCCGCGCCGTCGACGTCGGTGACGCCGTGCGGGTCGAGGTCGACCCAGAGCATGTGGTTGCCGTCGAGTCCGATGCGCCGCGGCGGCGTCTCGACGGAGCGCGGGCTGTTCGGGATGAGGCGGCGGAACACCGCGATGGCCCGATGGAGCGCCGGATCGTCGCCTTCCGTCGCGCAGCGCTCGAGCAGCGCCACCGCGTCGCCCCAGCGTTCGGCGGAGTGGCCCGAGATCTCGCGGAAGAACGACGCGAGGATCATCGGGCGGATCATCGTGAGGCGGCCGTCGAGGGCGTGGTCGTTGGCCTGGTAGAGCGCCTCCATCACCGCGAGGAGCGTCGATCCCGGGAGGGGCCACAGCTTCGGGTGCGGCGGGATGTCCATCTCCGCGAGAAAGCGCGTGCGGGGTCCGGGGTTGTCGCGGTTGCCGCCGAGGGAGACGCCGGTGCTGTGGCCGCTGCCGCCGTTGAGACTGAACGGGCGCGTCGAGTACGCGTACCAGGGGATCCGCGCGAGGAGCGCGTAGCCCGAGTAGGCGTCGGGAATGGACGAGCGGAAGAACACCCCGCCGTCGCGGCGCCGCAGGTCGTGCAGGACTCGCGCGTCGACGAAGCTGTTGTAGAGCGTCGGGCAGCGGTAGTACGGGATCCAGAGGTTCCGCACGTCGCGCAGGACGCGGTCGCCGTCGTAGCGGAACAGATGGTTCTGCAACGGAACGATCGCGAGGTTGCGCCATGGCTTGATGGCGTACGAAGGCCACATGTACTCGGCCTTCTTCCACGACACGGCCGCCACGCCGGTGTCGCGGAGCAGGGCCCCCACGTCGTCGAGGGCGTGCGGGAGCAGCCCGTCGTCGTCGCCGAGGTACATGACGTAGTTCTCGGTGTCCTCGACGTGGCCGAGCGCGAACTCCCAATTGCGCGCCATGCTCACCCGCGCGCCGGTGTTGACGTACCGGATGCGCGGGTCGTGGAACGACTCGACGACGTCGCGGGTCGCGTCGGTGCTGGCGTTGTCGCTGACGAGGATGGTGAGGTCGTCGTGGTCCTGACCGACGCAGGTGCGGAGCGTCGCTCGAAGCGTGTCGCAGCGCTCCCGGGTCGGGATGACGACGGTGAACTTCATGGGAGGCGTCGGAGCCACGCCGCGGGCCAGTGGGTGACGTGCTCGCGCACCTCGCCCTCGTTGAACACGAAGGGAGGCGGCTCCTCGAGGGCGAACTCGGGGTGCCGCGACGCGAACTCGCGGGCGGCGGCGGAGGGGTTGTCGTCGCGCCACTCGGGCTTGCCGCGGGGCACGTCGTGGAGGAACTCCATGAGCCCGTCGGTGGCGACGATGTACGAGCCCGGCGTCACGAAGGGCGCGTAGGCCTCGAGCTCCGCCGCGACGTGGGCGTAGGTGTGGTTCGAGTCGAGGAACACGAGCACCTTCTCGCCGGGCTGGATCTGGTCGCGCACGCGCGCCACGACGGCGGGGTCGACGGAGCTGCCCTCGACGAGGGAGATGGAGCGCGAGAGCGAGTGCTCGGCGATGGCCTTGCGGTTGTGCGGGCGAATCTCGATGTCGACGCCGATGACGCGTCCGGCGGTCTCCATGCCGCGGAAGAGGCTCGCGTAGAAGATCAGCGATCCGCCGTGGGCGACGCCGGTCTCGACGATGACGTCGGGCTTCACGCGGTAGATGACCTCCTGCGCGCGCACCATGTCTTCGGGGAGCTGGATGATCGGGCGTCCCATCCACGTGAACGAGTAGATGTGCTTGAGGGCCCAGCCCACCTGCACCCAGACGCGGGAGATCGCGGAGAAGGCCTCGCGCGTGTAGAGCCCGAATTCGCGGGTTCCGGACTCGTCCTCGGTGAGGAGCGTGCGCTTCGTCGTATCGATGGAGAGCTTCATCGGGGTGTTCCTTCGGGGGGCGGACGCTGGCCCAGCGACGCGGGCGTTGTCAACGTTCGAAGCCGCGTCCCGAGGTCCTCCGTTGCAGGCTCCGGGCGAAGGCATTCATGCGTCGTGGACGGCGTGACACCGGCTCCGTTCGCGCGGTACTCCGTGCCTACGTGACCCAGGACGAACCGTCGGCGTTGCCGGCCGTCTCGCGGCGCCGCACCACGCTGCTCAACCTCTTCTTCAGCTACGCCAGCATGGGCCTCGTGCTGGTGCAGGGCATCGTCCTGGTCCCGCTCTACGTCGCGAAGGTCCCGTTGGCGCTCTATGGCGCCTGGCTCGCGACGGGCAACGTGCTCACGTGGCTCGAGATGGTGGACCCGGGCACCGGCGACGTGATCCGTCAGCGGGTCGCGCGGCTCTACGGCGCCAACGACCGCGCCGCCCTCGCCCGCGCCATCGGCACCGGCCTGCGCCTCAGCTTCGTCTTCGCGCTGCTCCCGATGCTCGCGTGGCCTCTCGCGCCCAGCGTCGCCCGCTTCGTCAACCTCACGGGCGCCGACGCCGCATCGCTGCAGACGTCGTTTCGCGTGGGCCTCGTCGGCGTGACGCTGTCTCTCGCGTCGTACGGCTTCTCGGCGGTGAGCAACGGGCTGCAGCTCGCCTACGGATCGGGCGTCGCGTTCATCGCGATCTCCGTGCTCGGCATCGTGGTCACGATCGCGCTGCTCGTGGGCGGCGCCGGGCTCGTGGCGATCCCGCTCGGGCTCGCGCTGCGCGGGCTGCTGATGACCGCGTCGTTCGCCTGGATCGTCCTGCGGTGGAAGCGCAAGCACCTGCCCGAGGCGCTGACCTGGGACGCCGACGAGGCGCGCGGCGTGCTCTCGCTCTCCGTCGCGACGTTCACGAGCCGCATCGGGACGGCGCTGCTCGATCGCCTCGACGCCCTCCTCACGTCGCACGTGCACAACAACCGCGAGACCCTCGTGTACACGCTCACCGGCCGCGCGCTGGACCCGGTGCGCATGCTCACGGTGAGCCTTCCGACGGCGCTGATGCCGGGCCTCGCGCACCTCTCGGGCACCGGCGAGAAGGCGAAGATCGCCGAGACCGTGGCGCTGCTCACGCGGGTGACCGGCACCGTGGCCGCGGTGTGCGCCGGGAGCGTCGCCGCCCTCGACGCCATCTTCGTGCGCGTCTGGGTCGGACCGCGGATGTTCGGCGGCGCGGGGCTCGCGGCGCTCCTCGCGCTCTCGGTGCCGCTGTCGGTGTTCTCGGTGTCGCTGAACCGCGTGGCGTACGCGCTCGGCGCGATCCGCCAGGCGTCGTGGGTGGCCCTCGCCGAGGCCGTGGTGAAGGTCCCGTTGCAGTACGTGCTGCTGCGCACGCTGGGGCTCCCGGGGCTGCCGCTCGCCGCGGCCATCGGTTCGCTGTCGGTGTCGGGCTGGTATCTGCCGACGGTGGTGGCGCGGCAGGTCGGCGAGGCGCCACGGGTCCACATCGCCCGCGGGCTCCGCAACGTCGCGCGGGTCGTCGGTGCGGTGGTGCTCGGACGCGGCGTGCACGAGGTCCTCGCGCGGCTGCCCATTGCGTGGAGCTGGGCGTCGTTCATCGTCGCTGCGGCGGTGGTGGGCGCCGGCTTCGGCGCGCTGGGCCTCGCCCTCGATGCAACCTTGCGCGAGGCGCTCGTGGCGCGGCTTCGCGCGCGGTCGCGCTGATCCGCCGAGGGCATTGACTGCCCTGCCCGCTGAGGCATTGTCCGCGCGCCGTGAATCCTGGCGCATGGCCGCGCCACGGACGCAGCGGAGCACCCCCACGATGACGAAGTCGAGCGCACCATGAAGGCCGTCATTCTCTGCGGCGGACAGGGCACCCGGATCCGCGACGCGAGCGAGCTGCTGCCCAAGCCGATGCTGCCCATCGGCGGGCGCCCGATGGTCTGGCACATCATGAAGTCCTACGCGGCGCACGGCTGCAGCGACTTCGTGCTGTGCCTCGGCTTCAAGGGGTGGATGATCAAGGACTTCTTCCTGAACTTCCGCTCCATCACCGCGGACCTGCGGGTGAAGCTCGATCGCCCGGAGAGCGTCGAGGTGCTCGACCGCCACTCTGCCGAAGACTGGACCGTCACGCTGGCGGAGACCGGCGAGAACGCCATGACCGGCGCGCGCGTCGCGGCGATCCGCCGCTACGTCGAGGGCGACGACCTCTTCATGCTGACCTACGGCGACGGCGTGTCCGACGTCGACATCACGAAGCTCGTGGCGTTTCACCGAGCGCACGGGAAGATCGCGACGGTCACGGCGGTGCATCCGCCGGGGCGCTTCGGCGAGATGGGCATCGACGAGGGCGGGCGGGTGCGCGAGTTCAACGAGAAGCCGCAGACGAGCCTCGGCTTCATCAACGGCGGCTTCTTCGTCTTCGACGCGAAGCGCGTGTGGGACTTCATTCCGGGCGGCGACGACGCGCTCGTGCTCGAGGTCGGGCCGTTGCAGAGCCTCGCCGCGGCGGGCGAGCTCGTCGCCTACGAGCACCAGGGCTTCTGGCAGCCCATGGACACGCTGCGTGAATACACGCACCTCAACGGACTCTGGGCGAGCGGCAGCGCCCCTTGGAAGAGCTGGAAGTGACGGGAGCGGCGATGGGTGAAGGACGACGTCTGCGGTGCTGGTCGTGCGGGGGCTCGCAGCTCCGGTCGGTGCTCGACCTGGGGTCCACGCCCCTCGCGAACTCGCTGGTGACCGAGGCTGGGCTCGCGCAGACGGACCCGGTGTTTCCGCTCGAGCTCGCGTTCTGCGAGGAGTGCACGCTCGTGCAGATCACCGACTCCGTTCCGCCGGAGCGGCTGTTTCGCGAGTACGTCTATTTCTCTTCGTACTCCGACACGATGCTCGAGCACTCGGGGCGCCTCGTGGAGCGCATGGTGGCCGAGCGCGGCCTCGGCGCGTCGTCGCTCGTCGTCGAGGTGGCCAGCAACGACGGCTACCTCTTGCAGTTCTACAAGCGCGCCGGGGTGCAGGTGCTGGGCGTCGAGCCCGCGGTGAACGTCGCGAAGGTGGCCATCGAGGAGCGAGGCATCCCGACGATCACCGAGTTCTTCGGCGACGAGGTGGCTGGGCGTCTGCGCGCCGAGGGCAAGCGCGCCGCGGTGATGCACGCCAACAACGTGCTCGCCCACGTTCCCGACCTCAACGGCTTCATCCGCGGCTTCAAGCTGCTGCTGGCCGACGATGGCGTGGCGATCTTCGAGGCGCCGTACGTGCGCGACATGGTCGCCGAGTGCCAGTTCGACACGATCTACCACGAGCACCTCTGCTACTACTCGCTGACGGCCCTGGACCGGCTGTTCCGCCGCAACGGCATGGTCATCGCGCACGTCGAGCGGGTGGCGATCCACGGCGGCTCGCTGCGGGTCTTCGCGGCGCACGACACGGTGACGCCGGACGCCACGGTGACGGCGATGCTCGACGACGAGCGCCGCCACGGGCTCGACGGGCTCGCCTACTACGAGGCCTTCGCGCGCCGGGTGCACGCCCTCAAGGTGGTGCTCACCGGGGTGCTCCGGGACCTCAAGCGCGCCGGCTGCACCATCGCGGCGTACGGCGCGAGCGCCAAGGGCAGCACGCTGCTCAACGCCTTCGGCATCGGCGCCGACGTGCTCGATTTCGTCGTCGATCGGTCGCCGCACAAGCAGGGGCTCTACACGGCCGGCACGCACATCCCCATTCGCGCGCCCGAGGCGCTGCTGGCCTCGCACGCCGACTACGCGCTGCTGCTCACCTGGAACTTCGCCGACGAGATCCTCGCGCAGCAGTCGGCGTACCGCGCGGCGGGCGGGCGCTTCATCGTGCCGGTTCCCGAGGTGCGCATCGTATGAGGTTCACGGCGACCCCCATCGCCGGGGTGTGCGTCGTGGACCTCGATCCCCGGGAGGACGAGCGAGGGTTCTTCGCCCGCACCTGGTGCGCCGAGGAGTTTCGCGCGCAGGGCCTCGACGCGCGCCTCGCGCAGTGCAGCGTCTCGTCGAACCGCGCCAAGGGCACGCTGCGCGGGATGCACTTCCAGACGGCGCCGCACGAAGAGGCGAAGCTCGTGAGCTGCCCGCAGGGGCGGATCTTCGACGTGGCGCTGGATCTGCGACCTGGTTCGCCGACGTACTGTCGATGGTTCGGCGTCGAACTGTCGGCCGCGAACCATCGCGCGCTGTACGTTCCACCGGGCTGCGCGCACGGCATGCAGACCCTCGAGGACGACTGCATCGTCGCCTACGCCATCTCGGTTCCGTTCGAGCCGACGTCGGCGCGGGCGGTGCGCTGGGACGACCCGGCGTTCGCCATCGCGTGGCCGCTGCCCTCGCCGACGCTCTCGCCGAAGGATCGCGACGTGCCGGACTTCGTTCGATGAGGGTGCTCGTGACCGGCGCGACGGGCTTCATCGGCTCGCAGGTGGCGCGGCAGCTCGCGGCGACGGGCGACCACGTCATCGTTCCGTTTCGTGCCGGCGACGACACGTCGCGCATCGCCGACGTGCTGCCGTCGCTGGACGTTCGCGCGCTCGACCTCACCGACGCTGGCGCCGTTGCGGCGATGGTGGCCGAGGCGCGCCCCGAGGCGTGCGTGCACCCTGCGTGGTACGCGGAGCCCGGGAAGTACCTCGCCTCGCGGGAGAACCTCCGCATGGTCGACGCCACGCACCGCCTCGCCGAGGCCCTGGCCGACGCGGGCTGCCGTCGCTTCGTGGGCGTGGGCACGAACGCCGAGCTCGACACCGACGTGGGCGTGCTCGCCGAGGACGCGCCGCCGCTGCCCCGGAGTCTCTACGCTGCGTGCAAGCTCGGGCTCTCGTACTCCCTCGCCGAGCTCGGCGCGCTCACGGGCATGGAGTTCGCGTGGGCGCGGATCTTCTACCTCTACGGCCCGCACGAGGACCCGCGGCGGCTGGGGTCGTCGGTGATCCGCTCGCTGCTCGCGGGGCGCGAGGCGCGGTGCTCCGATGGGCTGCAGGAGCGGGACTTTCTTCACGTGGCCGACGTCGCGGGCGGCCTCGTCGCGACGTTGCGCTCGGGGCTGACCGGGCCGGTGCACGTCGGCGCCGGCGAAGGGGTGTCGGTGCGCGCCCTCGTCGAGACCCTCGGCGATCTCACCGGTCGCTCGGATCTGCTTCGCTTCGGGGTGCTTCCGCGACCGGCGGGCGACCCGGCGCGGGTGGTGGCCGACACGACGAAGCTGCGCACGGGGTCGGGCTGGAGCCCTCGCTACACGCTGCGCGAGGGCCTGGCAGACACCGTCGCCTGGTGGCGCGGCCGAGAGCTCAGTCCCCCTGCATGAGTCCGGTGACGCGGCCGTCGTCGTGCACCACGACGCGCGCTGCGGCGGGAACCTTCGGGAGACCGGGCATGGTCATGATGTCGCCGGTGAGGGCCACGATGAAGCCCGCGCCGGCGCTCAGCCGCGCCTCGCGCACGGTCACGTTGAACCCGCGCGGACGGCCGGGGCGGCCCTTGTCGTCGGTGAGGGAGAGGTGCGTCTTGGCCATGCACACCGGGAGCTCGGCGCCGCCGAGGGCCACGGCGGCCTCGAGGTCCTTCACCGCGCCGGAGGTGAAGACGGCGTCGTCGGCGCCGTACACGGTGCGCGCGATCTTGCGGATCTTCTCCTGCGGCGCATCGGACAGCTCATAGACGAAGCGCGGCGCCGATCGTTCGGCGTCCGAACGATCGAGCATGTGGGTCACGGCGTCGGCGAGCTCGAGGGCGCCTTCGCCGCCCTTGGCGAAGCCTTCGTGACGCGCCACGGCCACCCCGTGGCGGGCGCCGAAGTCGCGCAGCACCGCCTGCTCGTCGGCGGTGTCGTTGGGGAACCCGTTGACGGCAACCACGGCCGGGAGCCCGTAGAACCGCAGCGTCTCGAGGTGCTTCTCGAGGTGCTCGAGGCCTCGCGAGAGCGCCGCCGCGTCGGCATCGCCGGACTTCGCCACGGGTACGCCGCCGTGCATCTTGAGGGCGCGATGCGTCGCGACGAGCACGACGCCGTGGGGCCACAGCCCGGCCATGCGGCACTTGATGTCGAGGAACTTCTCGGCGCCGAGGTCGAAGCCGAAGCCCGCCTCGGTGATGACGTCGTCGCCGTAGGCCAGCGCGAGGCGCGTCGCGAGCACCGAGTTGCAGCCGTGGGCGATGTTCGCGAAGGGGCCGCCGTGCACCACCGCGGGCGTTCCCTCGCGGGTCTGCACGATGTTGGGCATGAGCGCGTCGAGGAGGAGCGCGGTCATCGCGGCCGAGGCGCCGAGGTCGCCGGCGCGCACGGGAGCTCCCGTCATCGTGGTGCCCACGACGATGCGCGCGAGGCGGGCCTCGAGGTCCTTCACCGACGTGGCGAGGCAGAGGATGGCCATGACCTCGCTGGCCGCGGTGATGTCGAAGGCGCTCTCGCGCACCGGTCCGTGGCCCTTGCCGAGGGACAGCACGACGTTGCGGAGGGCGCGGTCGTTCATGTCGAGGGCGCGGCGCCAGCGCAGCGTGCGCGGGTCGAGGTTCACCGGCGCGCGGAAGTGCATCGCGTTGTCCGCGATGGCGGCGAGGAGGTTGTGCGCCGACGTCACGGCGTGGATGTCGCCGGTGAAGTGCAGGTTGATGTCCGCGGCGGGCTCGAGCGTCGCGAGTCCACCGCCGGTGCCGCCGCCCTTCATGCCGAAGACGGGCCCCAGCGACGGCTCTCGCAGCGCAGCCACGGCGCGGCGACCGCGCTTCGCGAGGCCCATGGCGAGGGCTACGGACGTCGTGGTCTTGCCCTCGCCCGCGGGCGTCGGATTGATCGCCGACACGAGCACGAGACGCCCCTGGCGCCCGCTCCCGCGGCCGAGCGCGTCGAGGGAGACCTTGGCGCGATGGCGCCCCCACGGGATCACATCGTCGGCATGGAGACCGAGATCCTGGGCGACGTCGGCGATGGGGCGAAGGGGTGCGCTCATGGGCCCGGGACGGTACCGGATCGAGCCGGACCCCGCGAGCGCATGTCGTGCTACGCAGGACCGATGACGCACGTCCGCTCGCTCGTGATTCCGCTGTGCCTCGCGATGCTCGCCGGCTGCGCCTCGGCGCGCCCGAACGTCGGTGCCGCGCCCGCTGCGACGCCGACGGCGCTGGACGCCGGTCCCGCGACGATGACGCCACCCTCGGTCACGGAGCGCGACGCGGGCCCGGCGATCGCCGACGCTGCGGCGCCATCGGCCGACGCGGCCACCGCTCCCGGCGCGGTCGTGACGAACGCGCTCACGTTCCGCCCCGGCGCGCGCCCTCCGCGGGGCAGGCTCGGCGCGCATGGCGCCACGGTGTGGTCCGTGGTCGTCGCCGCGGGCCCGATGGGTCACCCCGACGTGCGCGCCGTGTTCCAGCACGCGACGGCGGAGCACCTCGCGGCGACGGAGGGGCAGCCGTCGTGCGCGACCCCCGTGGAGGGCGTCTACCCGGCGACGGTGCCCGCCGGCGACGCCGTCGTGATCGTGTCGGTGTCGTTCTCGACGGAGCCGGAGGCGCGGCGCTTCGGCGCGGCCCTCGTCGACGCCCCGCTGTGGATCGGGCGCGTTCGCGTGACCTGCGCGGACTGAGACCGCTCAGCCGCGCTGGGCGACGGCGTAGTCGGGGCGGGCAGCACAGCGGGCGTGCCACGCTGCGACGTTCGAGAAGTCCGTGATCACCGCGGCACCGGTGCGTCCTGCGAAGCCCACGAAGCTCGCAAGGGAGAGGTCGACGAGGGTGAAGCGCTCGGCGAAGAGGTAGTCGCGCCCGGCGAGCTGCGCGTCGAGGGCGGCGAGCTGCGTGCGGAGATCGGCGCGGGCCTGCTCGGCGGCGGCAGCGTTCTGCTGGTCCTTCGGAAAGCGCTCGCTGGTGTTGGTGAGAAAGCGGAACACCGTGGCGTTGAACGTGACGGTGCCCCAGACGGTCCACGCGAGGGCGGCGGGGTAGTCGGCGTGGTCGTGGGCGAACCACAGGTTGCGCGCCACGCCGAAGCGCTCGCCGAGGAAGAGCAGCATCGCGAGGGACTCGAACATCGGCGTGCCGTCGACGACGAGCACGGGCACCTTGCCGTGGGGGTTCAGAGCGAGGAACTCGGGGCGCCGCTGCCCTCCCGCGGCGAGGTCGACGCGCACCTTCTCGTACGGCAGCCCGAGCTCCTCGAGGGCCCAGTGCACGCGGGTGGACGACGACATGGGTGCGTGGTGGAAGACGATGCTCATGCGAGGGGACGCTCCTTCGGCGCGGGGCCGGTGTGGCTTCGGCGGCGGGGCTTGTCAAACGAGCGAGAGCTGGGGCACCACGCCGCACCATGATCGAAGCGAACGACGACCGCGAGGCGCGCTGGCTGCGCGAGGTGTACCAGGGCGAAGAGGCGCGGCAGCTCACGGTGCGCTCGGTGGTCGCCGGCATGCTGCTCGGCGGCGTGATGTCGCTGTCGAACCTCTACATCGCGCTCAAGACCGGCTGGAGCTTCGGCGTCACCATCACCGCGGGCATCCTCGCCTTCGTGATCTTCGGGGCGCTGCGCAAGCTCGGGCTCGTGCGCCGCGAGTTCGGCATGCTCGAGAACAACGCGATGCAGAGCGTCGCGTCGGCGGCCGGCTACATGACCGGCGGCGGCACCGTCGCGGCGATCCCCGCGCTCATGCTCGCCACGCACACGGTCATCCCGGGGTGGACCATCTTCTGCTGGATCACGAGCATCGCGATGCTCGGCGTGTTCATGGCGATCCCCATGAAGCGGCAGATGATCAACCAGGAGGGGCTGAAGTTTCCTTCGGGCATCGCGGCCGCGGAGACGTTGCGGGGGTTGCACCCCGAGGAGGCCGCGGCGATGGACGCGCGGCGCACCGACGCGCCGGTCACCGAGGGCGGCACCGGCGACGCGGCGGCGGCGGGGCGATCGCTGATGATCTCCGGAGGCGTCGCGGCGGCGGTGACGTGGCTCCGCGAGGCGCGCGCGCGGTGGATGCCGTTCAACCTTCCGAACGAGCTCCACTTCCCGTTCTCGATGCGCGGCGTCGCGGCGGCGCGGTGGTCCATCTCCTTCGACACGTCGCTGCTGCTCATCGCCGCGGGCGCGATCATGGGGTGGCGCTCGGCGTGGAGCATGATGCTCGGCGCGCTGGTCAACTACTTCTGGCTCGCGCCGCACGGCGTCGACGTGCACGCCATCGCCGAGGTCAAGTACCGCCTCATCGCGCAGTGGACGGTGTGGTTCGGATCGCCGCTGCTGCTCACGTCGGGGCTGCTGTCGTTCGCGTTCTCGTGGCGCCAGATCGCGCGGGCGTTCTCGGGCCTTGGCACGATGTTCTCGCGGCGCGCGGCGGCCACCGACGACCCCATGGCGGCGGTCGAGGTTCCGACGCAGTGGTTCGTCGGCGGCGTCGCCGTGCTGACGCCCATCGTGATGTTCTTCGCGGCACATTTCTTCCACATCGCGTGGTGGATGAGCGTGCTGTGCGTGGTGCTCAGCTTCTTCATCGCCATCGTGGCGTGCCGCGCGACGGGCGAGACCGACACCACGCCGACGGGCGCTCTGGGCAAGATCACGCAACTCGTCTTCGGCGTGCTCGCGCCGGGCAGCATCACCACGAACCTCATGTGCGCCTCGATGAGCGGCGGCGTCGCCATCCACTCGGCGGACATGCTCACGGACCTCAAGTCGGGCCACCTGCTCGGCGCCAAGCCGCGGCAGCAGTTCATCGCGCAGTTCTTCGGCGTGCTCGCCGGGAGCGTCTTCGTGGTGCCCGCGTTCCGGCTGCTCGTGCCCGACTACACGGTCATCGGAACGCCAGCGGTGCCCGCCCCGGCGGCGATCTCGTGGGAGGCGGTGGCGCGGGTGCTGAGCGGCGGCCTGTCGCACCTCGACCCGACCGCTCGGACGCTGCTGGCCGCGGGCGCCACGCTGGGCATCGTGATGGTGCTGGTCGAGCGCGCGCTGCCGGCCAAGGTGCGCCCGTTCTTTCCGTCGGCGGTGGGCTTCGGGCTCGCCTTCACGCTGCAGTTCTCGAACTCGCTGGCGATGTTCCTCGGCGCGGTGATCGCGCTGGGGCTGGAGCGTTGGCGACCGAAGCTCGCCGAGCGCTACACCGTGCCGGTGAGCTCGGGCATCATCGCCGGCGAGAGCCTCATCGGCATCGCCATCAAGGCCCTCGCCCGCTTCGGCCTGCTCGGCGCCTAGAGCTCGGTCTTTCCCATCGCCAGGAAGGTCTTGAACTCCGCCGCGGTGACGTGGGTCACCGAGAGCCGGTTGCGGCGGAGCATCTCGAGGTTCGCGAAGCCCTTGCGGGCGCGGATGGCGTCGAGGGTGACGGGCTCCGTGAAGGCCTTCAGCGGCGCGACGTCGACGCAGGACCAGTCCTCTTCGGAGGTCGGGTCCTGGTAGGCAGCGCGCGCGACGCGAGCGACGCCGACGACGGCCTTGCCTTCGTTGGAGTGGTAGTAGAGGCAGAGGTCGCCCTCGCGCATGGCGCGGAGGTTGTTGCGGGCCTCGAAGTTGCGCACGCCGTCCCACCGCGTGCTGCCGTCGTGCTCGAGCTGCGCGTACGCGTAGACCGACGGCTCGCTCTTGATCAACCAGTGCTGCGTCTTGGCCATGGAGGTCTTCGACGTGTACCGCACCGACGGTCGGCGCGCGACGCCGGCGCCGGGATCCGCAAACCGATCGAATGTCGCGCCGCGCCGGCCTCGCCTCGGGCGATACTCGCCGCATGTGGTGGACCTCCCCCGTCTCGGCGGCGCGGGCGCTCGCGTTGCTCGCGCTGTGCGTCGGCTGCTCGAACCAGCGCGCGCTCGGTCAGAATTGCCAGTTCAACGACGACTGCGCGAACCCGCTGGTGTGCGCCGCGGCGCAGTGCCGCGTGCAGTGCCGCAGCGACCGCGACTGCGTGACCGGGCAGGTCTGCGCACCGTCCGACGACCCGCGGAAGCGCGTGTGCTCGGCGCCGGGCGCGCCCGCCCTTTGCGCGACGGACCAGAGCTGTCCCGCGCGAGCGGTGTGCGCGGCGGCGACGTGCTGGTGGACCTGCGACGGCGATGGCGCGTGCGCGAGCCTCGGCGCAGGCACGTGCAACCGCCCCGAGGGGCTCTGCGCGACGCCGGTGACGGCGAGCCAGCAGGCGACCGCCCCGCGGGACGCGGGGACCGACGACGTCCCGACGGTGGACGCTGCGACGGACGTGCCTGGGGGCGATGCGGTGGACGTCGACGCCCTGCGATCGGACGCCGGCGAACGTGACGCGGACATGGACGCGCAGACGCTCGACGTCCAGACGCTCGACGTGCTTGCGGCGGACGTCACGGGCTTGGACCTGCCGGGCCGCGACGTCGTCGCGTTGGATGCTTTCGATGGCGGCGTCGCGGACGCCCCGACCGACACGCCGCGCCCCGACGTCGTGCAGCAGTGTCGCTCGGCCGCGGATTGCTTCTACATGCACGCCGCGGGCACGTGCCTCGAGGGAACGTGTGCGCTGGGCGCATGCATCACGGGCTTCGCGGACTGCGACGGCTACCGCGCCAACGGCTGCGAGACGTCGCTGCTCACGGACCCGTCGAGCTGCGGGGCCTGCGGCGCGCTCTGCAACACGCCGGTGAACGCCACCGGCGCGGTCTGCGTCGCCGGGGTCTGCGGTCGCGCGGCGTGCGGCGCCGGCTTCGACGACTGCAACGCCGTCGCGAGCGACGGCTGCGAGACGGACGTCCGCACGTCGCTCGCGAACTGCGGTCGCTGTGGCAACGCATGCCCGGACCTCGGCACATCGGCGCGGGGCGCCATGGGCACCGCGTGCACCGGTGGGACCTGCGGATACACCGTCTGCGCCAGCGGCCGCGCGGACTGCGACCACGACGTCACCAACGGCTGCGAGGTCGACACGCTCACGTCGCTCGCCGACTGCGGCGCGTGCGGAGCCGCGTGCACGGCGGGGCCCAACGCGACGGCGGCGTGCACCTCGGGCGCGTGCGGCCGCACCTGCATCTCGGGCTTCGCCGACTGCGACCACCTCTCGGCGACTGGCTGCGAGGTGGACCTTCGCGTCGACGTCGAGAACTGCGGGGCGTGCGGCAACCGCTGCGCCGGCGACCGGGTGTGCGTGGGGAGCGCGTGCGTCGCGTCGGCGTTCACTGCGAACGGTGCCACGGCGGACTTCACGCCGACGACGTCGACGACGCTTTCATCGGGCGTCTATCGCTTCGCCTCCGTGCACGTTCCCGCAGGGGTGCGCGTGACCGTGTCCGGCGCGGGCATGCTCGAGATCTATGCGCGCGGCGCCATCGTCATCGACGGCACCATCGATGTCAGCGGAGGGCGCGGCGGCGACGGCGGTCCTGCGAACACGACGACGTGTCGCGGCGGAAACGGCGGCGGCGGCGGCACCGGCACCGCGGTGGACGGCGCCGACGGCGTCGCCACGGTGGTGGCGCAGCCTGGAGGCGGTGGCACCGGGCTCGCGGGTGGCGACGGCGCGGGCGCCGCGGAGGGCGAAGGCACCGGCGGCGGCTTCGGCGGGGCGTCCGGAGCCGATCCGCGCGAGCGCGGCGCCGGCGGCGGTGGAGGTGGCTGGGGAGGCGGCGCGGGTGGCAACGGCGGCGCCGGCTGCACCTTCTGCAGCGCCGGCGGCGGCGGCGGTACGGACCCTGGGACTCCACCGGGCGGAGGCGGTCACGCGGGCGACGGCGCCCTCTACGGAGCCTACTACGCGAGCCCCGGCGCGGCGCACGGCGGGTTCGTGACGGCCTGCGCTTGCTCCTTCGCCGGGGGTGGTGGCGGTGGCGCCATCGGCTCCGCGGCGGCGGCGGACAACGCGGTCGCGACGGTCTTCCGTCCCGGTTCCGGCGGCGGCAGCGGCGGCGCCCCGGACGCGATGAATACCGGAACGTGTAATGCAGCGGGCGCCATCGGCGGCGGCGGCGGCGGCGGCGGCGGCGGGGCCGTGCGCCTCGTGAGCGCGACGCGCGTCACCGTGTCGGCGACGGGGTCGGTGCTCGCGACCGGCGGGCGTGGTGGCAACGGTGCGACGCTCGCTTCGGGGATCCAGTCGGGGTCCGGCGGCGGCGGATCGGGCGGGGTCATCCACCTGGGCGCGCCCGTGCTCGCGCTCTCGGGAACGGTCGACGCGATGGGCGGCGCCGGCGGCAGCGTGCCGGGCTCTGCCGCGTCGAGCTTCGGCGGCGCCGGCGGGGTGGGACGCATCCGTTTCTCCGTGGACGGCGCGCACTGCGCGCTCGGCGGGACCATTCGACCGCAGCTCGTCGACGGCTGCGCGGCCAGCACGGCCCAGGCCCGCGCCCTCGTCGCGCCGTTCCCCTGATCGTCAGAACAGCGCGGAGAACGACGCCCCGGTCGGTCCGGCGCCGAGGAACCACGTCGGCGCACGCTCGAAGCGATCCGACGGCGGCGCGTTCAGCAGACCCACGATGCCGACGATGGCGCCCGCGACGCCGAGCCCCGCGACGACGCTCGTCGCCGCCATGCCCACGGTGGCGGCGTTGGACTGCGGAATGAGGACGTTGTCGATGCGGGCGCCGGCCGTCGCCGCGAAGTTCCCGCAGGTGCCGGTGGTGCCGCATGCGGCGCGCGCGATGGTGAGCTGATCGATCTGTCCCTGCGCGTCGACGTAGCTCGACGCGGTGAAGCCGAGGCCCACCGCCCCGCCGACGAGCATCGGACCGCCGATGCCGAGCGCGATCGCTCCGAGCAGGCGCAGCGAGCGACCGCGGCCGAGCACCGCGGCGCGATGGGTGGGCGTGGGTTCGAGGCGAAGGTCGAGGCGCGTACGGCGCCCCGCGGGAAGGTCGACGGTGCGGGTGACCGGGAGGAAATCCTCGCGCTCGACGCGCAGCGCGTGCTGCCCGGGCGGCACCGCCACGCTGCCGTCGACGGGCACCCGGTGACCGTCGAGCGTCGCGTGGACGCCGGGCTCGCTCGCGCGGAGGACCAGGTGCGATCCGACGTCCTCGGAGACGGGCTCGGCCCAGCGGAGCGAGGCCTCGACGTGCGCGCCCGCGACGGCGGCGACGACCTCGGTGCGGTACGTCTCGTAGCCAGGGTGCACGACGAGCACCTCGTGCCGGCCCTCGTCGACGGTGATGGGGCCTTCGACGGGGGTCGTCGCCACGTCGTGCCCGTCGACGCGCACCACGGCGCCGCCGAGGTTGCACTGCACCCAGAGGCCGGCGTGCGCTCGTGGAAGCGTCGGCGACAACACCACGCGCTCGCCGCCGAGCACGTCGAACTCGGCGTGGAACGTCTCGCGTCCCGGCGCCGACACCGTCGCTCGGTGGTGGCCCGCCGAGAGCACGAGGCCGTCGCGCCACGCGCGGCGCACGACGCCGTCGACGTCGACGTCGAGCGTCGCATCGTCGCCCTCGAGACGAACGTCGACGGTGCCGATGCGCGCGGTGAGGCGCGCGAGGGCCTCGACGATCTCGGCACGGTGACGGGCGACGGCCCGCGGCGGAGCGAGGCGCTGGTACCGCTCCACGTCGTCCCGCGCCTCGACGTACTCGTTGAGCGCCTCGTGCGTCGCTGCCAGGTTGAAGAGCACCTCGGGGTTCTGCGATCCGTCGTAGGCCGCGCGGAACTCGAGGAGCGCGCCGCGCAGGTCGCCGTCGCGGGTGAGCTGCACGCCGCGATCGAAGTGCTCCCGCGCGGAGACCGACTGCGCCGACGCCGCGGCGCCGAGGCTCATCACGACGACGGCAGCGAGGAGCGATGTGGAGCGAGCACCCACGGTCGTCGTCTCCTTCTCAGGGCGCGAGGGGGTTTCGGGCGTCGATGCGCAGGCGCCCGTGCGACGACGGAGACGCCGCGCGCGTTCGTCGTGGGCGCTCGGACGCTGCCCGCTCGCCGACGATCGCCGGAGCAAGGGCCACCGGAGCCGCGACGACGGGTGTCGGTGCCGGCGAGCTCGGGGGCGCCTCGACCGCGACCGTCGCCACCGCAGGAGGGGCGACGAAGGGCGCTGCGACGGGTGTCGGCGCGATCGCTGCTGCCTCGCGTCGATGCCCGCGGACACGCACCGCCGAGAGCGCCGCCAGCGTCAGGACGACCGCCGCAGCGACCGCCAACCAACGCCAGGACGGTCTGCGCGAGGGCGCGACGGCGGTCTCGGAAGGGCGCGCCGCCGGCTCCACGACCGCGTCCGCGTCGCCCGCGAGGGAAGCAGCCGGCGCCGCCGCGAGCAGGGCGCGTCGCATCGCCTCGAGGTCCGGGAAGCGATCGCTCGGATTCGTCGCGAGCGCGCGCATCACCGCATCGACGAGCGCCGTCGGGAGGTCCGGCCGGAGCTGCGACAGGGGCGGCGCCGCGACCTGCGCCCGGGCGAAGAGCATCGCGTGGAGCGAATCGCTGACGTGCGGCAGGCTCGCTGAAAGCATCTCGTAGAGCATCACGCCGACGGCGAACTGATCGGTGGCCGGGGTGACCGGAAACGCGTGCGTGATCTGCTCCGGCGCCATGTACGCGGGCGTGCCGATCATCGCGCCGGTGGCGGTGAACTTCTCGCCGCTCTCGACGTTCTTTGCGATGCCGAAATCGAGGAGCTTCGGCACGTCGTCGCCCACGCCGTGCTCCCGCGCGAGGAACACGTTGTCGGGCTTCACGTCGCGGTGCACGAAGCCGCAGACGTGCGCGTGGTGCAGCGCCCGGAGGATCGGATCGAGGATGCGGAGCGCGTCGGCGACGTCGCAGCGCGGAGCCCGGGCGATGCGCGCAGCGAGGGACTCGCCGTCGAGGAGTTCCATCACGAGCCACGGATGGCCGTCGTCGGCGCCGAAGTCCGTGACCTCGACGACGTTGCGGTGCCGCACCGCGCTGACCGCCCGCGCCTCGCGGAGAAACCGCTCCACCACCGACGGCTCGAGGCCGGCCTCGCCGTGCAGGACCTTCACGGCCACGCGCCGCCGCAACGCCAGGTGCTCGGCCTCGTACACGACACCCATGCCACCTGCGCCGAGGCGGCGGAGCACCTCGTAGCGCCCGCCGATGCGCGTTCCTGGCGCGAGCTCGGGAGCCGCCGCGGCGTCCTCCCGGGTCACGCGCCGCGATGCGGCGCTCGGTGGCGCTCCGGCGAGGGTGTCGTCGAGGACGTGGTCGGCCATGGGGAGGAGGGAGCCCGCGAGTGTACCGGATTACCGGCGCGCAGATGGCGGCGGCGAAGGGGGCCCTGCGCCCACGTCTCGGAGGTGCTCCGGACGTCGACGCAGGGCACGCGGACGTTCAGATCGGACCGGTCTGGCAGACCTTCGTCCCGCGGCCGGAGAACGACTCGCCCTGGCGGCCGCAGTTGTCGCACTGCCGTCCGCCCGCGCCGCCGCGGTAGCCGAGGCCCGTGACGTCGATGCTGCCCGACACCGTCACCGCCCCGCTCGCGCGGAACGCCACGACGCCGCCGACGCTGCCGTTGAACGCGTTCCCCGTGAGCCGCCCGGAGATCGACACCGTGGTGTAGTTGGGAACGCGCTGGAGCATCACCGTCTGCCCCGCGAGGTTGGCGTTGCCGCCGGCTCCGTAGGTGTTCGCGAGGGAGCTCACCGTGACCACGGACCCCGAGACGCCGGTGACCGTGGCGAGCTCGTAGGCCCCGACGTTGGCGTTGCTGGTCGGCGTGCCGCGAAGGTTGATCACCAGCACGGTGTCGCCGCTGTGGATCGACGTCGACACGCTCGCCGCCGCCGTTCCGCCCGTGCCTGCGCCGCCGATGGTGATGGTGTTCGCGCCGAGCGCGGTCACCGGGAACGCCTCGCCGTCGGGCGCCGTGCGACCCGACGCGATGATCGCGGTGTTGAGGTTCGTCGCGACGCCGATGTTTGCCGCGCCGTCGGTGCCGGTGCCGGTGCCGCCGAGCGTCGTGCCCGCGAACGCAGCGGGCGCCGCGGTGCCGGTGATCGTCGTGCCATAGAAGGCGATGCGACCGAGGCCGCCGCCGCCGCCCAAGCCGACGGTGTCGACCCAGCCGCCCTGCCCGCCCGGAGCGCGAAGGAGCGAGCTGCCCGCGGTGAGCGTCGCAGCGCTGACGAAGATGCTGCCGCCGGCGCCGCCGCCGCCGCCGCCGCCGTCAAAGCCGCCGCCGGGCTCGCACGCCGCGTTCCCGGGGCACGAGCCGTCGTTGCCGCCCGCGAGCACGGCGCCGGTGACCGAGAAGCTCGCCGCGGACACGTAGATGATGCCGCCGCCCGGACCGCCTGCGTGGCCTTCCCAGCTCGGGTCGCGGTAGTCGTCGCCGCCGCCGCCGCCGCCCGATCCGAAGTACAGCCGCGCCAGCGACGCGACGCCGGAGGTGGCGCCCAGGGTGCCGCCGCGTGAGGAAGACGCGTAGACGTTGTCGTGCCCCACGACGCCCGCGGTGCCGTAGCCACCGCCGCCGCCGCCGGCCGCCCAGTCCATGGTCTGACCGCCGCCGCCGCCGCCGGAGTTGCCGTTCGCCGTCGGGTCCGTGCCCGCGCAGTGCCCGGCGGTGCACGTGCCGCTGAGGCAGTCCGAAGCCAGCACGCACGTGTGCCCGAAGGCGCAGCGGGCGTCGCAGCCCGAGCCGCCGCAGTCGACGTCGCTCTCGCTGCCGTCGCGAACGGCGTCGAAGCAGCTGCTGCACATCGGGACCGTGCACGACCCGACGGAGCAGCTGCCGCTGCTGCAGTCGAGGGCGGTGTTGCACGCGAAGCCGGTGCCGCAGTGCGGACACGAGCCGCCGCAGTCGACGTCGCTCTCGGTGCCGTTCTGGATGCCGTCGGTGCAGCTCGGAGCGGCCAGGCAGGCGCCACCGGCGCAGGTCGCTCCGGTCGGGCACATGGCGCCGCACGCGCCGCAGTTCGTGGCGCTGGTCAGGAGGTTCACCTCGCAGCCGTCGGTGGCGCTGCCGTTGCAGTTGCCGAAGCCGGCGTTGCACGTGAACGAGCAGATGGACGCCGAGCACCCCGGGACCGCGTTCGCGCGCGCCGGGCACACCATGCCGCACGCGCTGCAGTTCGCCGCCGTGATGCGAAGGTCGGCCTCGCAGCCGTTGGCCGCGTTGCCGTCGCAGTCGCCGAAGCCGATGGCGCAGGTGCTGGTGCACAGCGAAGACGAGCACGCGGTGTTGGCGTTGCTGCGCGTCGCGCAGACCGTCGCGCAGGCGCCGCAGTGCGTCGGGCTGTTGCGAAGGTCGGTCTCGCAGCCGTTGCCGTCGACGCCGTCGCAGTTGCCGAAGCCCGTGGTGCAGGTCCCGATGGAGCACCCGCCGGAGGAGCACACGCCCGCCGCGTTCGGGTAGCTGCACACGCTCCCGCAGTGTCCGCAGTTCGCCGCGTTCGTCGACAGGTCGACCTCGCAGCCGTTGGCGGGGTTGCCGTCGCAGTCGGCGCGGCCGGTGCTGCACACGTAGGTGCAGGACCCGGCCACGCAGCTCACGTCGCTGCCAGCGCGCGCCAAGCACGCCATGCCGCACGCGCCGCAGTTCGCGACGGAGCTCGACGTGTCGACCTCGCAGCCGTTGGCCGCGTTGCCGTCGCAGTTGCCGTACGGGGCGACGCACGTCGCCACGGCGCACGCGCCGCTCGAGCAGGCCGGCGCCGCGTTCGTCAGCGTGCACGTGGTTCCGCAGGCGCCGCAGTTCGCGGTGTTCGACTGCACGTCGACGCACGCGGCACCGCAGCACGTCTGGCCCGAGGGGCAGGCGTGCGTGGCGCTGCAGCCGACCACGCACGCGTTGCCCACGCAGAGCGTGCCCGACGGGCAGTGGTCATCGGTGAGGCACTCGAGGCAGGCGCGCGTCGCGACGTTGCAATGACGACCGGCTGGACCGCCGCCGTCGGCACCGGACGCCGCGTCGGAGCCCACGCCCGCATCGCCGACGCCCGGCGCGCAGCCGTCGTCGTTGCGGCATCCCGGCGCGCAGCGGTTCGTCGCGGCCACGCAGTACGCCCCCGCGGGGCAGGTGTCCGCCGTCGCCAGGCACTCGACACAGCGCCCGCTCGTGGTGTCGCACACGGCGCCGCCCGCGTTGCCCGCGCACGACGCATCCGTGGTGCAGCGGAACGGCACGTCCGGCGTGTCCATCGTCGCGACGTCCACGACCGGACGATCCATCGCCGACACGGCCGCGTCGGGCCCTCCGACGACGGAAAGCCCGTCGGCACAGCCGGCGACGAACGCCAACCCCACGGGTATCCACAAGATTCCAGTGCGAAGTTTCATGTCTGGTCCACCCTCGCGGAGCGCAGACATTGCATCAAGAGTCTCGGAGCGCCCGCTGGGGCAGCGCAGGTTCTACCGGATCCACATCGCGAGGGTGTGCGGGACGTCCCAGTTCGAGTCGCCGCCGGGGTTGGAGACGATGCCGTTGGTGTTCGTGGCGTTGCGCGACGACATCCCGAGGTACACGGCGCGGAAGCCCTGGCCGTCGATGGTCCAGTCGCACTGCGGGTTGCCATCGCTCAGCGCGAGCCCGTACGAGTACGCGTAGCAGGCGCCGAGGCTGTGCCGGTGCGTGTACATCACCGGCGGCAGGTTGCAGGTGCCGACGGCGCAGGTGACCGACACCGGGACCCACTGGGCGGTGTTCGCGCATTCGTTGCCCACGCCCACCGGGGACGGGTCCGCGGTCTGCAGCGATGGCTCGGGGATGCACCAGGTGACCGCACGCTGGTAGCTGCCCATGTCGCCCGTCGGATACGCGGTGTCGTGCCACGAGAACGCCGCCTGCGCGCCGCCCCGGAAGAACGGCAGCGCCGCGATGTTCGCCGATCCCGTACGCGTTCCGGGAGCGTAGGTCCCGTCGGCGACGGTGAGCGGACCGGTGATCAACGCGTTCTGTCCGTACGCCACGAGGGTCCAGCCGCCGCCGTCGGTGGTCATGTCGCAGTACACGTTGACCGACGGGCTGCCGGAGCCGTTCGGGTACACGGCGTAGGTGCCGCTCGGCGAGCCCGCCGCGAGGTCCTTGCAGGCGGCGGGGAAGGAGCGCGCCGTCGAAGGCGGTGTGTTGCGGACGCAGGCGTACGGGCACGTGATGGTCGCCGTGCTCGTGTCCGTCGCGCACGCCGGGACGCAGGCCCCGCCGAGGCACGCCTCGGTGCTGCCGCACGCGCGGCCGCAGGCGCCGCAGTTCGACGCGTTGTCGCCGAGGTTGGCCTCGCAGCCGTTGGTGGTGCTCCCGTCGCAATTGCCGTAGCCGGCGGGGCACACGAGGGTGCCCGGGCACACGCACGTCGACCAGCAGCGGTAGCCGTTGATGCTGCCGTTGAACTCGCAGGAGTCGCCCGCCGACGCCGACGTGCTGCAGGTTCCCGCGCACCCCGCCGCGACGCAGGCGGCCACCGCGCGGCTCTCGGCGGTGGACCACGAGGCGCGGGTGACGCCGCAGCCCGAACACTCGCCCACGGAGACCGCCG
>CAIMWA010000244.1 GCA_903845045.1 uncultured delta proteobacterium | reverse complement strand
GCACCGAAGGCGACGACACCGCGCACCTCCGCCCCCGCACCCGACGCCGCGGCCGAGGTCGCTCGCTTCGAAGAGCACCTTCGGGCGCTGGTGACGCTCCACCACACCGGCGGACCGACGTGGGACTGGCGCGCCGTGGCCGCGTCGACGCCTCCCGCGGCCGCGCCACCGGGCGACGCTGCGGCACAGCAGGAACGTGCGCGGCGGGTGTGGCTCGGCCAGGTCGCCCACGGCGTGCTCGATGGAAACGTCCAAGCCTGCGACGCGGTGCTGCAGTACCTGGGTCCCTACGCGCGCCTCCAGGAGCTCGGAAGCGCGGTGCGCGTCTCCATCACCCACGACTGGTGCGTCGAGGCGTGGATCCTCGCGCATGACGCCGCGGTGATCCCGGCGCAGCAGCTCTCGTTGACCGCGCGCGGCGGGCTGTCCCGCCGTGCGATGGCCCGCACGCGCCGAGCCGAGCTCTACCAGGACCACGTCTGCAGCGCGGCGCTCCGGGTGGCGCGCGAGACCTTCGCGTTGCTTCCGGTGCCTGCGGTCTTCGTTCACGTCGCCGACGAGCGCGTCGACCCCGCCACCGGTCGTTCGGCGTTCGTGCCGGTGCTGAGCGTTGGCTTCGACCGGCCGTCCTTCGAGGCGCTGGACCTCGCGCGGATCGACCCCAGCGCGGCCGTCGAGGGCTTCGAGCACGCGATGCGCTTCACCCGCGCGTCCGGCCTCGCCGAGGTTACCCCGCTCGACCCTTCGGAGCTGGCGCCGACGACGATTCCGTAGCGGGAATCTGCCTGCCGATGAGGATTTCCCCTCACGGCCACGCGGGTTTCGTCCGATGCTGGATCCTGTGGCTACCTCGACGTCCGTGGACGCCCCGGTCCGCCCACGGCGGGCGTGGCGCTTCGTGCTGCTCCAGCGGCTCACATCGGGCCTCGCGGACGTCGTGCCGCCGCCGGACGTTCCGTCTTGGTCGCCAGCCCTGGTGATCCTCGTCGCCGCGGGCTTCGCGCTGCGGCTCCCGTGGATCGCCTCGATTCCAAACCCGTGGGGCCCCGAGACGGCCGCCGCGCTGCGCGCGCTCCACGACCCACACGCCCCCGCCGCGCTCTCCCTCGGCGATCGCGCGTTCACCGCGTTCCTCGGCGCGCTCTTCGCTGTCGTCGGCCCTGGCATCGCCGCTGCGCGCCTCGCCGTGACCTCGCTGCTCGCCTTGGGAACCCTCGGCGCAGCGCTCCTCGTCCGGCGGCGCCTCGCCATCGTGCTCGCCACGGTGCTGCTGCTGCATCCGTGGAGCTTCGTGTGGTCCCGCACGGCGGCGTCGCCCGCGGCGGTCTCCTTGGCCCTGGCCGCATTGGGGCCGCTGGCGTGGTTTCGGGCTGTGCGCACCCGCAACGCCGTGGGCATGGCGGTCGCCGCGCAGATCACGGCCCTCGCGGTGCACTTCTCGCCGTTCGCCGTCGTCCCGTTCATCGCGTGTGCCGCGTGGACCGCCCTGCCCGCCCAGCGCGTGGTGCTCTATCGCCGGGAGGGATGGGCGGCGCTCCTCGCGGGGGCTGCACACGCGGGGCTGGCCCTGCACTTCTCGCCGGGTCTGCAGCTTCATGCTCCGCGTGGCGCCGCGCTCGCGAGCGCCTTCGGTGCGCTCAGCGGCGTGACCACGCTGCGCTCCTTCACCGGCGCGTCGGCGTTCGTCGAAGCCCTCGCCGTGGCGGCCACGGTGCTCCTCGTCGCGCTCTCCGTGCGTCGCGTCGCGTCCGACGCGCTCGGTCGCTTCGCGGCGCTCCAGCTCGGCGCAGCGCTCCTCCTCCTGCCGCTCATGGCGGGTGGCGAGCGCGACGTCGCGGGCTTCGTCGTCGTCGCTCCGTGGGCGATGTGGTGCGCCGCCTGGGCGAACACCCGGCCTGCCCGAGCGATGCTCGGAGCGCTGCTCCTCTCGTTGGCCCTGACGGCGTGGATGGCCTCGCACTTCCTCCAAGGGAGCGCCACGGAGCTCGCGCTGACCCCCGATGACCCCGCGGGCGCGTTCTGGGGCTGGCAGGTCCCTCGCGAGCGACGGGCCATCGTGGAGCTCGCGCGCGGCGCGGCCCTCGCCGACGCCCGAGGCGCGCCGGCGGTGCTCGGCTGGCGCGACGAGGTCTTCGAGCCGATGCGCTTCGAGCTCCTCGCCGCCCCGGCACCGGGTCTCTCTTTGCTCGATGGCGACGCGTCGCCCCCCGCCGGGACCCGCGTCTACCGCCTCACCGACGGTCGTCGCGTGCTCATGGGCTGGCGCCGCGTCCAACATTGGACGATGACCGGCGGCACCCCCCTCGCCGCCCTCTGGGCCGCGGAGTGACCGCCGTCGCGTTGCCCTGCGGTCACCCGATCTCGGGCCCGGTCCACTTCGGAACGGCCGGCGCCGCGTAGGCCGCGAAGGCGTCGAGCATCGAGGCCGCGTCGTCGGCCCACAGCAGCATCGCCGCGTGCTCCGGACGCAGGAAGCCCTCGCGATGCTGGTGCGCCACGAACGTTCGGAGCGGCGCCCAGAAGCCTTCGACGTCCAGGAGTCCGCACGGCTTGCGGTGCATTCCTAGCTGCGACCAGGTGAGGGCCTCGAACAGCTCGTCGAGCGTTCCGTAACCTCCCGGCAACGCGATGAAGCCGTCCGAGAGGGCGTGCATGCGCTGCTTGCGCACGTGCATGGTGTCCACCGCGATGAGCTCCGTGAGCCCCGGGTGCGCCAGCTCGCGATCGGCTAGCGCCCGCGGGATCACGCCGATCACCTCTCCCCCCGCCGCGAGCGCCGCGTCCGCGACGATGCCCATGAGTCCGACGTTGCCGCCGCCGTAGACCAGCCCGATGCCGCGCTGGGCCAGCAGCGTCCCCAGCGCCGTCGCCGCGGCGGCGTACGCCGCGGAGTGACCTGGAGCGGAGCCGCAGAACACGCAAAGTCTCATGCGCCCACTGTATCCGAGGGCGCCCGTCGGCTCACAGCCGGAGGTCGAGGGTGGCGCCGAAGGTAAAGATGTCCTTGGCGACGTCGGCCTGGTCGATGCTCGCGAGGATGCGGTGGTAGCCGGCGTCGGCGCCGAACACGAGCGCCGCGCCGCTGCCCACGTGGTAGTGCACCTCGACGCCGAGCCGGGCGCCCGCCCCGAACGCACCCGCGCTCGGGGCACCGTCGGGCTCGAACTGCCAGCGGTCGAAACTTCCGGCGATCACCGGTCGTACCGTGGCCCCCTCGAGGAACCGATGGGCGACCTCGGCGCCGACGCGCCAGGCCGTGCCGGCGTGGTCCGAGAGCTGGTCCATCGCACGGTTGGCGACGTCGGCGCGCAGGCCGATCTCCGTGGCCCCGAGGCCGAGTCCCAGGTGGAGACGCCAGGTGCCGGCGGTGCCTCGGGCGCTGCTCATCCCGCCGTAGCCCGCTCCGACGAACACCGACGCCCGCGGGTCACGGCGCTCCTCGGGCTGCGGATGCGTCGGAGGCTCGAGCGGTGGCACGGGGTCCGTGGGCGGCGGCAGCACCGGCACGAGGTGCGGCGGCGACCAGATCGGCGGCGTCCACACCGTCACCGGCCGCACGATCACCACCGGCGGAGGAGAGTCCGTCGTGGCGTAGATCTCCACCGCGCCGGCGGCCGTGGGGACGCCGAAAAGCGTGAGCGAGAAGATACCTGTCTGCAGCGCAGCCTTCATGGACACGACCCTCCGTGCTGGTGATTCTCGATGTGCGGTTCAGCGAAGAAACGCGGCGACGGCGTCGTCCGGGGGGTCGTCGCCGCCTTCGGTCACCTCGACCACGCGGCCGGGGTCGAGCGAGAAGCGCATCGCGTGCCCGACGGCGAGGAGGTCCCGGAGCGACGGGCGCAGACGCAGCAGCGTGAACCAGCTCCGCGAGAGCGCGCGGACGTGCAGCACCCGAGCGCTCGCGGACAGCCCCTCCTCGGTCCACACCCCGCCGTGCTGCGTGAGCGAACGGCCTGCCACGAAGCGGGTTCCTGCGGCCCCGACGTCGTCGCGCTCGGCCTCGCGAAGGTCACGCAGGCGGCTCGCGACCCGGCGCCCGGCGTCCCCGGTGGCGTCGACCGGCCCAGGGACCGGGGCCGAAACCGCCATGTCGAACGAGGGTCGTCCGGCAGCCATCGAGGGTGCAGCGCCGCCCAGCGACTGGAACGCCCGAAAGTCGTCGCGGTGCGCCGCCGGCGGGGCGGCGGTCGTCGAGGCAGGCTCCCGCGGCGCCGAGTTGATCGAGACCGTCGGGGGCGGGGGCGGGGGCTGCCGGAACCGCTCGTCGCCGTCGGCCACGACCGGTGACTCCTCGGTCACGAGATAGCTCGTGTACGGCGTGACGATGCCAAAGCGCCGCGCGAGGCGCACCACGCTGTCGCGAAGCTCGGGGTTCTCGCCGTGGAGGCGGATCTCGTCGAGCAGGTAACCGGTCTTCCGCGCGGCCCACACGCGCGGGATGAACTCGTTGCTCGCGTCGTGCTCCGGAAGCTCCGCCGGCCACTCGAAGGTGCGGGCGCTGTCCTGTCCGGCGACGCGTGCACTCAGCGCGATGGTCGACGCGCCCGGCGTTCGGTAGCGCCCGGTCACCACGAGCTGTCCGCCGCGGTGGAGCGTTCCGAGGTCCCGCGGATACACGTCGTAGGCGTCGGCGCCGCGGAGAGCGAGGCGCAGGTCGGCCATCATCGGGTACGCGATGCGGTCGTAGAAGCCGTCGAGGAGCGAGGCCATCTCGGCGCCGGACCGGGCGTAGTCCGCCGAGCCCCGGTTCTGTTCGGCGAGGAGATCGAGAAACGTCGTGTTGACGTCGTCGCCGAGGCCGAAGGCGAAGATCTGCGCGCGGCCGGCGTTGCGCTCGGCGACCTGCCGCACGATGGCGCGCGTGTCGGTCTCGCCCACGGTCGGCATGCCGTCGGTCAGGAACACCACCGTGCGGGTCGCGCCCCTCCGCACCGGAGCAGCCAGGGCCTGGGCGAGAGCTGGGGCGATGGCGGTGCCGCCGGACGCCTCGAAGCCGTCGATGAAGCGCACGGCTCGCGCGCGGTTCTCCGCCGAGGCATTCATGGGCTCTTCGGCGAGGGCTTCGACGTCGGTGCTGAAGCGCAGCACGTTGAAGGTGTCGTCGGGGTTCAGCCGCTGCACCCAGGTCCGCAGCGCCTCGCGAGCGTGCTGGATCTTCTCCCCCGCCATGGACCCCGACGTGTCGCAGACGAAGAGCAGGTCCTTGCCGATGACCTCGTGCTCCGTGGCGTCGCTGCGCGGCGCGAGCATCATGAGGAAGTACCCGTCCTCGCCGGCGTCACGGTGCGTGAGCACGCTCATGCCGACCTCGGCGTCGTCGACGGTGTAGAAGAGGTCGAAGTCGCGATCGAGGGCCGCGGCGCCCAGCTCGAAGCCCACGGTGGCGGCCCGCGCGCCCCGCCGCGTCGTGTCGACCCGGTGCGTCGGGGAGTAGATCGCGCGGATCGGCGCCGACGACTCGAGGGTGGCGCTGAGCGTGAAGTCCTCGAGGGTGCGCGCCTGCGGGCCCGCGGTGCGCAACGGGTAGCGGTAGTGCAGCGTCCCGTGCACGTAGTCCAGGGTCTGCGTGAAGCGGAGCTCGACGGTCTGGTCGCCCGACGCAGGGATCGGGAAGACCCGCGCGCGAAAGAGGTTTCCACCCACGTACTCGACGAGGCCAGGGTCCCGCAGTCGCGCGACGATGCCCTCGTAGACGCTGCGCGCCTCGCCCGCCTCGAGCACCGAGCCCTCGACGCGGCGTCCGTTGACGGTCATCGCGAACCCCGAGACCGACGCTCCCGGGGGCAACGGAAAGACGTAGGTCCCCTCGAGCACCCGCGGGGACTGGTTGTGGAAGACCTGCACGACGCGGGTCTCGGCGATGCGCTCGTGCACCGCGACGGTCACGCGATGCGACCGGATCGCCAGCGGTCCGAGCGCGCCCTCGGTGGGGAGAAGCAGCCCGGTGGCATGCGCCGCGCGGAGCTGTCCGAACAGCGAGAGCACCAGGGCGGCGAGGCCGAGAACGAGGCGTGCGAGCCGGAGGCGATGCGGGAGGTTCATGGCGGCGATGGCTCCTGAGGACTTCGGCCTCGGACGGACAACGCGCCTCCCCGGTCTGCGCTTACACCCCCGACGCAACCTTTCTGGCGCTCGTCGCGATGAGGGCGTCGGAGGTTCCATGAGCCGTCGCCCCACCCCGCTCTCCGACACGCACCCGCTCTCGTCGCCGCTTCCCGAGGTGACGTTCACCCTCACCGTCTGCGCCGACGCCGACTGGGAGGTCGTGCGCCTCGACGGGCGCGAGGCCGTCTGCGAGGGGTTCTCGTTCACGCTCGAGGTCGCCTGCGACGACGCGTCGCGCGATCCGGATGCCCTCCTCGACGCCGCCGCCGAGCTGTCCATCGCCCGCGGCGGACATGCGCGAGCGTTCTCCGGCGTCGTCACCGCGGTGACGGACCTCGGCGTCGCACATCGGCACCGCCGCGCGCGCATCGTGCTCGAGCCCGAATTCGTGCTCCTCGGCGACCGCGTCGACAGCCGGGTCTTCGTCGATCGCACCGCCGTGGAGGTCGTCGCCGAGGTGCTGCGCCGCGCCGAGCTCTACATCGGGCGCGTCGACGTGCACGTGACCCGGGCGCTCCCCCGCCACGAGCGGCTGGTGCAATACCGGGAGACCGACCTGGCCTTCGTGGCGCGCTGGCTGGAGCGTGAGGGCATCGCCTGGAGCGTTCTCCACGACGCGGACCGGGGCGAGGTGCTGGTGCTCACCGACGGCTGCGCCGCGTGGCCGCAGACGCCTTCGCTCGACGGCGCTGCGGTGCCCGTCGACGTCGCCCCCGGCGCCACCGCATCCGTCGAGTCACTGCAGTGCTGGGAGCTCCGCCGCACGCCCGCGCTCTCCGCGGCGATCGTGGCCGACCACGACTGGAGCCGTCCGCGCTTCGACCCGAACGCCGGCCGGGCCCGCCCGGGACGTCGGGTGCACCGCGAGACGTCCCGAGGCCTCGCCTTCGGGTCCTACGCCGCCGACCACGGGCACGCGTACGCCCAGGACGACGCCGCGGCGCAGGCCTCGCTTCGCGTCGAGGGGTCCCGCGCGCGCTCTGGGGTAGCAACCGCCGAGAGCAACGTCGTGGGCGTCGGCGCCGGGCAGCGACTTCGCGTCGAGCGCGACGGCGACGCGGCCACGTGGGCGGTGATCGCCGTCGTACACCGAGGCCACGCCCCCGAAGTGCTCGCCGCGGACCACACCTCCGAGGACGCCACCGATCGCTACGCCAATACGGTCGAGTGCCTGTCGACGGAGACACCCTTCCGGCCGCAGCGACGGACGCCCTGGCCGCGGGTGTCGGGCGTCGAGCTCGCGCACGTCGAAGGCCCCGAAGCGGGCGCGCCGTGCACCGAGTTCCATGGTCGCGTGAGGGTCCGCTTCGACTGGGACGAGCGTGGCGAGGCGCCCGCCGAGTCGAGCTGCTGGGTGCCCGTACTGCAGACCTGGGCCGGTGCCGGCTACGGCTTCACGTTCGTTCCGCGCGCAGGCATGGCCGTCGCCGTGGAGTTCATCGGCGGCGACCCCGACCGGCCGGTGGTCGCGGGCGCGATCTACGACGGCGAGCACTCCCACGCCGAGGAACTTCCGCGGCATCGTTCCCGAAGCGGCATCCGCACGGCCAGCCTCGACGACCCGCGGCGCTACAACGAGCTCGTCTTCGACGACGAGACGCATCGCGAGGAGGTCTATCTCCGCGCGCAGCGCACCCTGCGCGAGGACGTGCTCGGTGATCACCTGGCCTCCGTCGGCCACGACCGCACCGAGCGCGTCGCGCACGACCACCGCATCACCGTCGGCCACGACGCGGACGAGACGGTGCACGGCATGCGGCGCGCGCTCGTCGACGGCGACGACGTGCTCACCACCCTCGCGGATCGCCACGAGACCGTGGTCGGACGACAGTCGACGGTGGCGGGGCGTCGCTCCGTCGTGGTCGGCGACGTGGACGGTCTCGCCCCCGCGCCAGGCTGCGACCGCGTCGACGTCGCGCTGGACCATCTCCTCCGCGCCGGCAGGGACATCGTGCTCGAGGCGGAGCACTCCATCACGCTGCGCGTCGGCCAGAGCTGCCTCGTCATCGACCGCCACCAGGTCAGCGTCTACGCACCCCACGAGGTGCTGCTGCGCAACGGCGCGCACGCCCGCGTCGAGGTGCGCACGCACTCCGTCGAGGTGCACGACGCGTGCGGCGGAAACCTCGTCCTCGAAGGCGGCTTCGCCCGCCTCAACACGTGAAGGGGGCCCTGCGATGCGCTTCGACAACGAGACCGCCCTCGACGCCCGGCTCTTCACCGGAGCCCTCGACACCCAGAGCCTCGGCGCGTGGCTCGTGGCGCGCGCGACCTACGCCGTCGACCGCACCACCGGCACTCTCACGCCTGCACCCTGCCAGTGGCCGGTGTTCCATCACCGTGTGCAGACCGCGTTCGGGACGTTCCCGTCGGACGACAGCCCGAAGCACGAGGGCTGCGATCTCGTGGTCCTGGGGAGCGCGCGGTGCGCGGCGCCCGTGCGCCAGACCGTCGCGAGCTTCACCGTGGGTGCGCACCGACGCTGCATCGACGTCATCGGCGATCGCCGATGGGTACGGCGAAACGACGGGGTGTTGGTGCCGTCGGAGCCCGAGCCGTTCACCGAGATGACCCTGGGATGGAACCGCGCGTACGGCGGCACCCTCGGCGACGACGACGACCGCACCACCCACCCGCTCAACCCCTGCGGACGCGGGCTCTGCACCGCCGAGGAGATGGCGGAAGGGCAGCTCCTCCCGAACCTCGAGGACCCGTCGGAGCGCATCGCGCGCTGGTCCGACACGCCCACACCCGCGGCCTGGGGTCCCATCGCCAAGGCGCTTCCGTGGCAGGTGGAGCATCACCTGCGCGCACGCGGCACGGACGCCCCGCCGCTCGAGGACGCGGCGTTCGCGGAGGTGGTGCGCAACGCCACCGAGGCCGCGAGCCCTCCTCGCAACGTCATCGGTGCGTTGCGTGGCGACGAGCGCGTGGAGCTGCGTCTCGGGGACGACGCGTGGCGCTTCGTGCTCCCGGGGCTCGCACTCCGCCTCGACGTCGAGGTGGGCGCGCAGCGCTTCGCGACGCGGGTGTCGGTCTCGGGGCTTTGGTTCCTCGCCGACACGCAACTTCTGGTCGTCTCGTGGCGATCACGGTTCCGCTACCGGATGCGCCCCCGCGAGGAGCGCCGCGCGACGCTTCGCGCGATGCCCGCGGAGGTCCGTCCGGCGCCTTGAAGGAGCCCCGACGATGAGCCGACGCCCCCCGTTTCGCCCGCGCACCGATGCCATGTGTCAGCCGGTCCGACCGAGCTGCGAGGTGACCAGCGTCGTCGAGATCCACTCGTACTTCGGGCCGGGAAGCAGCCCGTTGCCCGGTCCGTGCATCATGTATTCGAGCTCGGCGCTGTGGTGGTCGACGGGGCCGGCCTTCCACGACGACCCGTGGTCCAACGGTCGATCGACCTCGGTGTTTGCGGCGAACGATCCCGTGCTCCGCGTGGGGTGCGAGGGGAAGAACCACACACACCACCTGCGGCGCGCCGTCGGCATCGTGGTCGCGCCCCCGGTGAACCTTCCCGCGATGACCAACGAAGACTCGCCCCTCGGCCGTCCGGGCGCCTTTCACGACCGTCACCACGCCAAGTCCAAGGCGATCCACGGACCCCGCCACGTCCGGGGCAACTTCGGCTCGTCCGAGAGCATCGCCGTGATCCGCTACAACGCCGGCGGCGCCGAAGGACCGCGGAACTTCGGCGTCTGCAGCTCCATCACGGAGCTCGGGAACGGCTGCGCCGCGCAGACCCCGAGCACCGTCTTCCTCGGCGTCACGGCCGGCGACACGTGGTCCGTGTGGGTCGGGCGGGTCGCCGAGGTCGCGCTGGAGTTCGCCGTCTCCTGGGCCACCGCGCGCGTGAGCGGGCTCCTGTTCGACGGGCTCAAGGGCGCGGTGGTCGACATCGTCGCTGCGGAGTGCGGCCCGATGATCGGAAAGGTCGCTGGCGCGGCCATCGGCAAAGCCGTCGGCGCACTGATGCCGTGGTTGGTACGCAACACCTTGCGGGCTGGCCTCGATGACCACGAGCCGGAGGTCGGTCCCGCCGGCATCGACGGCTTCGCCGATTTCTGGGACCGCGAGGTCATGGACTGATGGACCCCTCTTCGACCCGCACGATCACCGCCGACGACGCAGGAAACGCCGTGCTCCACGTCGTCACGCGCCGCCGCTACGCGCTGCCCGCCTTCGACGGTGCGATCTACGACGGCCAACCGGAAGCCCTCCGGGGCGAGGCTGGCCCCCGACCCGGCGACGGCGACGGAGACCTGTTGGCCGTCGCCCGCCCAGGCACCGACGTGCACGTGCGGGCGCGGGCGTACAGCCTCGACGGACCCGTTCGCGCCCTCGACGTGGCGGTCATCGCACACCGGCGCGGAAGCGCTGCACCGAGCCTCGAGCGACGCCTTCGCGTCATCGGCGACCGCTGCGCACGCCGCGCTCGAGACGGAGCCCTCGCCTTCGGCGAGACCACACCGTTCACCGAGATGGACCTCGCGTGGGAGCGCGCCTTCGGGGGCGCCGACGCGGCCGCGGCCGACGTGCACCGTCCCGAGCCCTACGAGACCCCGGAGAGCATCGCCGCGCGCTTCGCGTACGCACGAAACCCCGTCGGCTGCGGCTACGTCGTCGACGCTGCGTCGCTCGGCCACGGCACGCTCCGTCTCCCGAACATCGAGGACCCCGAGGACCTCGTCACCGCCGAACGCCTCGCGCTCGGCGATGCGACGCGGTGGCCCCTGGCGCCGATCGCCGCGGGGTTCCTCCCGGTCCCTGGGCACTGGTGGCCGCGGTCTGCGTGGTTAGGCTTCGGCGCCCCGACGGACGAGTCGCCGGCGCGCTTCGTCGAGGTGCAGCGCGGGTGGATCCCCGTTGGCCACGTCGCTCCGGCTTCCCTCGACGACATCGCCGCGCGGCGCGACGACCGATGGTTTCACACCGCGGCGCCGGGGATGTGCGCCGCCACGATGCACGGCGACGAGCGCTTCGTCCTCGAAGGCCTCCACCCGCACCGACGGCGTCTGGCCTTCGCACTGCCGGGCGAGGTTCCGGTGGTGTCCGCGCGCTTCGGCGACGCGGTGCTTCGGTTGGCGCCTGCGCTTCGCACCGTCGACGTCGACGTCGAGGCCGGCATCGTCGACCTGGTGTGGTGCGCCCGCGCTGCCCTCGGAACCGTGACCCGGCGATCACCCTTTTCGACGCTCACCCACGAAGTGCTCTGGCCCCGCGCCGACCGCTGAGAAAGGACCCTCCCCGATGAACAACCATCCCTCGCACGAACGCATCGCCGCCCTCGTCGGCACGCGCGCACACACGTCCCTGGCGTCCGGGCGATCGGTCACCGTCGTGGCCGACGACGACGGCGAGCGCGTCGAGGTGCGCGGCCGCTCCGGCGCCCTCGAGATCACCCTCGAGCTCACGCCGACCGGCGCGAAGCTGCACGTCGAGGCCGTCGACATCTCCCTGCGTGCCGCGAAGACGCTTCGCGCGGAGTGCGATCACCTCGAGCTGCGCGCGCGCGTGTCGGCGTCGGTGCAGTCGCCCGAGACCGTCGTCGAGAGCACCGCCGGAGACCTCGTGCTGCGAGCCCACGACGACGTCCGCGCGGCCGGCGAGCGCGTGCTGCTCAACTGCGACGACGACGAGCGCGTGCCCGACTGGATGGCCGAGCGCCTCGGCGCGGCGCTCCGTGCTCCGGGAACCTAACGAGCCGGACGCGAGAGCTCGTCGACGACGCTCGTCGTCAGCTCCACGATGCCCGGCAGCACCCGCGCAGCGCGCGCCTCGACGAGGCGCTCCACCGGCGTGACGAGACCCTTGCCAAGCCAGTGACGAACGAGTCGACGCACCATGCCGCGCACCAGCGGATCCTCGAGGCCGCGCGCCGGGGGATCGGTCGGAACGGCGTCCCCCGCCACGATCCGCGCGACGGTGCCGAGGGGGCCCGGAGCCGTCGCCGGCTTGCCGAGTTGCAGCGCCAGCGCGACGAGCGCGTCGTGGTAGCGCTCGCGCCGATGCGGGGCGACGAAGCCCGCGTCGACGACCTGCTGCGCCTTCGCGATCCACTGCGCCATCGCGTCGAGGCCGCCGGCCGCCTCGGCGGCGAGCGCCGCGAGGGTCCAGCCGTCGGGTCGGTCGTCGAGCACGCCCTGCACCTCGGCGAGCGCTCGACGCAGGTCGCCGACGGCGATCAACGCCTCGATCCTTCCGAGCTGCGCCTCGCGCCGCGAGGTCGTCGGTGCGACCTCCTTCGTGCTGTCGCTGCCCTGCGCCGCGAGCGCTCCATCGAACGCTGCGAGCGCCTCGTCGGCACGCCCGAGAAGCAGGAGCATCGTGGCTCTTCGCACCTCGGCGACGGACCCGGAGCTGCCCTCGATGAACCGCTGCAGGTACACCCCGGCGGCGCAGCCGAGCGCTCGCTCGTAGCCGTCGAGCGCGCGCCCGAGAGCGTCGCGTCGAAGGTCGGCGCGATCCGCTCGCAGCGCCTCCATCTCCGCCGCGCACCCCGAGAGAAAGAATAGATCGGGGTGCTCCCGCACGAGGCGCCCCGCGACGGCGAGGGTCTCTCGCGCACGCGCGAGATCGCCGGCCCCGACGTCGAGCCACGCTCGGGCCGTCGCGAGGCGCAGCACCGGAACCTCGACGAGCCGCGCGGTGTCCGAACGTGCGGGCGCCGCACCACGGGTATCGAGGGACTCCCGGACCGAAGCGCTTTCGAGAAGCACGGTCCATCCGCGGTCCGCTGCCTCTCGCGCCTTGTCGCGCTCGCCGGCCTCGAGGAACTCGTGCGCGAGGTACCCGTAGACCGTCACGTCGTCGGGATGAAGCTCCCGCGCGCGCTCGAGGAGCCGCACGTTGCGGAGCCCCTTCGCGCGCCGCTGCCGCAGGTCGGGCACGGCGCCGAGGTGCACCACCTGAACCTCGGGCAGCAGCTTCGTCCGTCGTCCTGCGGCGGTCTGCCACGCACCGACGTTCTCGTGGACGATGCCCGTGTAGCGAAGGTCCGGCGTGCGACGAAAGAGCCGCGGGAGATGGACCGCATCGCCGATCCGATCGACGCCGCGCGCGACGTCTTCGATGGCTGCGTCGAGGCGGCTGGCGTGCGCGAGGGGCAGCATGCCGCAGTCGAAATCGTCGGCGTCGAGGGCGCGCCGCAGCGCGGAACGTGCCCCGTCGGTCAGGCGCTCGTCGGCGTCGAGCACGAGCACCCAGTCCGCTCGGCTCGCGGCGATGGCGCGGTTGCGCGGCGCCGAGAAGTCGTCCTGCCACGGCTCTTCGAGCACCGTCGCTCCCGCGGCCCGCGCGATCGCCATGGTGCCGTCGCGGCTGCCCGTGTCGACGACCACCACCTCGTCGACGATGCCGGCGACGGAGGCGAGGCAGCCGCCCAGCATCGCCTCCTCGTCGCGCACGATCATGGTGAGACAGAGCGTCGCCATCGTTCGATGTGGACCATAGACGAAGCGCCGCGAACTTTCTCCGCGCCGCGCGCTACTCCGGGTCCGTCGTGCTGCGCAGGCGCACGGTGACGCTCGTGCCCCGTCCGTCGACGCTCTCGAGATCGATGGCCCCGCCGTGGCGCTCGACGATCTGCCGCACGATGGAGAGGCCGAGGCCGGTCCCCGCTCCCTTCGTCGTGAAGAAGGGCTCGAAGACCCGCTCGCGGGTGGTCGCGGAGATCCCGCGGCCGGTGTCCGCCACGACGACCTCGGCGCAGGCTCCCGCGTCGACGCTCCGACAGGTCAGCGTCACCGTGCCCCCCTGCGGCGTGGCCTCGAGCGCGTTCACCAAGAGGTTGTGGAACACCTGCTTCAGCCGCTCGCGGTCCCCCACGGCCTTCGCGACGTCGATGCACCGCACCAGCGCCACCCCCGCCGCCGCCGCCGCAGGCTCCTGGAACGACGCGACGTCGTCGAGCAGCTCCTGCAGCGCCACGGGCTCTCGCGCCATCGGCCGCGGACGCGCGAGCTCGAGGAAGTCCGACAAGAGCCGCTCGAGGCGCCGCAGCTCGCCCTCGACGACGCGCGTGCGTGCCAGCAGCGGATCGCGCTCGTCGGACGTCACCTTGCCCAGGCCGCGCCCGAGCATGTGGAGCTGCAGGAGCGCCGCGTTGAGCGGGTTGCGGATCTCGTGCGCGAGGCCCGCCGCGAGGGTGCCCATGTGCGCCAGCGCCTCGGCCTCGGCAGCGCGTCGCTCGAGCGCGCGTCCATCGGTCACGTCGGTGCCAACGGCGTAGACGGCGATCTCTTCGTCGGGCGCGGCCTCGGCGCCGGCCACCACGACGTGCCAGCGCACCGTGACCGTGCGGCCATCGCGCGCCGTCAGCGGCGCCTCGAACTCGCCGCTCGACGCCCCCGCGAGGGTCTGCCGCACATGCTTCTGCACCCGGTCGCGAGCCTCGGGCTGGATCAGCGCCTCGAGCGCGGGGCGTCCGATGGCCTCCTCCGCCGGGAGCCCGGTGAGCTCCGCCGCGCGGCGGTTGAAGAGGTGCACGATGCCGCGCGCGTCCAGGCCCACGACGAGCACCCGCGACGACTCGACGACGTCTCGGTACCGCCGCTCCGACGCGGCGAGCTTGCGCGACAGGGCCTCGCGCTCGCGGCGCAGCGCGCCCTGCCTCAGCGCCGCCTCCGCCGTCGCGACGAGCTCGTCGACCTTGAAGGGCTTCACCACGTAGTGGAACGCACCGCCGCGCACCGCCGCCACCGCCGAGTCGAGCGTCGCGTGCCCCGTGATGAGCACCACCTCGCCCAGCGGCGAGGCGCTCCGAAGCGCGGGCAGCAGGTCGGCGCCGCTCGCGTCGGGAAGGTTCACGTCGACCATCGCGAGGTCGAAGCCCGCCGACCGCGCCCACGCGAGGCCCTCGGCGGCGCTCGGCGTGAAGCGCACGCGAAACCCCCGGGGCTCGAAGATCTCTCGCAGGTTCTCGGCGAGGTCCTCGTTGTCGTCGACGATCAGGAGCTGGGCTTCACGCGGCGCGGACACCTACGCCTCCACGGGCAGCGAGAGAACGAAGCACGCTCCGGGACCGGCGTCGTCCTCGCCGACGGCGAGGGTGCCGCGGTGGTCCTCGACGATCTGCCGCGACAGCGCGAGGCCGAGGCCGAGGCCGCCCTCCCGGGCCGTCGCGAAGGGCTCGAAGAGCCGCGCGCGCATCGACGGTGGAATGCCGGGTCCGCGATCGCGCACGACCACCCGTGCCACGGACCCCTCGCGCGACAGCGTCACGTCGACGCGCGGGTCGTCGCCGCGGGCGGCGAAGTGCACCGCGTTGGTCACCAGGTTCACCACCACCTGGCGGAGCTTTCGCGCGTCGCCACGCACCGTCACCGCCTCCGCAGGCAGCCCGAGCGCCACGGAGACGTGCGGCGGTCGAGCGACCCAAGACACGGCCTCGCGCACGGCCCGTCGCAGGTCGAGGTCCTCCGTCGCCGCGGGCGTCGCGGTGCCGCGCACGGTGTCGAGAAGGTCGTTCACGATGGCCCCGGCCACGCGGAGCTGCTCGGTGATGCGCCGCAGGTGGCGCGCCGCGTCGGGGTCCTGGCCGAACCGTTCGCTCAGCAGGAACACCGACGTCTCCATCACCGACAGCGGGTTGCGGAGCTCGTGCGCGACGCCCGCGGCCACCTGGCCCACGTGCACCATCGCATCGGCCCGGAGCGACGCGCGCAGATCATCGTCTTCGTGCACCCCGCGGTCGTACACCATCGCCGCTCCCGGCACGAGACGACGACGTCCAGCGGTTGACCGCAGGGGATCCATTCCGTACCCCAGGAGTCACCCATCATGCCGAACGCCGCACCCCGCACGGACGTCTTCGTCGCCGTCGTCGACCCCACACGCCGCGCGCTGCTCGACCGCCTGCGCGCAGGACCCGCTCCGGTGAACGCCCTCGCCGCGGACTTCGCCCTCTCGCGTCCGGCCGTCTCCAAGCACCTTCGCGTGCTTCGCGATGCTGGGCTGGTCCGCGAGACGCGCGTCGGACGCGAGCGCATCTATCGCCTCCGCCCGCTGCCGCTGCAGCGCGTGGCCGGCTGGGTCGAGGGCTTCCGCGCGCTCTGGACCGCCGGTACGGACGGGTCGAAGCGTGACCCAGAGGTCACATGACGACCTCGGCCGTCTGCGGCCGCTTCGCTCCGACGCCGTCCGGGGCGCTGCACGTGGGGAGCGCTCGGACGGCGGTGGCGAGCGCGCTCTCGGCGTGGTCCCAGCGAGGGTCGTGGCGGCTGCGGGTCGAAGACCTCGACGCGCAGCGATCGGCGCCCGAGGCGACCGCGGCGATGCTCGACGACCTGCGCTGGATGGGCCTCGACTGGGACGGAGACGTCGTGCTGCAGCGCCCCCGCCTCGCGCGCCACACCGCAGCGCTGCGCGCTCTTCGTGCGATCGGGCGGGTCTATCCGTGCGCGTGCAGCCGCCGCGACGTCGAGCTCGCCGCGCAGGCCCCGCACGGCGCCGAGCCGGTGTACCCGGGCACGTGCCGCGACGCCGATCCAGAAGGCGTCGTCGCCCGCGCGGCGGCCCTCGGTCGCGGCGTGGCGTGGCGGTTCCGCACGGACCCCGAGGCGGCCCCGCGCACCATCGCAGACCGCTTCGCGGGTCCCTTCACGCAAGACGTCGCCGCGGAGGTGGGTGACTTCATCGTCACGCGTTCCGACGGCGTTCCAGCCTACCAGCTCGCCGTCGTCGTCGACGACATCGACATGGGTGTGACCGAGGTTCTTCGCGGCGACGACCTGCTTCCAAGCACGCCTCGGCAGGCGCTCGTGTACGACGCCCTCGGCGCATGCGTACCCGCATGGTCACACATTCCACTGGTGCTCGACGGCGACGGCGAGCGACTCGCGAAGCGGCGCGCGTCCATGGGCATCGCGGCGCTGCGGGCGCGAGGCACCACCGCGGCGTGGCTGCGCGGGTGGATCCTCGAGAGCCTCGGGCTGCGGGATCCGGGCGGCTACCGGGCGGCCGCCGAGGCGTTCTCGCTCGCGTCGATCCCTCGTGCGCCGGTGCGCTGGCACGCGCCAGCCTGACGACGACGCTTCGACGTTCGCGGGACATAGCTCCGGTGTAGAATGATGTGATGCGATCGCGTTCAGGCGTCGGTGTGGTGGTGGCGACGCTGTTGTCGGCTGCGGGCTGCTTCGACAGCAACCGGGTCAACAACCCGGTCGTCGACGCCGCCGTCTTCGCGGACACCGCGCTGCCGCCCACGGACCTCGGCGCGGCGGGGGACGACGCGACGATGCTCGCAGACGTCGCCGCGACCGACGCGCCGGCGACGACCGACACGACCCCGGCGGATGCTGGAGCGGCATCGAGCGATGCGGCCGCCGATACGGGCACCCGTGCCGATATCGCCCTCGTCGACGCGGGGAGCGTGGGAGGGTGTCGCAGCAACGGCGAGTGCCCGACGGCGTCGTTCTGCGCCGTGACGACGTGCGGCGCGGCCGGGGCCTGCACGCCGCGTCCGACGTCGTGCGGCAGCGTCTACAACCCGGTGTGCGGCTGCGATGGCCGCACCTACGGGAACACCTGCGAGGCCGCGCTCGCGGGCTTGAGCGTCGCGAGCAGCGGGGCGTGTGCACCGACGGCCGACGCGGGCCCCCGCCTCGACGTGAGCCTCGTCGACGGTGGTCTCGTCGACGGCGGTCTCGTCGACGGCGGCCTCACCGACGCCAGCCGCGCCGACGTACCCGTGGGGCGGTGCCTCGCGAGCACCGACTGCACGCCGACGCAGTACTGCTCGGGACCGGTCCTCGGCGGGGCGCTCGGGTGCTCGTTGCTCGGTACGTGCCTGGCGCGTCCCGTGACGTGCACCACGCTGGTGAGCCCGGTGTGCGGCTGCAACGGGTCGACGTACTTGAACGCGTGCCTCGCCGATCAGGCCGGGGCGCGCGTCGCCGCCAGCGGCACCTGCCCCGGCACCGTCGACGCCGGACGTTCGGCCTGCGGCGCGATGGTCTGCGGCGCAGGCACCGTGTGCTGCGAGACCGTCGGGGCGCTCGACTACGGGCGCTGCTACAACCCTGCCTGCCTCGGGTGCTGCCGCTGAGGCGTGCGTTGCCGCGCCGTCGTACGGCGTGATACGCGGGGCGCAGTCACCGTGATGGAGACGCGAGCATTGCAGGGCTTCCGGTCGGTGCGCGGTCACGCGGCGCCCATCGCGCTGCTGCGCCGCGCGCTGCTGCACGGGCGGGTGGCGAGCGCGTACCTCTTCGCCGGACCGCAGGGCGTGGGCAAGGACCTCGTCGCGCACGCGCTCGCGCAGACCGCGAACTGCCTCGCGGGTCCGGAGGCGTGCGGTGCCTGCGACCGATGCCGGCGCATCGCCGCGGGGATCTTCGTCGACCTCGTGGTGGTGCAGCGCGAGCTTCGCGACACCGCCACGGCGAAGGACCGCGAGGAGAGCGCCGACGCGCGGCACGAGGACCTCGACGCGAAGAAGCTCCGCCAGGAGATCGTCGTCGAGCAGGTCGACGAGGTGCTCAAGCGGCTGGCGTTCCGCCCGCACGAGCAGGGCACGCGTTGGATCCTCGTGCGCGAGGCCGACCGCATGAACGCCAGCGCGGCGAACAAGCTCCTCAAGACCCTCGAGGAGCCGCCCACGGACACGCACTTCGTGCTGCTGTCGCACCGTCCGTCGGCGCTGCTCCCGACGATCCGCTCGCGGTGCCAGACGGTGAACTTCGGTCCCCTCGACGACGCCGACGTGAGCGACGTGCTGCGGGGCCTCGGCCTCGACGACGCGCACGTGCGCGACCTGCTTCCGCTCGCCGAGGGCAGCGTGGGGCGCGCCCTCGTCTACAAGGACCCGACGCGGCTCGCAGCGCGCAAGAAGCTCCTCGACGAGATGCTGGCGGCGCTGCGCACGCCCGGCGTCGTCGTGGGCAGCTTCGCGGACCTCGGCATCCGCTTCAAGGACCCGCCGGAGAAGCCCGGGCAGTTCGGCAAGACCGAGCTCGACGAGACGCTGCTGCTGCTATTGAGACACCTTCGCAGCGAGTCGCTGGCGGCGGTGCGCGCGGGCGCCGCGCCGAGGCAGGCCGTGGTGAACGCGGTGCGCGCGGACATCGTGCGCGAGACGCTCGAGCTCCTCGACGGCGCCACGGCCTTCAACGCGGGCGTGCACCTGCAGGCCATGCTGGTGCGGCTGCGCGAGGCGAGGGCGTGAGCGCCGGGGCCGGGGGCGGAGACCGCGTCGCGCTGCCGGTGCTGGGCGCCGTGGTGGAGACCTCCGACGAGCCCGACTTTCCCGACGAGGGGCCGGCGACGCACACGGTGCTGGCGAACGTGGTGCTGCTCCGTCCCACCGGCGCGGCGCGGGCCTCCCTCGCCGACGCCGGCGCGCTGCGGCTTCGCAAGGGCGAGACGGTGCTCCTCGAGTCGGACCGCGGGTCGGCGCTGGCGGTGGTCGCGGCCCCGTCGCGGCGTCAGCTCGTCGAGCCCGCGCCGATGCCGCGCGTGCTTCGGCGGGCCACGGACACGGACCTCAAGGCCGAGACCCGCGCGCGGATCCGCGACGCCGACGCGCTCCGGCTGGCGGGCGAGGCCGTGCGCGCGCTGAACCTCCCGGCGAAGGCGCTGCGTGCCGACGTCAGCCGCAACGGGCAGCGCGTGGTGGTGCATCTCTCCAGCGAGGAGCGCATCGACCTCCGGGTGCTCGGGCGGCAGCTCAACGACGCGCTGCACGCGCGGGTGGAGATCCGTCACGTCGGCCTGCGCGACGCGGCCAAGGCCGTGGGCGGCGTCGGGGCGTGCGGCCTGCAGCTCTGCTGCAACACCTTCCTCGCGGACTTCGCCCCGGTCTCCATCCGCCACGCGAAGGACCAGGGGCTCGCGCTGAAGCCCGAGCGCGTGAGCGGCGCGTGCGGCCGGCTCATGTGCTGCCTCGTCTACGAAGAGGCGTTCTACCGCGCCCAGCGAGCGCTGTTCCCGAAGGTCGGCAAGCACGTGGTCACGCCGAAGGGCGCGGGCCGCGTTCGCGACGTCGACGTGCTCGCGCGCACCGCCCGGGTCGCGCTCGACGGCGGAGGGCTGGAGACCTTTCCCGTGGATGCGCTACAAGCAGCGTCCCCCGCGGGCCCGCAGGCCGGCGGCGACGGCACCCCCGGCTGAGCTCCCCTTCGATCGCGCACCCGCCATGAACCAGCGCTTCTACGTCACGACGCCGATCTACTACGTCAACGGCTCGCCGCACATCGGCCACGCGTACACCACCGTCGCCGCCGACGCGCTCGCGCGGTACCGCGGCCTGCGCGGCGCGACGACGCGGCTCCTCACGGGCACCGACGAGCACGGCCAGAAGATCGAGCGCGAGGCCGCGAAGCGGGGAGTGCCTCCGCAGGCCTTCGCCGACGAGGTGTCGGCGCGCTTCCGCGAGCTGTGCCCGAAGCTCGGCGTGCGTCCCGACGACTTCATCCGCACCACCGAGCCGCGGCACATCGAGGGCGTGCAGAAGTGGTGGCGGCGCTGCCGCGACGCCGGCGACCTCTACAAGGGAACTTACAAGGGCCTGTATTGCGTGGCCTGCGAGGGCTACAAGACCGAGAAGGAGCTGCTCCCCGGCGGCCTCTGTCCGGTGCACGAGCGCCCGGTGGACACCCTCGAGGAGGAGACCTGGTTCTTCCGCCTCTCGAAGTACCAGGACGCGCTGCTGAAGCTCTACGCCGACCACCCCGAGTTCGTGCAGCCCGAGACGCGGCGCAACGAGATCGTGTCCTTCGTGCGCTCTGGCCTCGAGGACCTGTCGGTGTCGCGCTCGAACTTCACCTGGGGCATCCCCGTTCCCGACGACCCCGGGCACGTGATCTACGTGTGGTTCGACGCGCTCTTCAACTACCTCACGGCCGTCGACGGCACCGCCGCGATGTCGTTCTGGCCGCCCGACGTGCAGCTCGTGGCGAAGGACATCGTGCGCTTCCACGCCGTCTACTGGCCGGCGTTCCTGATGAGCGCGGGCATGGGCGACCGGCTGCCGCGCACCATCTGGACGCACGGCTACCTGCTCACCGGCGGACGCAAGACCTCGAAGACCCCCGGCGTCACCGCCGTGAAGACCCGCGGCACCACGGATCCCGTGCGCATCGTCGACGCGCTCGGCGCCGACGCGCTCCGGTACTACCTGCTGCGCGAGGTGGCCTTCGGGCAGGACGGCGAGTTCTCGATCCAGGGCATCGTGTCGCGTGCGCGCTCGGAGCTCGGCGAGACCATCGGCAACCTGCTGCACCGCGCGCTCCCGTTCGTGGGCAAATACTTCGATGGGCGCGTTCCTGCGGTGCCCGCCGAGGCGCTCACCGAGGCCGACACGGCGCTGCGCGATCGCGTGACGGCGCTCGTGCGCGAGTCCGGCGAGGCGTGGGACGCGTTCTCCATGCACCGCGCCCTCGAGCTGACCATCGACGTCGCGCGCGCCGGCAACCGCTACTTCGACGACACCGCGCCGTGGAAGCTCGCCAAGGCCGGCGACGTCACGCGCCTCGGCGTGGTCATCGCACAGGTTCTCGAGGTCGTTCGCATCGCGGCGGTGATGCTGTCGCCGGTGATCCCCGAGCGCAGCGACGCGCTGCTGCACCAGCTCGGCCTCGACCCCGTGGCCCCGGCCGCCGGCGCCGACCAGTGGCCCACCGCGTGGGGAGGCCTCGCCGCGCACACCGCCGTACGCCCTGGCGCGCCGGTGTTTCCGAAGCTCGACGCCGAGGCCGAGGCACGCATCCTCGCGTCCCTCGACGTGCGTGACGAACCCCTTGTTTCGACGGAGACCGACAAGCCGATGAGCGATCCGACCCCCACGCCCGCCGCCGCCACGACGCCCGCTGCACCCGCTGCACCCGCGGTCGCCGAGACCGTCGCGGAGATCCAGTACGACGACTTCGCGAAGGTCGACCTGCGCGCCGGGCGCGTGCTGACCGCCGAGCGCATCCCGCGCAAGGACAAGCTCCTGAAGCTCTCCGTGGACCTCGGCGAGGCGAGCGGACCGCGGCAGATCATCGCGGGCATCGCGCTGTCGTTCACGCCCGAGGCGCTCGTCGGCGCGCAGGTCGTGGTGGTGGCGAACCTCGCGCCGCGGGACTTCGGCAAGGGCCTCGTTTCGCACGGCATGCTCCTCGCGGCGGGTCCGAGCGACGGCCTCGCGCTCGGGACCTTCGCCCGCGACGTTCCCCCGGGCACCCGCGTCAAGTAGCGGTGTTCACGCCGTCGCCGCTCCGTCGCACCTACGCCGCCGCGCTTCGCGACCTGCGCTCGTCGAAGTCCGCCGTGCGCGCCGCCGCGGCGCAGGACCTTCTGGGTGTCGGCACCACCGACGCCCGCGAGGCTGCCGATGCGCTCGTTCCGCTCCTCGCCGACGCCGAGGGGTCCGTGCGCGCCGCCGCGGTGACGACGCTGGGCGGCCTCGATGCGCGGCACCTGCTCGACGCCATCGCCGCGCGCCTCGACGACGCCGACAGCACCGTGCGCCAGATGGCCGCGGTGGCCCTCTCGGACCTCGGCGGCGACCGGGCCCTCGCGGCGCTCCGCACGGCCCTCGCGCACGCGCAGCACGACGTGCGCTACCAGGCCCTGCTCGGCGTGGTGCGCGCGTCTCCCGCCGAGGGCTTCGACACGGCGCTCGGGCTCCTCGACGACGACGACCCCTGGATCGCTGCGGAGGCCGCGGAGCAGCTCGGATACCTTCTCGACGGCGGCCCCGACGGGTCCTTCACACCCGACGACGAAGCCCGCGCGCGGGCGGTGACGGCGCTGCGCCGCGCGTGCGAAGACGGGTCCGCGGAGCGTCCTCGGCTGCGGGCGCTCGCGAGCATCGCGCGGGTGCGCGGGCGGGACCTCGACGCGCTCGCTGCGGTGGCCGAGATCGCGCTCGGGCGAGCGACGGTGCCGGGTGCCGATGGGTCGGAGCTGCGCCTCGACGCCATCGATGCGCTGGGCGCCGTGCGCACCGAAACCACCGCGCGGGAGACCCTCGAACGGCTCGCGCGCAGCGTGCTGCCGACGCCGGCGAGGACGCACGCGCGCATGGCGCTGGGGAAGACGTGATGGTTCCGCTCATCGATTCGCACTGCCACCTGGACTACGTGGAGACCGACGAGGGCCGCCGCGCCGTCATCGCCCGCGGCCGCACGGCGGGCGTCGCGGGCTTCGTCACCATCGGCGTCGGACGCGGCGCCGACGGTGCGCGCGACGCCGTCGCCCTCGCCGGGAGCGAGCCCGACGTGTGGGCCACGGCGGGCGTGCACCCTCACGATGCGGGCGCGTGCACCGACGCGATCGTCGATGCCATGGTCGCGTACGCCGCGCATCCGAGGGTGGTGGCCGTCGGCGAGATCGGCCTCGACTACCACTACGACCTGTCGCCGCGGGAGCGGCAGCGCGAGGTGTTCCGTCGCTTCATCGCGCTGGCTCGCGAGGCGCGCAAGCCCATCGTCGTGCACACCCGCGAGGCCGCGGCGGACACCCTCGCGATCCTCCGCGAGGAGGGCGCGCGCGACGTCGGCGGCGTGATCCACTGCTTCTCCGAGGACGCGGACTTCGCGCGCGCCGCGCTCGACCTCGACTTCGACATCAGCATGTCGGGCATCGTGACGTTCAAGAAGGCCGAGGCCGTGCGCGCCGCGGCGAAGGTCATCCCCGCGGACCGCTTGATGATCGAGACCGACGCGCCGTACCTCGCGCCGGTGCCGATGCGCGGCAAGACCAACGAGCCGTCGTTCCTCGTGCACACGGCGAAGCAGCTCGCGGCGCTGCGCGGCGTCGACGAGGAGACCGTCGGCGCGGGCACCACCGAGACCGCGCGTCGCCGCTTCGGGCTGCGCTGAACTGTGGTAGCGTTCGCGCGCCGCGGCGCCGGGGCGTCCTGGGCCGCGCCACGGAAGGCCCGACGATGACCGACGCAAAGGACCCCGAACAGCGCGCCGTCGCGCGGATCGCGCCCCCGGGACGCGTGGTCGCCCTCACCGGCGCGGATGGGTTCCTCGGACGCAACCTCATCGGGCTGCTCGAGGACGACGACCGCGTGTCCCGCATCGTCGCGCTCGACGTCGAGCGACCGGCCACCGCGGGGCGCAAGACCCGGTTCTACAAGGTCGACCTCACGCAGCCCCGCGTCGACGCGCGCCTCGCCGAGATCCTCGCGAGCGAGCAGGTCGAGACGCTGCTCCACATGGCGTTCCTGTCGTCGCCGACGCATGCGAGCGCGTGGGCCCACGAGCTCGAGAGCGTGGGCACGCTGCACGTGCTCAACGCCTGCCGCGAGCGCCCGGTGCGCAAGTTCGTGCTTTGGTCCCACACGATGCTCTACGGGGCCTCGCCGCGAAACCCGAACTTCATCCCCGAGACGCACCCGCTCCGCGCGCAGTCGGCGAGCCGCTACCTCCGCGACAAGATCGAGGCCGAGCAGGTCGTCGCGAGCTTCGCGAAGGCGTCGCCGGGAACCCTCGTCACGGTGCTGCGCCTCGCGCCGCTGCTCGGTCCCACGGTGAGCAACTACCTCACGCGCTACCTCGGTCGCACGCTCGTCCCGACGGTGATGGGCTTCGACCCGCTCATGCAGTTCCTCCACGAGGTCGACGCCCTCGCGGCCTTCAAGATGGCCGTGATGCGCGACATGCCCGGCGTCTACAACATCGTCGGCGACGGCGTGCTGCCGCTCTCCACGGCGATCCAGCTCGCCGGGCGCATGCACCTGCCCATTCCGCACCCGGTGTTCCACCCCATCGCCCGCGCCCTCTGGACCGCGCAGCTCAGCGAGGCCCCGCCGACCTTCGTCGAGTACCTCCGCTGGATCTGCGTCGCCGACGGCGACAAGGTCGCCAACGAGCTGCAGTTCCGTCCGGCGTTCACCACCCGCGAGGCGGTGCTCGACTACGCGAGCGCCCAGCGCATGCGCGACGCGCGGCTGCTGCGCCCCGCCCACACCCCCTGACCGAACCGCACGGAGCCCCCTCCCCCATGGCACGCAAGGTCCTCGGCAACGACCCGTTCGGCGGAGCCCCCGCGGCGCCGCGCGTCGCGAAGAAGAGCGAGGCGCCGCCGCCCGCGAAGAAGTCCGCCAAGGCCGGCGCGAAGCCCTCGGTGCGCCCGCCGCCGAAGCCCGCACGCAAGAGCGAGGCGCCGCCGCCCGCGGTGCAGCCCGAGGCCGCCGCGCCGCTCGAAGACAGCGTCGTCGTGGCCGTCACCGAGGTCCTCGCCGAGGCCGTCGCGCCGGTGGAGAACGCCGTGGTGACCGCCGCCGCCGAGGCCGTCACGGAGGCCGCCGCCGAGACCGGGACGCGGCCCGTCGTCGAGGCGCCCACGCCGTCCCTCGAAGACACCGTCGCGCAGCTCGACGCGCTCCTCGACCAGGCCGGCGCCGAGGCCGCGTCGGAGCCCGTGCTCAGCCGCCTCGCCGCACGCCTTCGCGCGCTGACCCTGCGACCGAGCGCGCCGCCCGCGACGAACCTCCCGGCCCGCACCGACGAGCCCTTCGACGCCGCGCGCGAGCTCCTCGCCAGCGATTTCTATCTGCGCCGCTGGGGGCAGACGGCGATCCGCGACCGCTCCGAGGAGATCGACGAGTTCGGCCTCGACCCCGACTACGCCCGGCGCTGGCAGCCCGTGTGGGACTTTCTCTACGAGCGCTGGTGGCGCGTCGAGGTCGAGGGCGTCGAGAACGTCCCGGCGACGGGGCGCGTGGCCCTCGTGGCGAACCACTCCGGCGCCATCCCCTTCGACGGCATCATGCTCGCCACGGCGCTGCGCAAGGAGCACTCGGCGTCGCGCACGCTGCGCTGGCTCGCCGAGGATTTCATCTTCCATTTCCCCTTCGCCGGCGCCTACGTGAACCGCCTCGGCGCCGTGCGCGCGTGCCAGGAGAACGCCGAGCGGCTGCTGCGCCGCGACGCGTGCGTGGCCCTCTTTCCCGAGGGCGTGAAGGGCATCGCCAAGCCGTTCCGCGAGCGCTACCAGCTCCAGCGCTTCGGCCGCGGCGGGCACATCAAGCTCGCGATCCGCACGGGCACGCCCATCGTCCCGGTCACCGTCGTCGGAGCCGAGGAGACGCACCCGATGCTCTTCCCGTCGGGCCGCATCGCGAAGCTCCTCGGCGTGCCCTTCGTGCCCCTCACGCCGACGTTTCCGCTCTTCGGTCCGCTCGGCCTCGCGGGCCTCCCCGCGCGCTGGAAGATCGTCTTCGGCGAGCCCATCGCCATGGACGGCTACCGCCCCGAGCAGGCCGAGGACCTCGTGCTCGTGAACCGCCTCAACGAGAAGCTTCGCGAGACCATCCAGGCGTCCCTCGACGGCCTGCTGCGCGCGCGGCAGTCGGTGTTCAAGGGCTGAGCTCGACGCGAGGGCGGCGGCGCTACTCGGTGCCGTTGCTGTGGCGCACCGCGCGTCCGATGGACGGCTGCATCGCCGGCGGGCGCTCCGTGTCGGTGCCCAGCGGAACCTCGGTGACGGCCACGCCCGGTCCGCCCGGCGTCACCGAGCGCGGCGCGGGACCCATCACCCCCGGAGCGTTCAGCAGCACCGTCGCGGTGCGTCCGTTGGGCAGCGCGACCTCGGCCTCGGCGGGAGGCGCGTACGGCGGAAAGTCCACGTACACGAACTGGAGCCCCTGCGGACCCGGCTCCTGCGAGAGGCGCCCCTCGACGTCGCTGCGAAGCTGCAGCACGAGGTCGACGCCCCCGCGGGATGCGCGCAGCAGGGCCCGGCGCAGCGGCGTCGGGAACGCCTCGGTGATGAGCGGGCGGCGGTTGTTCGACACGCCGATGCGCCCGCCAGGGATGTGGTAGACGCGCTGCAACGCCGAGCGGGACTCGGTCACGGCGGCGCTGCGGGTCATGGCGACGAAGACCCGGCTGCCCGTGGGCGTCACCTGGAAGCCCGGCCACGCGACCACCGGCGCGTTCACCGAGCGCATCGCGGCGAGGCGCCGGAAGCCGGGCGCGAGGTTGGGCATGCCGGGCGTGATGCCGCCGTACTCTTCGGGGCGGTGCACGCGGCCGTCGTCGAGGCGCTGCGTCGCCACCGTGCGCGAACGCACGCGCTCGCCCGCGGTGGACGGCACCACGCCGATGGTCTGCGGCGAACCCGGGGTCCCGCCCACCACCGAGTACCCGCCACTCTGCGCCTGCGCGGCCGGCGCGCCGAGCGCCACCATGCCGGCCACCGCCATCCGCCGAACCCACGCCTGCGTCGTAGACTTCATCGCGCGCAGTATTCCATCACGGGGCACGGCCCGAGCCAACTTCGCGACAGCCGCCGAACTCGCCTACACTCCCCGCCCGGGTCGTGAATCCGTTTGCGAGCGTCACCTTCGCGTGGACCATGGTCTACGCGTTCCTGCTGGTGAACTTCCTGTTCCTCGGGCTTTTCCGACGGGCACCGGGGGACGGCTGGCGCTACGGCGCGCTGCTCGCGCTGAACTTCCTCTACGACCTCGAGTCGATCACGCGCTACGGCGACCACCCGGCGGCGACGATGGTCGGCGAGCGCCTGCGCATCGCCGCGGGGCTGCTCGTGCTCCCGCTCGCCATCGACCTCGCGCGGCGCTTTCGCGCGGCCTCCACGGGGCGCTGGCAGGCTGCGATGTACGGGTGGTTCGCGCTCCTCGCGGTGCTCATCGCGTCGGGCGCCGTGGAGCGCGGCGACGAGCTCGTCACGCGGGTCATCGTCGGTCCGCGCAGCATCGTCTACCGCCAGGCGGTGCTCACGCACGCGGGCCTCGCGCTGCTCATCCCCACGGTGCTCGTCTCCGTCGTCGCCGGCGCGGTGGAGCACGTGCGCGCCGCGCGCCGCAGCGGCCGCTGGATCTGGGCCGTGGCGTTCAGCAACGTCGTGCTCGGCGGGTGCATCGTCCACGACCTCCTGTGCGGCGTGCTGAGCCTGCCGTCGCCGTTCCTCGTGGAGCACGCGTCGTTCCTGTACGTGGGCGCGCTCTCGCTGGCCTTCGCGGCGCGGCTCACCGAGGAGTTCACGCGCCGCGACGACGAGCTCGCGCGGGTGCGCCACGCCCTGCAGGAGCGCGAGGCGCTGGCGGCCATCGGCGAGCTCTCGGCCATCGTCGCCCACGAGGTGCGCAACCCCCTCGCGGTGATCACCAACGCCGCGGCGTCGCTGCGCCGTCCCGAGCTCCCGCGGCGCGAGCAGGACCTGCTCCTCGGCATCCTCGAGGAGGAGGCCGGCCGCATCAACCACATCGTGACGGACCTGCTGACCCTCGCGCGCCCGCTGCATCCGGTGCTCCGCGACGCCGAGCCGCGGGAGCTCATCGAGCGCTGCCTCGGTCCCGCCGAGCGCGCCGGAACCGAGGTGACGCTGCGCTCCGAGCCCGACGCCGAGAGCGTGCTGCGCTGCGATGCCCAGCTCCTGCGCCACGCCCTCGAGAACGTCATCGAGAACGCCGTGCAGGCCATGGGCACCGGCGGCTCGCTGGTCATCGTGCTCGCGCGCCGCGAGCGGCAGGGCGTCGCCGGCCGCGAGATCGCCGTCATCGACAGCGGCGAAGGGATGAACACCGAGGTGCGAAGCAACGCGCGCAAGGCGTTCTTCACCACGCGCACCACGGGCACCGGCCTCGGCCTCGCCATCGTCGACCGAATCATGGGCGCGCACCGCGGCGCCGTGGAGATCGACAGCCGCCGCGGCGAGGGCACCACGGTGCGCCTCTTCGTGCCCGACGCATCCTGACGCCGCGCTCAGGGGTACGCGTGCACCAGCGGCCGCACCTCGGAGCACGGACGGCACAGCGCGTTCGGCAGCCCGCTGTTGCGTCGCGTGCGCCCCGCCACGGCCTTGAAGACCGGACCGCTCTGGTCCTCGTCGCAGCGGATGCACGCGTTGAGGCCGCCGTCGGCGAGGTGGTAGGGCTGGTTCAGCGCGGTGACGCAGGGCACGAGGCACGCGGCCCGGGTGTGCGCGGTGTTGTAGTACCAGACCTGCGCGCAGGGCTCGTCGAAGCCGAGCGCGCGGAGGCACGCGAGGTTGGCCTCCATGCCGTCGGCGATGCCGCGCAGGCCGCAGTCGCGCACCGGCGCCGTGAGGTCGTTCTCGCGCACGTAGACGGCGAGGTTCGCGAGCGTCGAGCACACGCCGCACGCCCCGAAATGGGTGGGAAGGGCGCCGGCCGCGCGCGCCGCACCCTCCGTCGCGAAGGTGGTCAGATGGTACGCAGGGCCGCCGCCATCCGTCGCCTCGGGCACCACGGCGCACACCGTCCCCTCGGGGTCCGGCGGAGGCGCGGGGTCGAGGTACGGATCGCGGGAGAGCGGCGCGAACGGCACCGTGTTGCGCCATCGCAGCAGCCCCTGCACGAAGGCGTCGTCGTAGGTGGGTGGCGTCCATGCTGTGGCGCCGCACCCGCAGGTGGGGCGGCACTGCGAGTCGTCGAGGCCCGTACGCGCGTTGGGTCGCCCGAAGAGCGCTCCGCACGCCGCGGGCACCACGTCGACCCCGGCGTCCATGGCGCCCGTCGCCGGAGCATCGCCCCCGCGGCACGCCACGAGCGCCGCCATAGCCAAGAGCCCAGCGAAGCGCGCCATCATGGGCCGGGCGCCGGAGCGTTCCAGCCGTCGCCGGCGAGGTCGACGTAGACCGGGTTCGTGTATCCGAGGGCGCTGCCGCTGCCGACGGGGCTCAGCGAAGCGCCGCGCGCGACCACGACGTAGAACGCGTCGGAGGACGGGTGCACGCGCACCGTCGCATGCCAGCGCACGACCCCGGCGCGACCCGGCGACGCGGCGTCCACCGTCTGCACGTAGGGATCACCGTCGGCGGTGGCCTCGACGGCGGTGTACGCATCGGCGCCGGTCACCCGCGTGAGGGCGAGGGGCCGTCCGTTCTCGTACACGACGAGGTCGCTCGGGCGCACCCAGGCGGGGGCCTGCAGCGTGATCTCCAGCGGCACCGTGCCGTCGGCGTCGGGGCGCACCACGTCCTGCCAGCCCATGCGCTCGTCGCCGCGCACGCGCACGTCGAGCACGAGGCCCGACGCGACGACCACGTGCTGCGCGCGGATCGCGGCGGTGATGGCGTCCCGCGCGAAGGTGTCGGGCGTTCCCGGTCCCACGCGCAGCAGGTTGTGCGGCCAGCCCGAGCCGCCGTTGCGCATGTGCGTGTCGCTGTTGCCCAGCGCGCACGGGTGCTGCCCGCGGCGCAGGAACCCGAACCAGTCCTGCATCGTCGGCACCGACGTCGGGTCGCGCGCGGCCTGCGTCGCGAGCGCGGCGTCGTGCGAGCGGAGGTAGTCCACGGGGTTGCCGAGGTCGGCGTTCACCTCGAGGGCCTCCCAGCCCGTCGCCACGGGCATGCGCCCGGTGAGCGCGTGCGGGTCCAGCGCGAGGTACGTGAAGTAGCCCTTGAGGTTGCCCGAGCGCGGATGCGAGATGTGGAGCAAGGGGTTGCCCGCCTCGTGGCGCACGCGGTCGAAGAGCTGCTGCGCGGTCTGGTCGGCCCAGTACTGCGCGCCCACGAGCGCCGTCGGGTCCGCGGCGTCGACGGTGAGCGGGTACGCGTTGAAGTGCCCGACGCCCACCACCGAGATCTCGTTGCCGCGCATCGAGTTGAACCACGCGCCGAGCCCGAGCTGCTGCGTGCACGGACCGAAGTCCGACACGTTGTCGTGGTCCGTCGTCGCGGCGTACTCGAGGCCCTCGGCGACGTCCTCGAGCACGCGGTTGCAGAGCGCCCGCCCCGAATCGATGCTGCCCACGGTGTGCTGGTGAAAGTCACCGCTGATCCAGCCCGCCGTGTCGAGCACGCGGTGCAGGTCGCCGGTGAGCGTCGCGGCCCCGCCCGCGGTCAACGTCACGTCGGCCTCGAAGGTGTCGTACTCCTCGCCGCGCGACACCACGGCGTGGTAGCGCCCGGGCTTCACCGCGAGCGTCTCGGCGCCGTTCAGCGAGTAGATCGCGCGGTAGAGACCGTACGACTCGCGCTCTCCCTGGATGTCCCCGAGCTGCGGGTCCGGGGTCTGCGCCGCGGTGCCGAGGAGGCTCACCTTCACCGGCGCCGTCGTGCGCGCGCCGCCGACCTCGACGACGTGCAGGTCCAGCGTGAGCGTCGCCCCGTCGCCCACCGTGGGGTTCGCGTGGCCCTCGCCGCCGTCGGTCACCGTCACCGCCACCGGCGCGCCCACGTTGCGGCCCTCGTCCACGGCCACGAGCGCGTAGGTGCCCGGCGGGAGCGCGAGGCGATAGGTCCCGTCGTGCTGCGCGCGGGCCATGGAGCGCACCGTGGCGCCGGCGGCATACGTGCCCGTGTAAGCGTAGACGAGGGCGTCCGGCGAGCTCGTGCCGGTGACGACGCCGTGCGGGTCGTGCCGCGCGACCATCAGCGGCTCGATCACCGACGACGCGTCGCCGGTGCCCACGGACACGTAGCGCACGAACTCCGAGGACGCTCCGACCGGCGCCGAGAGCTGCGCGTAGAGCGCCGCGGTGCCCGACGCGTCGACGATGGGAACGCTCATGGTCCCGCTGGCGGGCGCGATGGCGTAGCTGACGCGCCGATGGTTCTCGCCGGGGTCGCTCACCGCGGCGAGGTAGTGCACCGGCGAGGTGGCGCGGGCGGCGTCGCCGAAGCCCGTGGCGTCGCTGAAGATCGTGAGCGCGCTGCCGTAGCCCAGGAACTCGCCGGTCACCGACGAGGGCACCGACAGCCCGGTGTTCGACTGCACCTCGGTGCGCACCTCGAGCACCGAGCTGTTCGGGCGAAGGATGTAGTGCGTCACGATGCGCACGTCGCGGTCCCGCGCGAGGGAGTCGAGGAAGCCCAGCAGCCGCGTCGCGGTGTCGTGGCCGACGACGCGGATCGCCGCGGGGTGGCCTCCCGATCCGTCGCAGGCCACGGCCACCTCCGTGGCGTCGCTCACACGGTACCCGAAGATCGGGAACATCTCGCGGAACACGTCGCCGCCGGGCTCCGTCGCCGGGCGCGTGACGTCCATGTCGAGGAGGTTGCCGCCGTAGAGGTCGTAGCCCGCGGCGCGCAGCGGGGTGTTCATCGCAGCCCGCGCCTGCACGATGATCCGCACGCGGTTGTTGTAGATGCGCAGGTGCCCGAGGCGCCCCGCCGCGGCCTCGCCGCCGATGAGCTCCGCCGCGCGGGTGACGACGCCGGCGCGGGACTCCGTCGCGTCGAGGGAGTCGTCGAGGGCGCGCGGCGAGCCCGCCGGGGCGCACGCATACGGGTCCACGTAAGGCGGGAGCGTCCAGACGTCCTGCGGTGCGTCCTGTGCGGCGGGTGCGTCCGTCGAGGCGTCGGCGGGGCCGAGGTCGCTCGGCGCCGCGTCGGCGGGCGCCGCGTCGTTGGGGGCCGGGGCCGGTGTCGTGCACGCGAGCACGCAGCACACGACGGGAGCGAGGGTTCGGCGCATGGCCGCGATGGTGCCCCCGAAGCCCGGCCCGTCGCAAAGGCCGCGCGTGGACACCCCGATCTCCGTGCACTAGGGTTCGCCACGCAGATGTCGGCCAACGAAGAGCAGCAACAAGGGGTCGCGGTCCCGCGGCGCAAGCAGGCCCGGGGCTACGGGCGGTGGATCGCGCTGGGGCTCCTGGCGGTGGTCATCGGACTCATCGCGCAGACGTTCCGCGGCAACGCGATGGTCTACTCGAAGTACGTCGACGAGATCTCCTCGCCGGCGGCGCGCGCGAGCTGGGTCGGCCGCACGCTGCGCGTCGAGGGGCTCGTGGCGCCGGCGTCCATCCAGCACCGCCCGGGAACGCGCGATTTCCGCTTTCGCGTGGCGCGCAACCACGCCGAGCTGCAGGTCACGTACAGCGGCATCGTGCCCGACACCTTCCGCGACTGCGCCGGGGTGACGGTGCGCGGCATCCTGGGGCGCGACGGGGTCTTCGCCGCCGACGAGATCGTGGCCAAATGCCCGAGCAAGTACGAGGCGGCCACGGTGGTGAACGGCGAGTGCATCGTCGGGATGGCACCGGAGGCCCCCCGGCGGCCCTGAGGGCGGCTTTTCATCGACGGTGCGGGGGGAGTAAGGTCTGCTACTTCGGATGGGCGCACGGACGTTTGCGATCGGGGACATCCACGGCAACCTCGAGGCGCTCGAGCGCGTCCTGGAGCGCATCGCGCCGGAGAAGGACGACACCGTGGTCTTCCTCGGCGACTACCTCGATCGCGGCGCGCGATCGATGGAGACCGTGGCGCGGGTGCGCGCGTTCGTGGCCGACCCGCCCTGCAAGGCCGTCGCCCTCCGCGGCAACCACGAGGACATCTGGATCGAGTGCTTCAAGGAGCCCAACGCTGGCTTCCTGCTGCCGCGCAGCAACGGGTGCATGGACTCGTTCCGATCGTTCGCGGGAGCGCCGCCGCTCGACGAGGGGCAGGCGCTCAAGGCCGACGAGTTCGTGAAGTACCTGCAGGTGTCGTCGTGGTTTCCGCGCGACGTCGTCGAGTGGTTCGAGTCGCTGCCGCTCTGGTACGAGGACGACCACGCGCTCTTCGTGCACGCCGGCCTCGACGGCCGCGACGCCGAGTGGAAGCACCCCCGCGACGGGCGCCCGAAGCCCCTCATGTGGATGCGCGAGAAGCTGTTCTACAACGGCTACACGGGCAAGCGCGTGGTCTTCGGGCACACGCACACCCGGGACCTCCCGCAGGAGCACCGCGAGTTCGCCGACGGGTCGCCGAAGGATGCGGATCGCGTGTGGCTGCGCGGGCCCCTCGTGGGCCTCGACACGGGCTGTGGCCGCGGCGGCGTGCTGAGCGCCATCGAGCTGCCATCGCTGCGCGTCGTCGATTCGAGGGTGGAAGGCGCCGCCGAGGCCCCCGCAGAGGCCCCGGCGAAGGACGGCTGAGCGTCCGTCAGACGTCGAACTGCCCGGCCTCGAGCAGCTCGGTGATGCGGTAGAGGAAGTTGTTCGCCGCGACGCCGTCGACGATGCGGTGATCGTACGAGAGCGCCACGAACATCACCGGGTGGATGGCGATGGTGTCGACGCCGTCGACCTCGACCACCACCGGGCGCTTCACGATCTCGCCGGTGCGCAGGATGCCCACGTTGGGCTGCGAGATCACCGCGGCGCCGACGAAGTTGCCCTTGGTGCCCGGGTTCGAGATGGAGAACGTCGCGCCGGCGAGGTCGTCGGCCTCGATCTTTCCGTCGCGGGCCTTCTTCGCGACGGCGTCGATGCTGCGCGCGAGGCCCTTCACGGTGAGCTCGTCGGCGTTGCGCACCACCGGCACGAGGAGCCCCGCCGGGGTCTCCACGGCGATGCCGAGGTTGATCTCCTTGAGCTTCACGAACGCGCCGTCGAGCACGCGCGCGTTGAGCACCGGGTTCTCGCGCAGCGCCCGCGCCGTCGCCGCCACGATGAACGACAGGAACGTCAGGCCCACGCCCTCGGCCTTGAGCGCGTCCTTCCGCGCGTCGCGGAGCCGCGCCACCTTGTGCATGTCGATCTCCGCGAACGTGTAGACGTGCGGCGAGACGTGCTTCGAGTAGACCATGTGGTCCGCGATGATCCGGCGGCGGCGCGTGAACTGGACCACCTCGTCGCCGGGCGCGGGCACGTAGGGCTTCACCGTGAACGCGCCGTGCGGCGCCGACGGTGCTGCCGCAGGCGCCGCGACGGGCGCCGACGCCACGATCGCGGCGGGCGCTGCGGGAGCGGGTGCAGGCTTCGGAGCCTCGGCCTTCGGAGCCTGCGAGGCGCGGGCCTCGACGGCGGCGATGGCATCGTTGCGCGTCACGCGGCCGTTCTCGCCGGAGCCCTTGATGGCGCTCACGTCGAGGTCGTTCTCGCGCGCGATCTTGCGCACCACCGGCGACGACGGCGGCTCCCGCGCCGGCGCGGCGTCGGCGGCCTTCGCGGCGGGCGCGGG
>CAIMWA010000243.1 GCA_903845045.1 uncultured delta proteobacterium | reverse complement strand
GGCATGCGTGCTCAGCGACCTGCCGCTGTCGCCGCCCGCGTGGGTCTCCCCAGCGCCGGCGATGGCGCTGCGCAACCTGCTCACGGTCTGCGAGGAGCAGGGCGCCGCGCTCGCCGGGCCCTAGGCGCTCACGGCTTGCGCGGACGCGCGATGCCGTACTGCGTGAGGCGCTGCACGAAGGTGCGTCGCGGCATGCCGAGCGACTCCGCGGCGCGGGTCTGGTTGCCCGCGTGACGCTCGAGCGCCTCGAGGATGCGCTGCCGCTCGAGGGCGTCTATCTCGCCGCGCACGCTCGACGCCGGCCCCGTCGCGGGCGCAGCGCCGGGCGCCGACGGACGCGTCTCGAGGCCGAGCTGCTCGACGTCGATGGCGCCGTTCGGGGCGAGCAACGCCGCGCGCTCCATCACGTTGCGGAGCTCGCGAAGGTTCCCGGGCCACCGGTGGGCGCGCAGGGCATCGAGGGCGGCCGGTCGCAGCACCGGCACCGGGTGCAGCCCCGAGCGCGCGCAGGCCTCGGCGCAGAAGAGCCTCGCGAGCGCCGGCAGCTCGGCGACGCGATCGCGCAGCGCGGGGATGGCCACGGAGATGCCGTTCAAGCGGAAATAGAGGTCCTGGCGAAAGCGCTCGCGGGCGATGAGGTCGTCGAGGTCGCGGTGCGTCGCGGCGACGAAGCGCACGTCGATGTCGCGCGGATGCAGCCCGCCGACCCGCGTCACGCGCCGCTCCTCGATGACCCGCAGGAGCTTCACCTGGATGGTCATCGGGAGCTCGCCGACCTCGTCGACGAAGACCGTTCCGCCGTGCGCGCTCTCGAGCAGCCCGGGCTTCGCGGCGACGGCGCCGGTGAACGCGCCCTTCTCGTGCCCGAAGAGCTCGCTCTCGAGCAGCGACTCCGAGAGCGCCGCGCAGTTCAGGCGAAGAAACGGCTTCGCCGCGCGCTGTGACAAGCGGTGGATGCGCTCCGCGAAGATCTCCTTCCCCACACCGGTCTCGCCGCGCAGCAGCACCGAGATCGTTCCGCGGGCGACGCGCTCGACGAGGGCGTGGAGCCGTCGCATGGCCTCGTCCTCGACGACCACGTCGCTGCGCATGCCCGACACGGGACCGCTCGGTTCCGCCGACGGCGTCCATGCCGCGGCGACGCCCTCGGCGCGCGCGTGGATGGCGAGCACCGACGACCCGACATCGATGACGTCGCCGGGACGGAGCACGAAGGTCTCGCCCTGCGCGAGACGCACGCCGCGCACGAAGGTTCCGTTGGCGCTGCCCAGGTCCGTGACGGACACGGCGTCGCCGATGCGCAGCGAGCAGTGCACCCGCGAGACCCGCGTGTCGTCGAGGGTGACGTCGGCCTGGTCGGTGCGGCCGACGGTGACGACGCCGGAGGCCGGCAGCGCGTGGTCCGTCGTTCCGCGCTCGTGCATCACCACGAGGCGCAGCGCTCCGGGCGTGCGGTCACGCGGTCGAACCTCTCCCCGCTCGGTGCGAAAGCCGTCGTCGTCCATCGGCGTTCGCCGAGGCGTAGCAGAACTGCGGGCGATCGCGCGAGCCGCGCTGCGCAAGTTGCGCAGGAACGGCTCAACGACACGCGAAACACCTTCAAAACAGCACATTTCATCGCTGGCATCGGCGTTGCGATGTCGCTCTGCACGCGGCCGACGACGGTTCGCGCAACACGGAGCGAGACGATGACGAAGACCATGGTGACGGTGATGGGCGTGGCGGCGGCGATGTTCGCAGGGTGCGTCGGGGCTCCTCTGGAGGACGCCGACATGGCGGTCGAAGGCGTGAACGTGGCGCCTTCCTGCAACCTGCTGCCGGCGCACCCGTTCACCGGTTCGGGCATCACGCCGTGGCTCGACGCGCTGAACGTCACGGTGCCCGTGAGCGGGGCGTTCACCCTCGCCCTCGACACCGCGCCGGGCAACTGCTTCTTCAACGCGAACCTCGCCGGGGCCGGCGTGCGCGCCAGCGGCACGTTCCACGTGACGTCGCCCATCGCGCTTCACGGCAACCTCGCGGGATCGGTGGTGGCCGACGGCGCGGGCGTCGACCCCTACGAGTACCGGGTGCGCGTGCACGTCGGCGACGTGACCTTCGCGAGCGACGGCGACGTGGTGATGTCGACGAATTGCCTCTCGCTCAACCGACCGCTCGTCGGTACGGTGCACGCGCTCGACATCGACGTCGACCTCGCGGCGCCGAAGCCGTCGCGCTCGCACTTCGTCGTGCGCCGCGTGACGCCCTCCTTCGGAACGGTGACGGTGGTGAACCCCGACGCGCTGATTCCGTCGTTCACGCCGGTGTGCAACGCGATCAACACGCAGCTCGCGTCGGCGTCGGTGCGGGCGATGATCTCCGACGCCATCGTGGCGGCCATGGGCGGCGCGAGCGCGGTGTCGGGCCTCGCCACGCTCGCCGACCTCGGCTTCGCGTCGGAGACCGGCTTCGCGTCATCGAACACGATCTGCAGCGACGCGCTCTCGACCTGCAGCGGCGCCGCGTGCGGAAGCGTCAGGTACAACTGACATGACCGCCGCGGGCGCCAACGACCGCGGAACCAGCATCCAATAGCGTCCGTGCTGTTGCATGCGCCCGGCGCGGTCGTAGGCCTCGGGGCCCGCGCCCCAGAAGAGGTCCCCGCGCACGGCGCCCCGGATCGCGCCGCCGGTGTCCTGCGCCACCACGAGGCGTTGCAGCGGACCCACGCCGGGGAGCTCTTCGATGTCGAGAAAGAGCGGCGCACCAAGGGGGATGAAGCGCGTGTCCACGGCGAGGCTGCGCCCGGCAGTGAGCACCACGCCCTCGGAGCCCATGGCCCGCTCCGCGCTCTCGTGAAAGAACACGTACGACGGGTTCTGGTTCATCACGGCCTGGGCTTCGGCCGGGTGCGCGGCCAGCCACGCCCGGATCGTCTGCAGCGACACGGCGCCGCGTTCGAGCGCACCTCGCGCGATCAACACCCTGCCAATGGCGACATACGCGTGCCCGTTGCCCGATTCATACTGGACCTGCACCGACGATCCGTCCTCGAGCACGACGCGTCCGGACCCTTGGATCTCGAGAAAGAACGCCTCGACGGCGTCGTCGACCCAGACGAGGGGCCGCGCCGTACGACGGAGGGCGCCGGCGACGATCTGCGCGCGGGTCCAGTAGGGACGCAGGCGACCGCCCACGCGACGTCCGGTGGGGTGGTGTCCGTCGCCGCGCACGAGGTCCCGGGGGCGGCCGTAGAGCGGCACGCGAAAGCGCCGGCTGTGGGTGCGCGAGCCGTGCAGTTCGGGCTCGTAGTATCCGGTGAAGAGCCCGCGGTCTTCGCCCTCGTTCATGACGGGAACCGGCACGAACCAGCGCTCGAAGTACGCCCGCGCGGCCTCGGGCTCGTCGTCCGACGGAGCGAGCGCGCGGCACGGGGGCTTCCAGTCGCCGACGGTGCCGCCGTGACCGTCGCGACCGAAGGGGTGGTCGTCGGGTGTGCGAAGAAGGCGAGCGCAGGTGCGTCGCCACGCGGGGAGCGCCTCGGCGAGCCGGTCCACGCGCCAGCCCGGGAGCGCGTCGAAGGGCGAGGGCGGGGCGGGCGGTGCGGGGACGGTGTCCGGCACCGGCGGTGCCGCTTGCACGACGGGAGCCTCTGGCGTCGGCGTCGTCGCAGGGGGCGGCAACGACGGCGCGGCCGCGGTGCACCCGAGCACGACCGACAGCAGCGCGAGCGACGAACGGGGACGCGGGAGGGACGGGGGTAGGAAAGTAGGTTGCACGACTTCCCGGAGAGTTTCGGGGCTCAGTCCGTGCGAGTCGACGCGCGATCGGGGATTTTCGCGACGGTCGCGCGGGAGGACCCGAGTTCCTACTTTCCTACCCCCGTCCCCGGCCGCTGAAAAATGTCGCCGCCGATGAAAGACCCCGCGAACGGCTGCAACGGAGGAGATCGAGCTGAATCGCCGGCGCGCCCGCTAGGGACGGGCCCGCGCGACGTTCGCCGAGATTTGTCATGGAAACCGACGAGAGCATCGCCCAGGCACGCATCGGCACCCTCCTCGGGGGCACCTACGCATTGCAGCGCCTCGTGGGCCTCGGGGGCATGGGCGCCGTGTACGAGGCGCGCAACACCAACACCGGCATGCGCGTGGCGGTGAAGGTCCTCCACGCCGAGCACGCGCAGAACGCCGACCTGCGGCAGCGGTTTCTTCGCGAGGCGCAGACCACCACGGAGCTCGCGCACCCCGGCATCGTCGAGGTGCTCGACATCGGCATCGACGCCGACGCCGACGTTCCCTACATGGTTCAGGAGTTCCTCGAGGGCGTCGAGCTGCGCAAGCTCATCGAAGAGAGCGCGCCGATGGCGCCGGAGCAGGCCATCGAGCTCCTCGCGCCAGTGATGACGGCCCTCGCGGCGACGCACGCGCGGGGCGTGGTGCACCGCGACATCAAGCCCGAGAACATCGTCGTCACCCGCGACGCCGAAGGGCGCAGCGCGCCGAAGCTCATCGACTTCGGAGTGTCGAAGTCCATCGGCGGAAGCCGTCCGTCGCAGCTTCGCACGCTCGCCGGCACGACCATCGGCACGCCCTATTACATGTCCCCGGAGCAGGTGCGCGGCGACGCCTCGCTGGACGCGCGCAGCGACGTCTGGGCCGTGGGCGCCGTGCTCTACGAGATGCTCACGGGCCGCGTGCCCTTCGACGCGCCGAACTACAACCTCCTCGTCATCGCCATCGTCACGGGAACCCCCGAGCGCATCGAGGTGCACGCGCCCGCGATTCCGACGGCCCTCGCGGACCTCGTGCACCGCGCCCTCGCCAACGACCGCGACGCGCGCTTCGCCTCCATGCAAGAGTTCCTTCACGCCCTGCAGACGTGTCCATTGAGCGCTCTGCGGGCGACGGAGGTCGAAGAGGCTGCGCCGATCCCGTTGCAGCGCCGGGTCCGTACGGTGGCCCCCGAGCGGCGTTCGACGTGGCCGCACGCCGCGATCTCCTGGGCCGTCGCCGCGCTCTCGGTGGCAGCGGTGCTGGCCGCGACCCTCGCGCTGCCGGCACGGCGGCCGTCGGCGCACCTCGTCGCGTCGTCGCCGACGACCACTGCCGCGCCGCTGTCGGTCCACACGCTTTGAATGAGGCGACTCAGCTTCGATTTCGCTCGCGATCGCCTTCGCCACGCGCTGAAGCACGTGGCAGGCAGGGTCAAGCCCGCAGGGCGGGCTGCAGCGCCATCGCATCCACCCGGTGAGACCTGTGGACAGCCCGTGGCACGGGCTTCACCCACGGTGCCGCGGGCTTCTGCCCGCCGGCACCAAGGACCCGGAGCGAAATCCATGCTCAGAGGGCCCAGCGCCCCAGCCGCCCGTACGCGAGCAGCGCGCCGACGGCCGCCACGACGAGCCAATAGATCATCGGTCCGCGCTTGCGGTCGCCCGACGCGAGATGCACGCCGCAGAAGAGCAGCATCTCCGCCGCGACGCCGAGCGCCCCGATGGCCGCCAGCAGACCCAGCGAGCGCGCGACCGCGGGGACGAGCAACCCCACGCTGCAGAGCAGCTCCAGTCCCATCAGCGCCCGCCACGCACCGTGCGGAATCGCCTTCAGCGACGGCACGTTCTGTTCGGAGTTGGACAGCTTCCACACGGCGCCCATGGCGGTGTGCAGCGCAAGAACGACCTGAAGAATCCAGAGCAGAATGTTCATCATCGACCTCTCTCGGCAAGGGTGCGGCGGCGGCGCCACGTTCGGCACCGGTGGTTCCGTGTTGTGGGGTGTCGGGGCTAGGCCTCAGCGGCGCGTGCCGAGGAGCTTCCAGCCGTTGCCCGAGGGATCGCGGAATCCCGCGTCGACGGTGCCGAAGCGCGTGATGGGCTCTTGCGTGAATTCCACCCCGGCGGCGCGCAATCGCTCGAAGGTCGCCGGGCAGTCGTCGACCCGCAGCACCAGCGGCGGCATGGCGCCCTTGGCGACCATCTCGAGCAGCGTCTGCGTGGTGCTCGCGTCATGCAGCGGCGCTCCGGGCTTGCACAGCCCGAGCTGAAACGACGGCTGGTCGGGGTGCTGCACCGTGAGCCAGCGGTAGCTGCCGTTCTTCACGTCGGTGTGCACGCGAAACCCGACCTTCTCGACGTAGAACGCGAGCGCCTCGTCCTGATCGCGAACGTACAGACCGACGACCTCGACTCCCTGGCTCATGGATCCTCCGTGGTGGGCGCTTCGGGGATATCGAGCGCCTCGTCCGGGCCCTGTGTACCGGCCTCCTGCCGCCGCCGCTTCTCCGAAACTGCGATGGTGAGGTCGGGACGGTGGGCGGCGCGCAGGAAGCAGGCGGGCACGCTCTCCATGGCCTGCGGCGCCGCCCGCTCGCGGGACCGGATCGCGCCGGGGCTCGCGCCGGTCACGTCGCGGAACGTGCGGCCGAAGGTGCCGAGGCTCGACCAGCCCGCTTGAAAGGCGATCTCGGTGATGTCCAGGTCCGTGTCGCGGAGCAGCGCGACGGCGCGCTCGATGCGCCGTGTCAGCAGGTACCGATGCGGCGGAACACCGAAGGCGTCCTTGAAGGAACGTGCGAAGTGGGCCTCGGAGACGCCGCTCACCCGCGCCAGACGCCGCACCGGCCAGGCCTCGTGGGAAGCAGCGTCCATGCGATCCTTGGCCCGCAGCAGCCGGCGGAGCAACTCGGGATCCTGGCTCATGCTTCCTCGGCCCGCCCCCGTCAGCCGCCCAGCCCGTGTTCCTTCATGATGGCGAGGTTCTTCGCGTCGGCGCGCTGCAGCGCGGGGCGCTCGGCCAGCCGATCGCTGTAGGCGATGAACGCCGGCCGCTTCTCGATCATGTCGAAGCGGAGCATGTAGCGGAGCGTTCCACCGAAGACGACATCGGCCATGGAGAAGGTGTCTCCGAGGACGAACCGCCGGTCGGCGATGGCGGCCTCCATGGCATCGAGCATCGTCTCGTAGGTTCCCCAGCCCACCTGCACGGGCTTGGCGTCCCAATTCTTCGCCTTGGCCATGGTGCCCGGCTCGATGACCGACGGCGCGAAGAACGACCAGCGCAGGTAGGTCCCCCGCGCGGCGTCGTCGACGGTGGGACAGAGCCGCCCGTAGGCGTAGCGGTCGGCGAGGTAGAGCGCGATGGCCGCCGCCTCGGTCACGACCTGGTCGCCGTCGGTGATGAACGGCAGCTTGCCCATGGGGTTGAGGGCGACGACGTCGGGAGCCTTGTGCGCGCCGGTCATGATGTCGACCCAGCGGAGCTCGTAGTCCACGCCGGCTTCTTCGAGCGCCCAGACGGTGCCCGCCGCGCGCGAATAGGGATGATGATAGAGAACGATGGCCATCGGGGTGTTCCTCCGGGGATGCTTCGGGTGCACGCGCGAACCGTCTACCCGAGCCGGACCGCGCACCGTCACGATCGCACCGAAGGCCGCCGGGGGCCATCGGGTTCCGACGGTCACTGGCCGAGCGTCGACCCCGCGGCGCGGCGCGCGGCCCGTTCCCTCCTCCGCCGTTCGACGCCATGATACGATGGTCCGATCGCCCATGAATTTCGTGTCTTCATTGAAACCCACGCTCCATCCCCCGACGCCGCGGACCGCCCCGGGGGTGCGACGGCCCGCATCGCGCAACGTCCGATGGGCCGGTCGGTCGCTCGTCGCGGCGCTCTCCGGCCTCGGTGTGTTCGCCGCCGCGGGCGCCGCGTACGCGCAGCACTGGGAGCGCTGGGCGACGGGGCTGACCGGCGGAACCTATCCCGTGCTCGCGATCGCGCCGGCGCCTGCGCGCGACGTCTATTACTCCTTCGTCCTGCCCTCGACGGGGGTCGGTCGCGTGTGGCGCGCGCGCATCGACGGCACCGCGCCGAACTTCACGCTCATGCCGGGCTTCGCGCTGCCCACGCCCACGGCCGGGATGACGGCGCCGAACGTCAATTCGATGACCACGAACCGCCGCGGCGAGCCCGTCGTCGGCCTCACGATCCAGCGCTCCGACAACACCGACCCGATGATCGTCACCTGGGACGAGGCCGCCGCGCATTGGTTCGCGCCGCCGGTGCGCCCCTCCACGTCGGTATGCGCGCACAGCATCTACCGCGTCGACCGCGCGCCCAACGGTGATCTCTGGGCCATCTGCCAATGGCACGGCGCCTATCGCTCCACCGATGACGGGCGCTCCTTCGACTATGTCGACATCAGCGCGCGGCTCCACGCGTCGCACCCTTCGTATTTTCCCACGCGCGCGAGCAACGCGGCCGACCTCGGCGCGATCTACAGCATCGCCTTCGACGCCGCGGGCACGATCTTCGTCGGCACCGAGACCGGCGGCGAGGTGCTGTCGAGCGACGGCGGCGCGACCTGGCACCCGCTCGACGCCGACCCGACGAACCCCCTGAGCACCATGGCGCGCGCCACGAACAGCGGCGACGACTACGGCACCGGCGTCACCGCCCGGGGGCTCGTCGTGTTCCAGGGGTTTCCCGGCATGGGAGCCTATCCCGCGGCGGATCCCACGCGCCTCTACGTGGCGGATCGCACGGCGCACACCGTGGTCCCGGCGCGCGGCATTCCCGACTACTGGCTCGGCGGACGCCTGCAATTCGCAGCGCTCCCGACGGGCGAGACCTTCTTTCACTCCAACCACGACAGCGTGGCGATGACCACCGGCGCGAGCCAGCCCGGCGGCATCTGGATGGCGGCCAACGGCATCGACTGGGCCCCGATGAACACGGGCATCGACGAGGTGTCGATGATCCCTTCGATGAGCGTCTGGGTCGATGGTAACGGACGCGGCGCGAGCGGCGGCTTCGCGCTGGACGGCAGCACGCTCTACACGGTCACGCAGCGCGGAAACGTCTACCGCTTCGTCCCCGCGGGCGGCGCAACCGTCGACGCGGGAACGACCGTCGACGCCGGAACGACCGTCGACGCCGGCGCGCCCCGCGACGTCCCGGTGATCGATGGGGGTTCGACGGTCGATGTTCCGAGGGGCGATGCGGGCTCGCCGGTCGATGTTCCGGTGAGCGATGTGGGGGCGGTGGTCGATGTGGTGACGAGCGATGTTGGCTCGGTGGTCGACGTCCCATTCAACGACGCGGGTTCGACGGCCGATGTTCCCGCGACCGATGTGGGCTCGGTGGTCGATGCGGGTTCGTCGCCCGACGCCGGCTCACCCGCCCCCGATGCGGGCGTCGCGCGGAGTGCCTCGTCGGGTTGCGGCTGCGGCGTCGCGTCGTCGGGATCGCCGTCCCTCGTTGGGGTTGGGCTCGCGTTCGTCGCGCTGGCGCGGCGTCGGCGACGCGCGTCCGCCAAAGCCAAGGCTTGATCGGGTCTTCTCGACGCGGTGCCGTCGTTCCACCCGGCCCTGCACACCGCGGAGGGCAACCCGGTGATCGGCCGTACGTCGGGTGCGCTCCACGCCCGCATTTGGTAGGACCGGCTTCTCTTGAAGGCCCACCTCCGTCTCTTGCTGCTGACGATGCTCGCGTCGTGCGGCGGCTCGCTGCAGGACTCCAACACCGCCACGACGGACTGTCAGAACGTCGTCCTGCAGTCGTGCGATGCGGTGCCGGGCGGGCCGTCGAACCCGGGGCCGGTGCTCGTCGCGGCGGCCGGAAGTCGCTGCGATCCCGCGACGCGCGCCTCGACGTCGGCCGCGTGCACGGCGCTCGTGACGGCTCTCTCGGCGGAGGTCTTCGCGCTCGAGGAGCTGGCGTCCGTCTATGACGTCTGCGTGACCGGCGGCGGCACCGGTGCGACGAGCGACGCGACGTGCCTCTGCGCCGTCAACGCGCGCTACCAGCGCGACTTCGCCGCGGCCGGGCAACCGTTCGTGCGCGACCCCGATCCGTCGGCCCCTTCAACGCACAACGCGCTCGCGCCGTATGGGACCACGTCGTCCATCGTCGCGCGGGTGTGCGGAGCGACGGCGAGCGACGCGGGAACGGATTGAGCGGCGGCGTGGCCCTCGGGTGTGCGGAGCCGACGCGTCGACCCCGTCAGGGCCGAACGATGGAGGTCCCCGCCGGCGGCGACCACCGGAACGTCGTCTCGGAGATGTCGAGGTTCACCTGCGGCGCCGTGAAGTCGAAGCGGTTGTAGTTGCCCTGCGCATCGATGACCGCGGTGCGCACCACCTGGAAGCTCGCGCGGTCCACATAGAACACGATCTGTTCATAGGTGGGCTGCGGCGACGTCGGCCGGAGCTGCAGCACGTAGCCCGATGGAAAGCGGTACTGTGCGGGGTCGAGCAGCGTGAAGGTGAAGCTGTCCGTGAGCCGCCCGGTGCCCGCGAGGAACGCGATGGCCGTCGGGAGCTGCGACTGCCCGAGGTTCTGCTGGATCGCCTGGCGGTCGTCGGACTGGTACGCCCAGAGCGTCGTGCCGTCGGAGACGATGAGGTCGTTGTTGGCGTAGTTCCAGCGCATGCGTCCGGGCTTGCGGAACATCACGTGGCCGTTGCGCCGCTCGTCGCCGTACAGCCGGTTGTGCGAGAGCTGCACGAAGTCGGCTTGGAAGTCCGTCGTGCGGTCGTAGAAGCCCTGCACGCGCTGCGCGACGTCCATCGCCGAGAGCGGTCCGTTCGGGGTCGGGAGCGGCGACGGGTTCGCGGCAGGGTGCGCGGGCTGGGCGGGCGCCACGGGCTGGGCCGGTGCGGGGTGCGCCGGTGCAGGGTGCGCGACCACGGGGTTGGCTGCGGGGTGCGGTGCGGGCCTCGCTGCCGGTCGGGGCTGCGCGGGTGCGGCGGGGCGCACGGCCGCGGGACGCACGGGAGCAGGACGCGCGGGCGGGTTCTGCGCGAACGCAGGGGCCGTCAGCAGCATCGCGGCGAGCGGGGCGAGGAGGCGGCGCGGGGGGCGGAGTTCCATCGTCTTCGCCGGGTTATACGCGCGAGCGCGGCAAAGGGTGCAACGCGCGACGTGCGGGCCGTCACCGCCCTGCTTTACGTGCGCGCCGCAACGACGGTACGTTCCGACGAACGATGGCGAAGCGGGACCTTCGATGGATGGCGGCGGTGGCGCTCTGCGTGGCCGGTACGAGCTGTGCGACCGGTGCCATCGCCGATCCCGACGCAGACCTCAGCGCCTTCGAGGACGCCGGCGGTGACCCCAAGGACGGCGCCGTCGACGAGAGCGTCGACCCCGACGCCGCGGCGCAGGACGAGAGCACCGTCGACGTCGACGCGGGCGGCGACGGCGGCAGCACCGACGGCGGCAGCCCCATGGACGCGGTGGTCGACACCGGCGTCACCGACACCGGCATCGTCGACACCGGGACCATGGACACGGGCCCCGTCGACACCGGCGTCGTGGACACGGGACCGATCGATACGGGCCCCGTCGACACCGGTCCCGTCGACACGGGCCCCGTCGACACCGGCCCGGTGGATACGGGTCCCGCCGACACGGGCACGCCCTCGATCATGTGTCCGTACGGCCCCGCCGGCCTGCTCACGGCGAGCTGCCCCGGGCGCTACGCCTGCTGCCTGGCGATCAGCGTGCCCGTCGACGGCGGATCCATTCCGTTGGCGGCGCTGTGCGGGTGCCAGCTCCGCGTCGGTCCGTTGGTGCTCGGCTGCGCGCCGTCGGGCATCGCGAGCTGCAACTGACCTGGCCGCGCGGCGCGTGCCGCGCGAAGTCTAGAAGCGCCCGCCGACGTTCAGCGTGTGGCCGTCGAAGCCGACCTGCACCGTCTCGGTGCGCGGACGGCCGACGATGACCATCACCACGCCCGCCGCCGCGAGCACGCCGCCGCCGATGAGCAGCGCGTTCGTCGTCGTCGCGAGGGTGTTCACGTTGTCCCGGCGCGCGAGGTCCGAGAGGTAGACGCAGGTGTTGTTGGGACACGCCGTCTGCAGGTCGCTGTACGCGCCGCCGGCCATGACGCCGGTGATGGCGCCGCTGATCATCGCTGCGACGCCGAAGCCGCCCACGACCCAGCCCACGGACCGCAGCGGGTTCGCGACGGTACGGGTCGCGACCTGCGGCGGCGTGGGATCGACGCGCACCGGGGGCTGCACCACCAGGGGCGTCGGCGGCGGCGGCGGCGGGTTTCCCGGGGTCACTGCGATCGGCGTGGGCACCGGCGTAGGAACGGGCGTAGGAACGGGCGTCGGCGCGGCGGCCTGCGACGCGCGAAGCAGGCCCTCGACGCGCGGGAGCTCGCGTCGCGCCTCTTCGACGGCGGCCACGAAGGGCGGCGGCGCGTTCGGCGGGAGCTGTTCGTTCGCGAGGCGGCGCCAAGCCTCGGCGGCCTCGGCGAGCCGCGGCGGCGTGAGGTGCTCCAGCGCCACGGCGATGTAGCGAACGTGGATCGGCGCGTGGAACCGCTGCTCGGCCTGCATGAAGCGATCGAGCACCACGGGCCAGTCGCCGCGGTTGTTCGCCGCGATGCCCTGCATGGCGAATTCGCGCGCGGCGTTGCGGTCCGACGACGAGGGCTGCGCCCAGGACGTCGCGCCCGCCAGCGTGACCGTTGCCACCAACACACCCGATGCGATCGACGTACGCAGCTTCACGACCGGCTCACCCTCTCGCGCGGGCGACTCCCCGCGGCCACTCGGACTCCAACCCCTGCGGTTCTACCCCATCCTGCGCCGTCACGGAACGATTCGTCGCAGCGCTCTGGTAGAGTGACGCCCCCCATGGCGACGGCTCCGGCGAGGGGCGCCTCGAAGCGCTCGGTGAGACCTGCGAGGCGCTGGCCCGGCGCGCTGCCCCTGCTCGGCCTCGGAGCCTTCGGCGCGGGGCTCACCGGCGTCTTCGTCCTCATCGGGCTCTTCGCCTGGTACGGCCGCTCGCTGCCCGACGTGCACGGCCTCAAGAACGCCTGGCGCCCGCCGCAGACCACCCGCGTCGTCGACGTCCACGGAGAGCTGCTCGCCGAGCTCTTCGTCGAGCGCCGCACCGTCGTCCCCATCGAGCGCCTTCCCCGGCACCTCGTGCTCGCGCTGCTCGCCGCCGAGGACTCCCGCTTCTACGAGCACCACGGCCTCGCGTGGTGGGGCATGCTCCGCGCGCTCGCCGTGAACGTGCGCCACGGCACGGTGGCCCAGGGCGCCAGCACCATCACGCAGCAGGTCGTGAAGAACGTGCTGCTCAGCCCGGAGCGCACCCTCGCACGAAAGGTGCGCGAGGTGCTCCTCGCCCGCGCCATCGAGCGCGAGCTGCCGAAGAACGAGATCCTGTACCTGTACGTGAACCAGATCGCCTTCGGCCACGGGCGCAACGGCGTCGAGGAGGCCGCGCAGTTCTACTTCGGTCACGGCGTCGAGCAGCTCAGCCTGGGCGAGAGCGCGCTGCTCGCGGGCATCCCGAAGTCACCGGTGCACTACTCGCCGGTGAACGACCTCGAGGCCGCGCTGCGACGCCGCCACTGGGTGCTCGGGCAGATGGTCGAGAACACCTGGATCACGCAGGCGCAGGCCGACGCCGCGGAGCGCGAGCCCGTGCGCCTCGCGGCGAACACCGACGCCGGCGGCGGCGGCGACCTCGCGCCGGAGGTCATCGACATCGTGCGACGCACGCTCTCCGAGGTGGCCGGCGACGACGCCCTGCGCCTCGGACGCTACACCGTCGTCACGACGCTCGACCGGGCCCTGCAGCGCGCCGCGCGCGACGCCGTGGCCGCGGGGCTGCGCAGCGTCGATGCACGGCACGGGTACCGCGGTCCGTTGGTGGAGCCGGGCGCGCGACGGCCGGCCGCGTCGGGCAACGTGCTCCGCGCCGAGAGCGCGCCGCGCGACGGCATCGTGACGCCGGGTCACGTCTACCTCGGCGAGATCGCGTCGGTGCAGACGCAGCCGCCGGCCCTCGTCGTGCGCGTCGGCGCCGCCGAAGGGACCATCGCGTGGTCCCGCGTCGAGCGCTACGCGAACGGGGCGGACCTCGCGTCCTTCGCCCCCGTCGGCGCGGTGCTTCGGGTCTCGCCAGACCAGCGCATCGGGCCCGGCGCCCGCGGAACGTTTCATCTCGAGCTCGGTCCGCAGGCGGCGATGGTCGTCATCGATCCGTGGACCCGCGAGCTGCGGGCCATGGTCGGCGGCTACGAGTCGCAGCCCGGCGCGTTCAACCGCGCCACCCGGGCGATGCGTCAGCCCGGCAGCGCCTTCAAGCCGTTCCTGTATGCGTGGGCGCTGGGCTCGCGGCGCTACACCCTCGCGTCGACGGTGGACCCGAACCCCGGCTGCTTCGGCACCGGGCGGCGTCCCTGGTGCCCCGCCGAAGCCCACGCCGTCGCTGGCGTCGTCGAGGCCCCGATGCGCCTCCGCGAGGCCCTGGCGCAGTCGCGCAACATGGTCGCCGCGCGGCTCATGGAGGCCCTCGGCCCGGAGCCCGTCATCGACCACGCCCGCGCCCTCGGCATCACCTCGCCGATGCCGTCGGACCTCTCCCTCGCCCTCGGCAGCGGCGTCGTGACGCCCGCCGAGCTCGTCAACGCCTACGCCACCTTCGCGGCCCGCGGGCAATACCAGGACTGGTATGTCATCCGCGAGATCCGCGGGCCCGACGGGCGCTTGATCCCGCTGCCGCCGCGGGCCGCCCCGCGCGAGGCCGTCTCGGCCGCCGAGGCCTGGCTCGTCACGTCGGCGATGACGTCGGTGATCGACCACGGCACGGCGCGCGCGGCGCGGGCCCTCGGGCGCCCGGCGGCCGGCAAGACGGGCACCACCGATCGCGCGCGCGACGCGTGGTTCGTCGGCTACACCCCGGACCTCGTCACCGGCGTGTGGGTGGGCTTCGACGACCGCCAGCCCCTCGGCGCCGGCGAAGAGGGCGCGCGCGCCGCCGTGCCCATCTGGACCAACTTCATGCGCGAGTACGTGCGCGTGCGGCACCCGCCGGCGATCGAGTTCGCTCGTCCCGACGGCGTCACGGCGCTCACCGTCGACGGCGCGACGGGGCTTCTCCCGGCCCCGGGCGCGGCCGCGCCGACGACGCTCGAGGAGTACTTCTTCGCGGGCACCGAGCCCCACGACGCGGTCTCCGCGGACGCGGGCATCGCCGCCGACGCGAGCGCCGACGCAGGCCAGCCGACGGTGCTGCCGCTGCCCGTCGCCGAGCCCGACGACGCCGCGGCGCCGATCGTCGAGAACCCCGTGGCGCCGGCCGCCGACGACGCCGGTCCGCCGCTGGATTGAGGCTCAGTCCGAGGCGTCGCCGCCGGCCACGTCGCCGAGGCCGGGGATGTCGGGCAGCCCCGAGTCGACGACGCAGCTCCCGGACATCGAGAAGATGCAGAGCCCCGAGACGCAGCAGTAGCCGCTGCCCGCGGGGTCCGTCGAGGCGCGGCACGGACCGCACTCGGCGTCGAAGCCGCAGCTCGACGGGCACACCGACGTGGTGGCGCAGCGTCCGCCGGTGCAGCGCTGGCCCGACGGGCACCGGGCGCCGCAGCTGCCGCAGTTCGCCGCGTCGCTCTGCAGGTCGACGCAGGCGCCGCCGCAGCGCGGAAAGCCCTCGTCGGCGGTGCCGTTGCAGTCGTCGTCGACGCCGTTGCACACCTCGGCGCCGCGCGGCACGCAGTTGCAGACGGCTCCGAGCCCGGGGAGCGTCGGGCAGCTCCAGCCCGTCGACGCGGCCGGGCAATCCGTGGCGCCGGCGCACGCGCGGGAGCATCGTCCCGACGGGAGGCAGATGCCGCTGGCGCAGTCCGCGAGGCGCGTGCACGGCGACCCGAAGGCGCCGCCACCCGACGTCGTGCCGGTGTCGATGGGGTTGCCGCCGCGGTCCGTCGGGGGCACGCCGAGGTCCTGCGCCGACGATCCACGGTCCGTGGGGAACCCCGCGTCGAAGCCGGGGAAGCCCGCATCGGCGCCGCCGTCGACGCCCGCGCACACGCACGCGCCGAAGCTCAGCGACGCGCCGCAGGTCTGCGTACCGCTCGCGCCGGTGGCGTCGCAGGTGCACGCCTGCGTCTGGCCCGCGGTGCAGCCGGTGTTGAAGTCGCCGCTGCCTCCGTGGGCGCCGCACGACGCCGCGAGGAGGAGCGAGAGGAGCCCAGGGAGTCGCCACGCGCGCTGCACGGCGCGACCCTAGAACATCGGCGCCCGCGCGCAAGGGCTGCGGGCCCACCGCGAAGTGTGATACCCGATGCGTCGCATGGCGCGTGGCGTGGCGGTGGTGCTCTGTGCGTTGACCCTCGAGGCCGGAGTCGCGGCCGCGCAGGCCGTTCCGTCGCCGACCGTGCCCGCGTCGACGCCGATGCCCGCGGTGCCGCCGGCTCCCCCGGCGTGGCGTCGCGGCGCGCGGCGTCCGTACACGTTGAACCCCCTCGTCGACGGGGCGGTGCTGGCGGCGACGGCGTCGCTCTGGCTCGGTCCGGAGTTCATGCACCACGAGCTCGTGCCGCTGGGGCGCTGCCCGTGCGACCCGTCGATGCTCAACGACCTCGACCGGTCGACGGCGGGCATCAACGTGCCGAACGTGGCCGTGCCGTCGAACGTCGCGACGGGGCTGCTCATCATGGCGCCGGTGGTCTTCGACGCCTTCGACGTGTGGCGCTCGCACGGCTCGATGCCCGAGTGGATCGAGGACTCGCTGGTCATCGGCGAGGCCCTCGTCGTCGGCGGCGCGCTCAACGAGATCGTGAAGCTCACGTTCCAGCGACCGCGCCCCGGGCTCTACGGCGTCGACCCCGGCGCGGCCTCGCTGCAGGACCCGGAATCTTACCTGTCCTTCTATTCGCTCTCGGCCGCGGAGGTGTTCACGGCGCTCGCGGCGGGCACCATGACCTTCGCGCTGCGGCACCCGCACAGCCCGTGGCGCTGGGTCTACCTCGGCGCCGCGGGGCTCCTCGCGTCGGGCTTCGGCGTGTCGCGCTTCCTCCTCGGAAAGCACTTTCCGTCCGACGTCCTCACCGCCGCGGCGGTGGGCACGCTCGTCGGCGTGGGCATTCCGCTGCTGCACACGCGCAGCGTGCCGCTCACCCTCGGCGCCGCGGCAGGACCGGGCGGCGCGATGCTCACGGCCACCCTCGTCACGCGCTGACGGTCAGCGCCCGGCGTCGAGGTCCCGCGCGGGATCGGGCTCGGACTCGGCGTCGAGGGCCTGGTCCGCGGCGGCCTCGAAGGCGCGCGCGAGGCCGAGGAGCTGCTGCCGCTCGGCGTCGTCGGTGATGCCCGTGTTCGGCGGCATGCGGTTCTGCTCGAGCTGCTGCCGGATCGCGTGCCGCGCCACGAGGGCCTGGTTCGGATACGAGAAGAGCTCGAGCGGGTTCGACTGCGCGGCGTTGTCCGGGCGGTGGCACGCGAGGCAGTTGTACGGACGCATCGCGCCCTCGAGCGCGCGGTACGCCTCGTCGACGCGGTCGATGTACGGGTTCGTCGGAGAGAACAGGTTGCGGTAGAGCGACACCCGGGGCTCGCCGCCGTCGGCCCAGTTCCACTGGCCGTCCCAGGTGCGCACCGTCGCCGGGCGCCAGTTGAGCCGCACCGCCGAGCGCAGCGCGCCGACCATGCGTCCGTCACGAAACACGAGGTGCATCTCCGTCGCGAGCTGGTAGTCGCGCCACTTCGACGGGTTGTGCCAGAACGGATACGGGTACGCCCCGGGGTCGAGGCCGTTGCGAAACTGGTACGGCAGGTGAACCACCGTCAGGTCGCCGGACTGATCCATGGTGTACGCGCCGGTGAACATGAACAGCGACAGGTACATGCGGCGAAAGACGCGCGGATTGAAGTTCGTCGTCTTGCTGTCCGCGAGGTCGTAGCGCCAGAGCTGGGCTTGCTGGCCCCAGCGGAACGGCTCGCCCATGACGTCGCGCAGCGCGGTCATCGCGGTGAGGCGGTCGGCGCACTGCTGGCGCGCGGCGGCGTCGTCGGGCGCGGCGAGGGGGCACGCGGCGACGATGGCCTGCGCGATGGAGACGGCCGTGGTCTGCTGCGCGGTGTAGTCGCCGTCGCACGAGGCCACGGCAGCAGAGGCGAGGAGCAGCGGCACCAGCGGACGCATGGCGCCAACGTATCGCACGAACGCGGCGCTCACGGTGACGTCTGCAGCACGCGAACGCCGTGCGGCGGCACGGTGACGCTCCACGCGCCCGTAGACGACGCCGTCGCGGTGTCGCCGGCCACGCGCTCCGTCACCCGCGCTCCGAGCGCGCCCGCGGGCACCGTGAGCGTCGCCGCGTCGTCGCGCCAGTTGAAGAGCACCGCCTCCGTCGTTCCGCCGGCGAGCGACGCGAGCCACACCGACGGCGGGTACGCGAAGGTCGAACGAAACCTCCCGGCCGCGCCGTCGAGCAGCGGGTTCAACGCGAAGCGCGTCGCCACCGAGGTCGCCGCGTCGAGGGGCGTGGCGGGCTCCGTGAGGCCGTCGCGGAGCTGCGTGAACCAGGGCTCGCGGAGCAGCGCGGCGCGCGGGGCGTCGAGCGCGGTGAGGTCGTCGCCGTAGCCGAACGCGCCGCCCGACAGCGCGCCCATGGCGAGGAACGCGCGGCCTTCGTCGAGGGTGAGCCCGCGCACCACGGGCTGGTCCGGGTCGGGCTGCACGCCGTCGTGCGAGAGCAGCGCGCGCGCCCCGAGGTTCCGCGCGGCGGCGGCGGCGGCGGCCCAGAACGGAGGTGTCGTCTCGTAGGTGTCGTCGGCGCCGACGCGCATCGAGTCGACGAAGCCGAGCGCCGGCGGGATCACCGCGCCGCATCCGTTCAAGTGCGCTCCGGCGGCGCCTTCGGCGATGGCGGCGAGGCCGAGCTGATACGCCTGGAGGCCCGTCAGCGCGGGGTTCGCGCGCACCGCGGGGAGCGCGCCGGCGTAGAGGTAGTCGATCTTGAAGAGCGCGATGCCGCGCGCGCGCAGGTCTGCGAAGAGCGCGCGAAGGTGCTCGCGGGCGGCGGGCACCGTGAGGTCGAGCACGGCGTAGTGCCGGCCCGGCACGAGGTCGAATTGCAGTACCGCGCCGGCGGCGTCGTGCAGCAGCCAGTCGGGGTGCGCCGTCGCCACCGTCGTCGCCGGGTCGACGACGAAGGGCGCGAGCCAGAGGCCCAGCGTGACGCCCTGCGCGCGAAGCTCCGTCGCCAGGCCCGCGAGCGTTCCGCCGAAGCCGTCGCGCTCGGACCAGTCGCCCCACGCGCGCTCCCAGCCGTCGTCGAGGGTGACGTGCCGCGCCCGCGCGTCGAGGGCGAGCATCGACGGAACCTGCGCGCGCACGCGGTCCGCGGTGATCGCCGAGAAGAAGGTGTTCCAGCTCCACCACCCGCGCGGAAACGCCGACGGCGGACGGCTCCGCGGCGCCCGCGGGATCGCACCGACGCACGCGAAGGGCGACGCAACATCGGCCGGCGCGAGGATCCACGAGCCCGTGTGCGCGGCGCCTCCCGCGCGCAGCGCGACGGTCTCGTCGGAGGTCACGCCGGTCGAAACCTGCACCTGCCACTGCGTCGACGGACGCTCCGCGACGAGAGCCGTCCATCGGTCGTACGGGGGCTCGGCGCACACCGAGAGGCCGCCGGCGCTCCAGGCCACGTCGCCGCGGAAATACCCCACGCCGGGAGCGTCGCCGGATACGTCGCCCGGTGCGCTCGGCCACGCGAGACGACCCTGCGCGTCGCGCGGACGCAGCGTTCCTGCGGGGAGCGCGAGGGAGCCCGTGAACGACCAGCTCTGCGCGCCGTCGAGGGTGACCCGGGTGTCTGCCGGCAGCGACGCCACGCGCGACCGGAGCATCACGCCGCGCAGCGCTCCCGCGCCCTCGACGCGCCACGAGAGGCGCACCGCGGGGCGCGCGGGATCCACCGCCGCGACGGACACCGCGAGAGACCACCCGTCGGCGCTGCGTCCGCTGACGGCGTTCGTGCCGGCGTCGGGCGCGCGGGTCATGTCGGCGAGGGCGCGCTCGGTGCCGTCGGCGAGGCGAAGCACCACGTCGAAGCCAGGGAGGGCAACGCCGCCGGTCTCGATGCGCAGCTGTCCGTCGACGCCGAGGGTGACGCGAAAGCCCGGCGCGGCGGTCTCCACCGGGGGCGCGTCGGGGGCGGCGTCGAAGGGCGCGTCGGCGGGGGCGAGGGCGTCCGTCGTCGCATCGGAGGCCGCGTCGGCGCGGGCGTCGACGGCGGTGGCGTCGACCGGCGCGGGGCTCGCGTCGGTGCAGCCCGCGGTCAACGCCGCGGCGAGGAGCAGCCAGGTTCCGGGGTCCCGCATGGCGCGAGCGTAGACGACGGCACGCCTCCGCGGACACGGTACGATGCGCGCGCCATGACGTTCCTCCAGGACCCTCCCGCGCTCGGCAACCAGTTCGACGACGACCGCGCGCTGCGCTCGTACCTCGCACGTGCGGTGCCCGACGACGTGCGGCGCGACATCACCCCGGAACTCTCGTCGCTCGGCGCGCTCGCCGGCGGGGAGCTGTACGACCTGCAGCTCGCCGACCGACTGAACGACCCCGTGCTCACGTCGTGGGACCCGTGGGGCCGCCGCATCGACCGCATCGAGGTCAGCCCGCTGTGGAAGCGCGCCGCCGTCCTCGCCGCCGAGTACGGGCTCATCGCGGTGCCGTATGCGCGACGTCACGGCGCGTACTCGCGCATCGACCAGTTCGCGCGGGTGCACCTCTTCAACCCGTCGACGGACGTGTACTCGTGCCCCCTCGCGATGACCGACGGCGCCGCGCGCACCCTCGTCGCGCACGGCAACGCCGCGCTCATCGAGCGCGCCATGCCCCGCCTCACGAGCCGCGACCCCGCCCGCATGTGGACCTCGGGTCAATGGATGACCGAGCGCACCGGCGGCTCCGACGTCGGGCTCAGCGAGACCGTGGCGCGGGCCGACGGCGAGGGCTGGCGGCTCCACGGCGTGAAGTGGTTCTCCAGCGCCACCACCGCGGACATGGCGCTCACCCTCGCGCGCCCCGAGGGCAACGGCCCCGGCGGCCGCGGCCTCGCGCTCTACTACGTCGAGACCCGCGACGCGCAGGGTCGGCTCCAGGGAATCACCGTGAACCGCCTCAAGGAGAAGCTCGGCACGCGCAAGGTGCCGACCGCCGAGCTCACCCTCGAGGGCACGCCGGCGACGCTCGTCGCGGGGCTCACCGACGGCGTGCGCAACATCACCCCGATGCTCAACGCCACGCGCACCTGGAACGCCATCTGCGCGGTGTCGTTCATGCGCCGCGGCATCGCGCTCTCGCGGGACTACGCGCGTCGCCGCACCGCGTTCGGTGCCACGCTCTCGCGCAAGCCGCTGCACCTCGACACCCTCGCGGGCATGCAGGCCGAGTACGAGGCGGCGCTGCACCTGTCGTTTCGCGCGGTGGAGCTTCTCGGGCGCGAGGAGTCCCGCGAGGCCACCGAGGGCGAGCGCGAGCTGCTGCGCCTCGTGACGCCGCTCGCGAAGCTGACCACGGGCAAGCAGTGCGTCGACGTGGTGAGCGAGGCCGTCGAGTGCTTCGCCGGCGCGGGCTACTGCGAGGACACCGGTCTTCCAGGGCTGCTCCGCGACGCCCACGTGCTGCCGATCTGGGAGGGCACTACGAACGTGCTGTCGCTCGACGCGCTGCGGGCCATGGGGTCCGCGGCCACCGTCGAGGCCCTGCGCGCCGAGCTCGCCGGGCTGTCCTCGGCGGTGTCCGACCCGGCGCTCGCCGTCGCCGCACGAACCGCCGTCGCCGCCGCCGACCGTGCGCTCCGCACCGCGCGGGACCACATCGCCACGGCCGCGTCCGGCGCCGCGGGGCTCGCGCACCTCGAGGCCGATGGTCGCCGCATCGCCCTCACGCTCGGACGCTCCCTGGCCCTCGCGCTGCTGGCGCGGCACGCCGACTGGTCCCTCGTGCACGAGCGCGATGGGCGGGCTCGGGCCGCGGCGCTGCGCTTCGCCGCGCACGGCGTCGACCTTCTCTCCGCGGGCACCGCGGACCTCGACGACACCCGCCGCCTCGCCATGGACGAGGCGTGAAAAGCTGAAGGGCTCCGCAGGCGCGGCAGCGACGCCCGATGGCCGTCGTCATGCTGCGCCGAGACCGCATGTCACCGCGCGTCGTGCGCGGGCATCACAAGGGGTGTCGCGGAGGAGGACTCCCATGCCCCAACATCGACTCGACGCGCGCTCGTTCTCGTTCCGTCGCGGCGCGCTCGTCGGCGCGGCGCTCCTCGCGACGGCGTCCCTCGGCGGCTGCGGCACGCCCGAGTCCGCGCCCGACACAGCCACCTCCATCGCGACGGTGCCTGCGTCCACGGCGGCGCCGGCGGCCACGTCGGTGCTCGAGGCCACGCAAGGCAACACGCTGGGCACCGCGGTGCTCCCGCCGCCCTCGGCCCCCGATGGAACCTGGTACCTCGCCGCCAACGGCGCGCGGCAGGTGCTGCAGGTCACCGCGAACGCCGACCGCACGCGCGATGCGACGCTCGCCGACGAGGCCACCGGCGCCGTGCGTGCGTGCGCCGACGTGCGCTGGGACGCCGCCTCGGGGAGCCTTCGGTTCACGTGCGAGACGGCCTCCGGCAGCGCCGTCTACGACACCGTGGTGGTCGGCGCGATCCTCACCGGGCGCTTCGCGCAGACGGCGTCCGGCGTCGCCGCCGCCACGGCCTTCGACGCCCACGTCACGGGCTGGAACAGCACGGTCCTCGATACGTCGACGGTGCCGCGGGTGTTCAGCATGCACTGGTCCGACGGGCGCCAAGGGACGCTGCGCATCGACCGCGAGGCCGCCGGCTCGGACGTGCTCGTCGGGCGCATCAAGGTCGTGGCCCTCGTCGGCGACGCCTCCGCCGAAGACGCCGAGCGCGACCTCTCCGACGTGCGCTGGGACGGCGTGCGCCTCTCGTTCACCGTGGCCGTCGGCAGTGTGCCGTGGCGCTACGAGGGCACCGCCGCGGGGCGCCTCCTCGAGGGCACCGCGACGGCCACCGACGGGACCTCGGCGACCTTTCGCGCCGAGCGCGCCGAGGTGCTCACGCACGGGCTCACGCCGCGTCCGCCCAGCGTCGCCGATGTGTGGCGCAGCGGCACGCGCCGCATGCTCTCGCGGCTGCTCATGGCCGACGCCCCCGCCCCGCGGAGCACCACCGTCACGCCCCTCGGTGACGACGTGGCGCCCTTCGTCGCGACGCCGTTTCCCGGGCGCGACGACGACACGTCGCAGCCGCAGGCGTACACCCTCCGCGAGCTTCGCCTCGACCACGCCCTCGCCGACGCCCACGGCAGCGGATCGCTCACCCGCAGCATGCACGTCTGGGTCGCGACGCCGACGACGCCCGCGCCGCCGCGGGGCTTTCCCGTGGTGGTCGCGGTGAATGGTCATTACGGCTCCGCGCACGCCGTGATGGACCCGTCGAGCATGTATTGGTACGGCGACGGCTACGCGCGCCGCGGCTACGTCGTGGTGGCCGTGGACATCTCGCACCGCCCTGTCGACGAGCGCCACGGCCTCTACGCCGACCTGATCGGCGGCGACGACCCGGGCAACGGCAACGGCACGCACCCAGCCATCGCTTCGCCGGGCTTCGACTCCGACTTCGAAGAGGACGGCGAGCGCGTGTGGGACACGCAGCGTGCCCTCGACTACGCGCTCTCGCTGCCCGGCGTGGACCGCAGCAGCGTGCTCGTCACCGGGCTCTCCATGGGCGGCGAGGTGTCGACGCTCGCGGCGGCGCTCGAGCCGCGCTTCACCGGACTCGTCGCCGCGGGCTTCTCGCCGGACCTCGCGGTGATGCGCTTTCACGGCAACCATCCGTGCTGGCGCTGGGCCTACGCCGACAACGGCGAGTACGTCGACGTGTCCGACCTGCACGCCCTGGTGGCACCGCGCACCGTGGTCATCGAGACCGGCGCCGCCGACACGACGTACTCGTTCTTCACGGCGCCCTTCGCGTCCGACAAGCAGGTGCTGCGTCGCAGCCGCGCGGCCTTCGCGGGACCGGGCGGCGGGCGGCTCACGCACTACCTCCACGACGGCGCGCACGTCTATCGCGTGGGCGATCCGTCGATGACGGCGCGCGGCATCACGGTGCCGCAGCTCATCGCGCCGGCCACCGACGCCGACGTTGCGTGGGAGCTCAGCGCCCTCACGCGCATCGAGCCCCTGTCGCTCTTCGACCTCACGGTGCGCGCGCCGCACCGCTGAGCGCGTTCGGACGTCACCCCCCAACCCCCTCTCCCTTCGACTCGCCCCGAGCCGCGAGTCGGCGGGAGGAGGGGGAGCCGGAGGACATCGCGACGCCCTCGGTCCGCTCTCTCTCCGTCCCCTCGCCCGCCGACCCGAGCGAAGCGAGCGGTCGAAGGGAGAGGGGTGGCGCGCAGCGCCGGGGTGAGGTCTGCGGTGCGGTCCGCGGTGACGGTGTCGCTACGGCGCGAGGCCCGTGCGCACGTCGGCGCAGCCCCAGCTCTCGACGGTCAGGTGCAGGTCCCACGCGCCGTTGGCGCCGAAGCCGAGGTCGCCCGCGGAGCGGTGGATGTCCCAGCTCCGGCCGTTGGTCATGGGAAGCAACGCGCCTACGGCGATGGTCTGCTGCACGTCGAGCACCTGCTCGTCGGAGCCCGTGCCGAGGATGCCGCCGATGACGGACCCGAGCACGCCGACGGTGCCGAAGACCCAGCCGTACGCGCCCGCGCTCGCCGACGCCATGATGGCGCGCATGGAGATGTCGTCGAGCACGTGCTGCGCCTGCGCGGCGTTCGAGGTGAGCCAGCACTGGTAGCTCACGGTGATGTTCGAGATGCTGCGGTACAGGTCGCCCTGACCCCAGAACGTGCTCTGCGCGACGGGCAGGTTGATGTGCGTCGTGTTGCGGTTGCCGTCGACGGAGCGCGGCGTCGTGACGAGAAGCTCGGCGTGCCGGCCGTCCTCGGCGCTGACCACGCAGTAGAGGTTGCTGCCGAGGGAGAAGAACCCGCGCGTCATGGTGATGTCGCGGATGCGCAGGCGCAGCTTCGGGTCGGCGCACGTCGTCGCGCTCGGAGGAACGCCGAGCATCGTGCCGCACGAGTAGTTCGTGCGCTGCCCGCCGACGTCGTTGTTGCAGTCGGTGAGCGCCGTGGTCGCCGTCGGGACCGCGAGCGCGCCGGTGCAGGTCGGAGCCATGTCGCAGCGCGCGCACTGGTTGCAGTCCAGCGGGCACGACATGCAGTCCTCCATGGGGCGCGTGCACACGCTGTCGCCGCAGCGCACCGGCGGAACGTAGACCTCCCAGGTGTCGGGACCCGTGTCCGTGACCGTCACCGCGGGAACGTCGCCGCCGTCCATGCCCCCGACGCTGATGACCTCGGCGGTCTGGGCGTCGGCGCAGCCCGCCGCGAACGCCGCCACGGTCACGCACACACAGCTTCGCAGCACGCTCTTCACGGCGGCGATGGTGTCCTCTTCGCCGCGCGCGATCAAGGATGCGACGTCGGCGTGAAGGTGGACATCACCCCGCGGCAGACGTCCGGATGCTCCGCCATGTCCTCCGAGGTGCCGGCGCAGTTCACGGTGAAGAACGCGCCCGGGCCCGCGGGCACGATCCATTGCACCAGCGTCGACGCCGCCGACGTCACCATGGCGCGCACCGCGTCGACGGCCACGCCCACGCGCCGCCCCTCGTGCACGGGCTCCTCGTGCACCAGCGAGTTCGCCGTGTCGCGGGCGAAGTTCGCGCGCGCCGCGGCCACCGCGTCGGCCGGGCTCAGCGTGAGGCCGTCGAGAAAGTTCAGCACGATGGCGTGGTGCTCGCCGTCGTCGGCGACCCCCATGGCGTCGCCCTGCGGCGCCGAGTGTCCGGTCATCGGTCGCCACCCCACGGGCACCTGCACGTAGCGCCCGTGCGCGCCGGCCCAGGCCCTTCCCTCCGCAGCGGGACCGCGCGGACGCGCGCTGGCGTTGGGACCGAACCACGCGCTCGCGAGGGTCTCGCGGCAGCTCCGCTCGAGGCCCTCGGCGGGCTCGCCGCCGCAGGTCACCACCACCCCCGAGCGACCCTCGACGAGCACCAGGAAGTACATCGGAAGCTGCAGCACGTGCGGCGCGAAGCGCACGTCGAACTCCGCCGCGCGGCGCCCCGCGACGTCGCGGAGGCGATGCTCCGAGGTGCCGCCGCGAGCCTGGTACGCCGCGGGGATCTGCGACACCATCTGCTCGAAGGTCTCCGGTCCGCGCACCATCTCGACCGAGAACGCGCGGTGCTCCGGCAGGCCCTCGGCGACCGGCGCGGTCCACAGGGTTACGCCGCGGGTGTCGACGGACTGCGTCCAGCCTGCGGGTACGCGCGCGGCCCAGCCGTCGCCGCCGATGGCACGCGTGCCGGGCACCTCCGGCGGCAGCGTCACCGTCGTCGTCGCGGACGGCGCCGTCGGGCCGCCGGGCCCCGTCGTGACGGTGGAACGCTGCGACGTGGCGCAGCCGGCGACGAGGGCGAGAACGGCGATGGCGGTGCGGGGAGCTCTCATGGGCGCCGAGGATGCCAGCGTGCGAGGGCGTCCGCGAGTATGCTCCGCGCCCCCGCGCACGGCCCCGGCACCGGGGCGGCGCGGCCCCCCAACTCACTCCAGGAGCACCCAAAGCCCATGTACGCAGCCGCCATCACGCAGTTCACGAAGATGCTCGAGAACCTCGACCGCTGGGTCGACAAGGCCACGCAGCACGCGACCGCCAAGAAGTTCGACCCGGCGGTCTTCGTCACCGCGCGCATCGCGCCGGACCAGTACAACTTCACCCGTCAGGTGCAGGCCGCCTGCGACGCCGCGAAGTTCGCTGCCGCGCGGCTCTCGGGCAAGGAGCCGCCGAAGCACCCCGACACCGAGACCACCGTCGAGGAGCTTCGCGCGCGCATCGCGTCGACCGTCGCGTACCTCAAGGGCTTCGGCCCGGCGGACTTCGAGGGCGCCAACGCCCGCATCGTTCCGCTGTCGTGGATGCCCGGCCAGGGCCTCGCCGGTGCCGACTACCTCGTCGAGCTCGCGTCGCCGAACTTCTACTTCCACGTCACCACGGCCTACGCGATCCTCCGGCACAACGGCGTCGACCTGGGCAAGGTCGACTACATCGGCTCGATCAACCTCCGCGACGCCTGATCACTCGGCCCACGGCGACGAGGCGCTCGACCACGCCGCGTCGCCGCCGAGCTCCCGCCACGCCTCGGCCTCAGCCGCCACGCACGCCACCGACACCCGCAGCACGTCGGGACGGCTCTCGGCGCGCAGCACCCACCGCGCCTCGTCGTCGTCGTGGGCCCACCACGCCGTCGAGCGCCCCGCAGCCTCGGCACGCAGCGCCCAGCCGTCGGCCCGATCCCCCTCGAGCAACGCCCCCGACGCGGTGCGCGCGAAGCGCCGTCCACCCTCGCGCCGCGCCCGCGTCACCAGACCCCGCAGCCATCCGCACCGTGCCCGCTCGTCGGCGTCACACGCCGCACGCCGCCATCTCGCAGGGTGCGCAGCGTCGTGCACCGTCACCGTGACCCGGCGCCGCACCACCTCGCCGTCGACGCACAGCTCCACGTCGAGCGTCGCCTCGCCCGGCGACACGGCGACGCCGAGCACGTCGGCCACCAACACCGCGCCGAGGCCGTCGCGCGCCCGAAAATCCAGCGTGGGGGTCTGCATCCACGCGCCGTCGCGGTGCAGGCCCGTGCCGCCCCACGCATCCCACCCGCGCGGGGCGTCGGCGGCGCTGCGAACACGCGCGCCGAGCACCGTGACGAAGCCTTCATCGAGGGCCGCGCCGCGCACGCGCACGACGACCTCGCGAGGTCCTGGAGCGCACGCCCGCCACGCCGAGACGCCGGCGAGCGCGCCCCCGGGGATCACACCGCGTCGGGCGCCGCGAGGCGACCCGCGAGGGCGCTGGCCGCGATCACGTACGGCGACGCGAGGTACACCTTGCCGGGACCCGAGCGCCCCGGGAAATTTCGGTTGATGGCGCTCACGGTGACCTCGTCGGCGCGCTCGCTCACGCCCGGTCCGGCCTTGATGCACGCGCCGCAGCTCGGGTTGATGAGCTGCGCGCCCGCCTTCTGGAACACCTCGATGTAGCCCTTGGCCTCGGCGTACTCGCGGATGTCTTGCGAGCCGAACTGGATGAACAGCTTCACCCCCGGCGCCACGCCGCGCCCCTCGGCGACGGCCTTGGAGAGCACCGCGGCGTACATGTCCATGTCGGCCTTCTTGCCGCCGGTGCAGCTCCCGCCGTAGGCCACGTCGATCTTCACGTCCGCCGGCAGCGCCGCGAGGGCCACGCCGTTGCGCGGATCGCCCGGCGTCGCAACCATGGGCACCAGCGTCGCGAGGTCGATGTCGAAGCGGTGCGCGTAAGTCGCCCCGGCGTCGGCCTTCACGATGCGCGCGCGCACGGCGTCGGCGTCGAGTCCGCGCTTCGCCGCGAGGTACGAGACCACCACCTCGTCGGCCTCGATGATGCCCGTGAACCCGCCGGCCTCGACGGACATGTTCGTCAGCGTCGCGCGCTCGTCGAGGGACAACGAAGCGGTGCCCGGACCGTTGAACTCGAGCACCTTGCCGATGCCCTGACCCGTCTTGAAGTACGCGTCCGAGAGCAGCAGGAGCATCACGTCCTTGGCCGACACGCCGGCGCCGAGGGTGCCCGTGAGGTGCACCTCGACGCTCTCGGGAACCTTCACGCGCACGTCGCGGGTGAACCACGCCGCGGCCATGTCGGTGCTGCCCACGCCGAAGGCGAAGCACCCGAGGGCGCCGGCCATGCACGTGTGCGAGTCGGTGCCGCAGACCACCTGGCCGGGCAGCGCGATGTCCTCGATGACGGCGTTGTGGCAGATGGCTTGCGAGCCGCGCCCCACGGCGTTCTGCACCTCGCCGTAGTGCCGCACGCCCTGGGTCTTGGCGAAGTCCTCCTGCACGACGGCGAGGCGGCGCGCGACGTCCTTGAGCCCCATGGCCACGTGCTGCGGGCTCATCACGTCGTCGAGGAACGTGAGGTGGTCGCGGAACGTGTACACGCTCGCGGGCTCGGTCACCCGCGCGTCGTCGCCGAAGGCCCCGCGGAACAGCGCGTCGGCCATGGGCGTCACGTACTCGTGGGAGAAGCGCACGTCGGCGCGCACGAAGAGCGCGTCACCAGGGGCGAGGGCGGGCACGCCGAGGCGGTCGTTGCGAAGGTCCGTGACGGCGTGCGCCGCGAGGATCTTCTCGGCGAGGGTCATGGGCCGCGCCGCGGTGGTGATGGTGGGCGGCGAGACGTCGCCGCGCATGCGGGCCTTGGAGTACTCGAAGAGCCCGCCGGCGCGCACGATGTCGGCGGAGATGGGGTCGAGGCCGCGCGTGAACTCGTCGAGGGGGATCGCCTCGCCGCGCGCGATGCGCTCGATGAGCCCGAAGTCGGTGCTCGTGAGGAGCCCGATGTTCTGGGCGTTCTGGCCGTAGATCTTCTCGATGTTGCGCGCGATGACGAGGCCGACGCCGCTCTTCAGCTCGGAGTACGGCGCCGTCTCGCGGGAGCTGCCGCAGCCCTTGGAGCGGCCCGACACGATGACCGAGAAGCCGCCGCCCTTGATGGCGTTGCGCCCGATGTGCCCGCCGCGGAGCCCCACGAGGCAGTACTCGGCGAGGGTCTCGTCGTAGTAGTAGCAGACCCAGCCGGGGGTGATCTCGTCCGTCGAGATGTTGTCGACGAGGGCGAGGTCGTCGCGCCACGCGAGGCTCTCGCCGGCGAGCTGCCGCGCGAGCGCGTCGCCGTCTTCGGTGAGGAACAACGTCCGCCCAGGGAACCGCACGCTCGCATCTCGCGCCATGGCAGGAGGCCTTTCGTTCCGCCGTGCCGCGCTGCGCCGCCGGGCGGGTGCCGCGAACCATAGGGTACGGCCGCGCGCAGGTGCAACGGGCGGCTCCGCCCGATGCGACGAAGCCCCTCGATCGCTGCCGGGTCGTGGTACACGTCCGTCGCTGCGATGCGCGCACCGATGACCGAGCCTGCCCTGCGCAAGGCGCTCTGCGATGCGGGCCGCGTGCTCTACGAGCGCGGGCTCATCGGGCCCACCGACGGCAACCTGTCGGCGCGGCTCCGCGACGGGCGGCTGCTCTGCACTCCGTCGGGCGCGCACAAGGGCGAGCTCCGCGACAACGACCTCGTGCTCCTCGACCTCGACGGGCGCGTGCTGCGCGGCGGCAAGCCCTCGTCGGAGCTCAAGATGCACCTCGGCATCTACGCCCAGAAGCCCAGCGTGCAGTGCATCGTGCACGCGCACCCGCCGAGCGCCGTGGGCCTCACCGTCGCCGGCGGCGGACTCGACCCGCCGGTGGTGCCCGAGATCCTCTTCGCCATGGGGCGCGTGCCCACGGTGCCCTACGCGTCGCCCACCACCGGCGACGTGCCCGAGGCCGTGGCCGCCGTGGTCGCCGACGGCTGCGAGGCGTTCATGCTCGCGCGGCACGGCAGCGTGGTGCTCTGCGACGACCCCATGACCGGCGTGGTGCGCACCGAGATCATCGAGCACACCGCCAAGATCACCGTCGCCGCGCGCTCCGCCGGCGGCGCCCGCCCGCTCTCCGAAGACGAGATCCGGAAGCTGCTGGTGCTCGCGGGGCGGTGAGCGGCGCGAAGGTTTCGCACGCGATCTTCGCATCGGAATGCGTGGTTCCGTGGGGAATCGACGGTCACGGCGAGCCCCCACCCCTGCCCCGCCCCCACGAAGTGGGGGCAGGGTAGGCAGAGGGGACCCTCGCGCGGTGGACTCGGCTTGAGTGCCAGCGCATCCCACACGGTCAGGGTCGGACCGCGGTAGGAGTCGCTCGCAGCGGGGCCCGCGGAGAGCCGTCGCATCGCGTCGCCGCGTCTC
>CAIMWA010000242.1 GCA_903845045.1 uncultured delta proteobacterium | reverse complement strand
CCAAGACCAACCCGGCGCGCACTACCGTTAGAGGCATGGCGACCTCTCCTGCACCTGATCAGCCGCTGCACCGGGCTTTGGGCCTGACGGACTCTGAATTTGCGGAGATGGGGGAGGTGCTTGGGCGTGAACCCAACTCCCTTGAAACTGCCCTCTACAGCGTGATGTGGTCCGAGCACTGCTCGTACAAGTCGTCGCGCGTCCACCTGCGCCGCCTGCCCACCAAGGGTCCGCGGGTCATCCAGGGCCCCGGCGAGAACGCCGGCGTCGTCGACATCGGCGACGGCTGGGCCGTGGTGTTCAAGATGGAATCGCACAACCATCCGTCGTTCATCGAGCCGCATCAAGGCGCCGCGACGGGCGTCGGCGGGATCCTCCGCGACGTCTTCACCATGGGCGCGCGCCCTGTCGCCGCGATGGACTCGCTGCGCTTCGGCGAGCCCTCGCACCCGCGCACGCCGGAGCTCGTCCGCGGCGTCGTGGCGGGCATCGCGGCGTACGGAAACGCCTTCGGCGTGCCGACGGTGGCCGGCGAGGTGCAGTTCGACGCGGCGTACAACGGCAACATCCTCGTCAACGCCTTCGCCCTCGGCCTCTGCCGCGCGGACCGCATCTTCTACGGGCGCGCCAGCGGCGTCGGAAACCCGATCTTGTACGTCGGCGCGAAGACCGGTCGCGACGGCATCCACGGCGCGACGATGGCGAGCGCCGAGTTCGACGACGGCCAGGAGGCCGAGCGCCCGACGGTGCAGGTCGGCGACCCGTTCATGGAGAAGCTCCTGCTCGAGGGCTGCCTCGAGATCTTCGCCGCCGACGTGCTCGAGGGCATCCAGGACATGGGCGCCGCCGGCCTCACGTCGAGCACCGTGGAGATGGCTTCGCGGGCCGGCAACGGCGTGGAGCTTTGGCTCGACCGGCTTCCGCGCCGCGCGCGCAACCTCACGCCCTACGAGATCCTGCTGAGCGAGTCGCAGGAGCGCATGATCATGGTCGCGCGCGCAGGACAGGAGCAGCGCGTGCTGGACCTCTGCGCCAAGTGGGACCTCGACGCGCAGGTCGTCGGCCGCGTGACCGACACCGGCCGCTTCGTGGTCCGTGCGACGCCGGGCTACGACCCGCTCGACGGCGCCCCGTGGCCCGACGACCCGCCGGTGGTGGTGGACCTCCCGGTACCGCTGCTCACCGACGACGCTCCCGTGTACACGCGCCCGTGCGTCGACGACCCGCGCCCGCTTGCGCGCTGGGAGGTCGACCTCGCGGCGTATCCCTTCGACGCGCAGCGGGAGCTCCCGGAGCTTCTGGCCTCGCCGAACATCGGCAGCCGCGCGTGGATCTACCGCCAGTACGACCACATCGTGCGCGACGGCACTTTGGTGCGCCCGGGCGCCGGCGACGCGGCGGTGATCCGCCTCTTCTGCGAGGACGAGCGCGGACGGCGCGAGCGCTTCATCGCGCTGTCGAGCGACTGCAACGGGCGCTTCTGCGAGCTCGACCCGCGGGCCGGCGCGGCCATGGCCGTCGCCGAGGCGTGCCGCAACCTCGCGTGCACCGGCGCCGAGCCCATCGGCCTCACCGACTGCCTGAACTTCGGCAACCCGCAGCGCCCGGAGATCATGGCGCAGTTCCGCGACGCCATCGACGGCATCGCCGACGCGTGCAAGGCCCTCGGCGTGCCCATCGTCTCGGGCAACGTGAGCCTCTACAACGAGACCACCGAGGCCAACGGTCCGCGCGCGGTGCTGCCGACGCCGACCATCGGCGCCGTCGGCCTCTTCGAGAAGTCCAGCGACGTCGTGCGCGCGAGCTTTCGCGGACCCGGCGATGCGGTGTTCCTGCTCGGTCCTCGGGGCAACGGCGCGCTCGGCGGGAGCGAGTGGCTCACGCGCCGCGCCGGCTCCATCTGCGGCACGCCGCCCTCCATCGACCTCGCCGCCGAGGCCGCGCTGCAACGCTTTCTGCTCTTGGCCGCGCGGGTAGGACTCGTCGCGTCGGCGCACGACTGCGCCGAGGGCGGGCTCCTCGTGGCGCTCGCCGAGTGCTGCCTGCTCGGTGGCCACGGCGCCTCCATCACCCTCCCGGGGGACCTTCCGCGCACCGCGGGCGGCCTCGTCGGCGAGGACCCGTCGCGCGTCGTCGTGAGCGTCACGCCGTACGTGCGCGGGCT
>CAIMWA010000241.1 GCA_903845045.1 uncultured delta proteobacterium | reverse complement strand
GCGCGGTGGGCTATCAGTGCCGCTGCGATTGGGCCCGTCTGCGCTCGACCCTCTCGACGCTGCCCAAGGCCGACGTGGACGAGCTCGTCGCCGAGGGCAAGGACCTCGAGATCGAGTGCGAGTACTGCCACACGGGGTACCGCTTCCCCGTGGCCGAGCTGCTCACGCTGCACCGCGTCGACTGATCACGGCGTCGATGTTCGGCGGGGCCGGCGTGCACGCGGGTCCTCCTCCCGTGTATCGTGACGCTTCCGCGGGTCTTCGGCCTGCGGTTACGGGCGTGCCGCGCATGCGGGGCGCGCCCAGGACGCAGCGACACGGAGACCGGCGATGAGCATGGGGCCGCGAGCGGAAATCGAGCTGAATTTCGAGGGTCCGGGCCAAGGGTGGCGGACCGTGCACGCGGTCATCGACGAGGCCATGTCGCGCCCCTACGAGGCGTCCTTGGTGCTCGTGAACCGGCTCCTCGGGGCCGCCGTCGACGAGCTCTTCGAGCAGCGGGTGACCCTCGAGATCCAGCGAGGCGAGCTGACCCGCCGGCTGCGGGGCGTCGTGCGTCGCGTCGAGGACCTCGGCACCACCGGCTCGTGGCGCGTCGCCCGGGTCATCGTCGTGCCGGCCCTCTGGACCCTCGGAACGCGGGTCAACTCCCGCATCTGGCAGGGCGTCCACGCCATCACGATCATCCAGGACGTGCTGCGCGACGCGGGCGTCTACCAGGGCGACGGCGAGATGGTGCACGCCGCAGCGCTCGAGCAGCTGCCGAAGCGCGAATACTGCGTCCAGTATCAGGAGACGGACCTCGCCTTCGTCGAGCGGCTGCTCGAGGAGGAGGGCGTCTCGTACTACTTCACGCACGACGACGACGCCGAGGCGTGGCACCTCGTCGAGGACGGCCACCCGTGGGAGCAGACGCCCACCGGCGACGGCGGCGCGGTGCCCATCTCCGACCTGCGCGACGCCACCGAGACCGTCGAGACCCTCGAGTGGTTCGACTGGAACCGCCGCACGGGCAGCACCGGCGTCGTGCTCCGCGACTTCGACTTCACGCACCCGCGCGCGGTGCTCGACATGACCCCGAAGAGCTCGGGCGAGGGCGGACTCCGACCGGTCTACGACTACCCGGCGCGCTTCGCCCTCGGACCCTACGACGACGGCGCCCACGTCTACCGCCCGCACGCCGGCCAGCGCCGTGCGCGGGTGCGCTTCGAGGAGCTGCAGGTCGAGAACAAGACGGGCTCCGGCCGCGGCGGCGTCACCGGGTTCTGGCCGGGGCGCAAGTTCGCGCTCTCGGGTCACCAGCGCGCGGAGCTCGACCGCTCGTACGTGCTGCTCGCCGTGCGGCACACGATCCTGGCGTGGGGCGACGTGGCCGACGATCTGCGCTCCAGCGAGCACCTTCGCGCGGCCCTCGGCGACGCGGGTGACGTTCCCATCGCCGACCTCGAGCACGCGTCGCGCTACGCGAACAAGTTCGTCTGCGTGCCTGCGGAGACGCCGGTGCGTCCCGAGCGCGACCGCCCGCGGCCGCTGGTGCAAGGCCCGCAGACGGCGCTCGTCGTCGCCGCGCCCGGCGAGGAGGACGAGGAGATCTCCACGGACTTCCACGGCCGCGTGCTGGTGCGGTTCCATTGGGACCGCCCGGAGAACCGCGGGGCGTCGCAGGGCGGCGCGAAGAGCTCGTGCTGGATGCGCGTGGCGCAGGGCTGGGCGGGGGCGGGCTGGGGCGCGATGTTCATCCCGCGCATCGGCATGGAGGTCGTCGTGACCTTCCTCGACGGCGACCCGGACCGGCCGTTGGTGACCGGGTGCGTCTACAACGGCGAGAACAACACGCCGTATCCGCTGCCCGCGGAGAAGACCAAGAGCACGATCAAGACGAGCTCGTCGAAGGGCGGCCGTGGCTTCAACGAGATCCGCTTCGAGGACCTCGCCGACCACGAGCAGGTGTTCTTTCACGCGCAGCGCGACATGGACACCGTGGTGCGCCACGACCAGACGCTCGTGGTGGGCCACGACCGCACGAAGACCGTGCTCGGCATGGAGCACGTCACGGTCCAGAAGGACCGCATCGCGAGCATCGTCCAGAACGACTCCCTCGACATCGAGGGGAACCGCTCCGTGGCGGTGCACGGCGGCGCTGGCGCGTCGATGCGCGTCGACACGCACTACACGCTGACCGCCGACGCCAGCATCGGCTTCAAGGTCGGCGACTCCAGAATCGTGCTGCTTAACGACAAGATCACCCTCAACGCGCCCACGGTGCACGTCATCGGCGGGTCG
>CAIMWA010000240.1 GCA_903845045.1 uncultured delta proteobacterium | reverse complement strand
TCGTTCACGTGCCCTTCGGGGCGCGTCTGCATTGAAGCGGGCCGATGGTCCTACAGGTTGCGGGCGCTACGGCGGTGTTCACGTGCCCTTCGGGGCGCGTCTGCATTGAAGCTACCGGGAGCTGCAGGCCGTTGATGCGCTGGCGCAGCACCGAGAGGACCGCCGGGCCGTTGGCCTTGTCCTCGACGAGCTTCTTCGTGGCCATCGGGTACCGCTCGGTCCACGCGAGGATCGCGCGGCACGTCTCGACGAAGTCCAGGCGCTCGAGCTGCTGGTCGACGAGGTAGAAGTTCGGCCCGACCGTCGCCCACACCTGGATCGCAACGAAGTCCGACGTGTCGGTCCCCTTGAACGCGCAGTCGACCGACAGCGCCGCTTCAATGCAGACGCGCCCCGAAGGGCACGTGAACGACCGAACGAACACAGGAGACGACGACGATGATGCACGCGTCAATGCAGACGCGCCCCGAAGGGCACGTGAACCGACACCGTCGAAATCGCATGAATTCCAGGCACTTGCAACGTCGTTTGCGAGCGGTGGCGGTCTGGTGGCCTCGCCGGCGCTTCACGACGGCGCCGGGACCGAGGCCAAGTGCTCGATTTTCAAAGAACGCGAGCGATGGCCGGCGCATCGGTCGCACTCCGCCGCTCGAAGGGATCGATCCGCCGACGAGACTACACGATGCGCGCGCGGGCCGTGGGAACATAGGGCCTGCCGATGGCATCGACACGCTCGAGCCCCTCGCCGTCGGCGGGGCCGAGGTCGACGAGGAGCACCTGGTCCTCGGAGTGCTTCAGCAGTGGGTGCACGGCCGCGCGCAGCGCCGTGATCTCCCGCGGCGAGAGGTCGCAACGGAAGAGAGAGTATTGCAGCCAGTCGCCGAAATCGCGCAGCGCGCGGTGCACCCGGGTCCGGCGCTTGTCGTCGGTGACGTCGTAGCTCACGAGGAAGCGATTGCGCGCCATGGATCCTCCCCCACGGTCAGCGCGTCGTGATCGCCGGGTAGTCGGTGATCTCGCCACGGAACAGCCGCGCGAGGAGCTGTGCCTGCACGTTCAGCACGCGCCGCCAGGACACCCGGTAGTCGAAGACCGGGTGCGTCACGAGCTGGTCCATGCGCGCCTCGTAGGCGCCGAGAAAGGCCTTGCGACCGCGAGCGTTCAGCGCGCATCCGTTGGCGCCATGCTCGAAGCAGCGCGCATCGACGACGCCGGTGTTCACCGCCGACAGCACCGCCGAGTCGACGAGCAGCGGACGAAACTCCTCCATCAGGTCGAGGGCCAGCGAGGCGCGCCCATGCCGCGGGCGATGGTAGAAGCCCCAGTACGGGTCGAGACCCACGGCGAGCAGCGCGACGGTGAGCTCCTTGGCGAGCAGTGCGTAGCCGAACGAGAGCATCGCATTCACCGGGTCCCGCGGTGGGCGGCGGTTACGAACGGTGAAGTCGAAGGCGCCCGTCGTCGCATCGCTTCGCGGCTGCAGCATCCCGCCGAACGCCCCGAAGTACAGCGCGGCGGCGTGGCCTTCGGCGCCCAGGAGCTCCTCGATGCTGGATGCGCGCTCCACTCCGTCGAAGGCGGCCCGCAGGTCGTCGAGCACCCGTGCGCCCGACGGACCGTTGCGCCGGAGCATCGTGCGCTGGTTTCGCGCCTTGGCGAGCACCACGGCGCGCGCCGTGCGCAGGCAGAACGCCTCGTCGGCACACCGGGCGAACTGCGCCGCGCGGTCGAAGGCGTTGCGCAGCCCGAGACCCGCGGTGACCCCGTGGAACCAGTTGCCCGAGGTCAGGTGAACGATGGGCACACCCGCGTCGCAGAGCAGGGCCAGCGCCGCCGGCGTCACCGTCACGCTCCCGCACAGCACGAGCTGGCTCACGTCGAGGAGCCGCGCCTCGGCGAGAGTGTCGCCCTTCTTCGAGACGACGAGCTTCTCCCCGCGCTTGCCGACCTGGGCGCCTTGCTCTTGCACGTAGAGCGGCAACGCGTCGTCGCGCGGCGGCACGAGCCTCCGCACCTCGCGAAGCTCCGGCGTTCGGTCGTCGCCCGCGTCCGTCGCTTTCTCGGTGACCGGCGAACGTTCGCGGAGGAGGTTGGTCTCATCGGGAAGGCAGATCCCGACGAGCGAGCACTGAACGCACTTCGGGCTGTCCTCGAGCGGCGGCGGCGCCATCGGCAGGGCCAACACCCGGCGCACGTCGACGACGGCGGCTTCAATCTCGGCCACGAGGGCATCGTCCACGGGCACCGTCACCCGTCGTCGCGACCCGGCGTAGTAGATCACTCCCTCGTCGCAGGCGTGTCCGTTCGCACGGAGCAGCATCGCCTGCAGACCGACCTGACGCCGCTCCGGCGGATACGGCCGCCCCGACGAAGGCACGCTCCCCTTCTTGATCTCCACCGGGACGCTCGCTCCGTCGCCCCGCTCGAGCAGGTCGAGCTTCGCCCGCAGCCCGCGTTCGTCGCACGTCAGCTCCACCGAGCGCGCGACCCGCGGAGCGTCGGGATCGTCCGCCGTCGGCAGCGCGTCCTCGCCGGCGTCGGCGTTCCGGTGCACCCACGCGCCGTGCTCGGTGTGGGCGTTGTCGGCCCAGCGCCCCTCGACGTACGCGAGGTGCAAGCGTCGCTCGCAGTAGGCGTGCTGGGCGACCATGTCCCCCGTCACGACGTCCTCGGCCGCCGCCGCGCTCGCACTCCGTCGTGCTTCTGGTGTGAACATCGAACCCTCCCGCGCCGACGCTGGCGCCCGCTAGATGGCCGTCGCCGGTGCAAAGAACTTCCGCTTGCCGGTGGGGTTGCTGATGTCGCTGCGGTACGCCGCGACGACCCCGCGCGCCGCCCGCGCATGGAGTGCGTCTTTCGAGGGCCGACCGGCGAGCAGCGCGCGCACCACGTCGACGCCGATCCAGCCTTTCCAGAGCGCCCACTCGAAGCCTCGGTCGACGAACGCCACCGCGTCGAGACCCCGCGCCCGCGGCATCGCCGTGACCATGCCGAGCCCTAGATAGGCCAAGGCGTTGCCGACGATGTCCGTCACGGCCACCTCGTCCTGGGGATCGCGCCATCGCAGCGCGTAGTTCCGCTGGTCGCAGGGATCCCAGTTGAGGCTCGTGACGGCCGCCGTCGCCACGGCGCCGTCGAGCAGCGTCGCGCGCACCGAGGCGGCGGTCACGAGCGCCGCCGTCGCGCGAAAGTCCTTCAGCAGGCACTGCCCGCTCGCGCCGTTGCCAAAGCTGAACGGCGTCGGGGTGATCCGCTCCGCGGTGAGGCACGCATCGCTGCCCAGCCCGGCGAGCTGCCGGCGCGTCGCGACGTCGCCAGAGTCCAGATCCAGCGCCCGTCGCGCGTGCCGGCGAAACACTTCCGCCGATACGCCGATGATGTCGCCGAGGTGCGCCGGACCGAAGCCCAGCGTGTCCGACAGCGCGAGCTCGGCCTCGGCGAGCCGCCCGTCGAGGTCGCGGATCGTCTCGTTCAGCGGCGCGAGCTCGCCGTCGACCCACGCGCGCGCCTCGACCTTGCCGAGGCCCTGGCCCTTGGCGGACTCCGTCGCGGACTTCTGCGCGGTCTTGAAGGCATCACCGGCCTTCTTGCGCTCGGCCTTGAGACGCCGCACGTCGGCTTGCGCGCCCTTGTCGGTGGAGCCCGTGACCGAGGCGCCGTGCAC
>CAIMWA010000239.1 GCA_903845045.1 uncultured delta proteobacterium | reverse complement strand
GTCAGATGGTGACGCTGCAGGGGATGCGGTCGGCGCGGAGGATCTCGTACGGCACCGGCCGCAGGCGGTTCGCGTTCTCGACCTGAAGAACCTGGGCGCGCAGACGGTCCACGAAGCGCCGCTGCGCCGCCAGCGCCGACTCCTCGCGGAAGTACGGACGCGTCCAGCCGCCGTCCTGCACGAGGAATTCTTCGTCCGTGCCGAAGGTCGAGAGCGCCTTGCCGATGGCGATCTGGCCGATGGTCTGATCGAGGCTCGGGAGCATGCGCCGCACCTCGTCGTGCGACGTGACGCCCTTCGCACGCGGCGGCGGGCGGTGCATGCCGAGCGGCGCGTTGGGCACCCACGCGTAGTGCTCGAACTGGAGGTTGTTCACCGCCGCGTGCTCCACGGAGACCGTGAAGATCAGCGTCTGCGCGAGGTCGCAGAGGTCCTCGACGCGCGCGAGGCGCTCGAACGGGAGCTTCGCCACCGGCAGCCCGTTGGTGACGAGATCGGTCCAGAACGCCTGCAGCTCCACGTCGCTCTCGACGTCCGCGTCGGACCGGAAATATGCGCCGAGGGTCTCGCGCACGTAGATTCCGACGGCGTCCCACACGGGCTGCGCGTCGTCGCGGTACGGGTAGTACGGAAGCACCTTGCGGTCGTCCACTCCGCGGCGCCGCAGGTCGTCGGGCAGCCGCTGGTCCGCGAGGCGCCACGCTTCCCACGCGCGCCCCGCGAGCTTCAGGTGACCGAGCTCGGGACCGCCGGTGGACAAGAAGTCGTCGAAGACGCCGCCCGCTGCGATGAGCGTCTTGCGCGCGCCCTGGTTGATCGCCAGCGTGTAGCGGAAGTGCCGGCGCATGAGCTTGTAGAGCGGGTGCTGCGCCGACACGTTGCGCATGATCGCGATGATGAAGGGCTCGATGGTGAAGTGCGTGCAGACGGCGTGCGCGAGCACCTGGTGCACGTTGCCCTCGGAGCAGCGCACGAAGATCTTCGCGGCGAGCCAGTCGTCGGGGCTGTCGTTGGGCGTGAACACCGGCGCCGCGGCGTCGCGCTCGAGCTGGATCGCCACCGGACGCAGCACGTCGTCGTTGCCGCGGTAGAAGAGCGCGCGACACGGCGGCGCGTACCGCTGGCGAGGTTCGCCGTCGACGACCTCCTTGAACATCGGCAGCCCGTCGAGGATGGCGAAGTCGACGAGGAACATGCGCTTGCTTCGAAACGCCGTGCCGAGGCCGATGCCCGGATCGAGGAGGCCCCGCACGTCGTGGTCCGTCAGCGGCATGCCGGCCGGCGGCGCGGTGACGAGCTCGAGGGCCTTGGGGTTCACACCCTGCACCGTCTGCCGGGCGAATTCGGCGTCGTCGCGCCAGCGCTTGGATACCGACGGAACGCCCACGAAGGAGAGCAGCTCGCTCAGCCCGTCGAGGACGTTCCACGCGGCGGCGATGATGGGTCGCGCGAGCTGGATCTTGCCGAAGGTCTCGGCGAAGGTGACCTGGTAGCTGCGCGCGCCGAGGTCCCGGTACTGCTCGTCGAGGGGGATCGGGTTGCCCTCGGTCACGTCGAGCTGGCCGAGGCCCGCGATGTCGGGCTTGCCCCAGCGGTAGGCCTCGCCGCGCGACACGAGGTTCGACGCGCGAATGGACGCCGCGCGCGGGCTGCGCACGTGCTGCGGGAGGCACGCCGATCCCTCGACGATGAGCACCTCGCGGTTCGTGCGGACCCAACGGTAGAAGGGAAAGTTTCGCGTGACGCCGCCGACCTGCACGACGATCTCTTCGAGGAGCCAGTCGTCCTCGATGGCGACCTTCGCGTTGCGCACGCGCACCGCGCACAGCTCGCCGAGGTCCGGGCCCTTCACCTCGTAGGTGTCGACGGCCCCCGCCTCGAAGTCGTTGTGAAAGCGCTTGTCCAAGCGAAATGGTCCGACGTCGCCGCCCTCCGCGAGGAGCGCGACGGTGACCTCGCCGTCGGTGCCTGCGCCGGACTTGCGGCCGGTGCGCACCGTGATGGTGTAAGTGACCTCCATCCGCGGACTGTCGCATGGAGCGACGTCGCGCGAAACGGTCAGCGCAGCCCGCGCAAGGCTCCGTCGACGCGCCCCAGCAGCAGCGGGAACCGCATGACCCGCCCCTCGCCGTCGGCCTGCGTGCGCACCGCCGCGCCCCAGTCCGCCGCGAGGCACTCGACCAGGCGCCCGCGGGCCACGAGGCGCAGGTCGAGGGCCTCGGCGTCGACCTCCTCCATCGCGAAGGTGGGCTCGGCGAAGCGCTCGCGAAGCGCCCCCTCGGCCGCGGTGCGGCGGTCGGCCAGCGCGAGGTCGTGGGCCACCGCGACCTCGTGGTGCGTCACCTCGTTGTGCGCCCAGAACGCGGGAAAGCTACGGCTCGACAGCGACTGACGAAGCGACCGCAGGTACGCCGCGACCTCGGCGCGCAGCGTCGCATCGAGCACCAGCGGCGCGGCCTGCTCCCACGCCCACGGACCGAATGGCGGATCGAGCGCACAGCTCGTCGCCACCGGGTGCGGGAACTCCATCTCCCCGTCCGGCGCCGCCCAGTCGTAGCGGAAGAGCGTCGTGGTCCCCGGGTCGCCGGGAGACGTCCCCGGCGGGCAGAGGGCCAGGTGCGCCGACACCGCAACGCCGTCGCCCGGGAGCGTTCGCTTCTCGGAGCGCGCCGTCGACGGCTTGCTCCCTGGGTTCACGAGCACCTCGAAGGTGTTCTCGCCGTGCACGAGCACGTGGTTGCACGAGTGCACCGCGCCCCCGACGGAGCCGAAGGCGCGTCCCACGGGGATGTCGTTGATCCAAGTCTCGGCATCGCAGCCCGTGACCGAGACCTCGAAGAGCACTCCTGCGCGTGCCATCGGTCAGCCCGGGACCCGCAGGTTCGAGGAGACGACGCGCTTGCCCATGGCCTCGTACTCGCCGTCGATGTCGAACAACCCGATCACCGTCGCGGCCCCCTTCAGCTTGATGCCCTTGAACTCGACCTTGTCCACGAAGAGCCCGAGGCCGTGATCGTCGGCGCCGAGGCGCCCCTTGGCATCGAAGCCGCTCTCGACGGAGCCGCGCAGCGAGAGCACGCGGTCGCTGACGCACATGCCCTTCGCCGTCGCCGTCGCGGGCAGGTTGCCCCTGAAGTGCCCGAACTTCCACTCGGGCTCCTCGGGCTTCTTGCGCTCGACCTCGGTGATGACCGAGACGCTCGCGTCGATCTTGAGCTCGATGCTCGCCGCGAAGCCGTAGCCCTTGATGGTCAGGTCGACGCCGAAGGCCGCGCTGAGCGAGACCTTCAGCAGCACGAGCTTGGCCTTCACCGCGTACGCGAAGAACACTCGCCGGTCGGTGGACTCGCGGTAGCCCCAGGTCCCTTCGAGGGAGCCCGTGAAGACCTCGACGCCGAACTTGAAGTCCCAGCCGACCTTGGGCTTGAACTTCCGAATGGTCTCCCAGATGTCCTGGACGGCCTTCTCGATGTCGCGGAGCGCGTTGATCGCCGCGAGGATCCACTCGAGGCCGACGACCACGGTGCCGTTGCGCTTGAGCTCCGCCGAGAATCGAGTCTCGATGCCCTCGCCGGCCTCGGACTCGGTGCGCGCGTGGGAACGCGAGCCGTCGCTCGCCACGGTGGCCTCGCGGGTACGCGTGACGCCCCCGGACGTGTCGGTGTACTTGCGCGAGAGCTCGGCGCGCGACGTCCCCCGGTCGACGGTGTAGCTCCGCTCGACGCCGCTCGCGGAGCCGCCGCCGTGGCGCTCGGCCCCCGCGGTCCACGACACCTCGGACGCCGACGACGATCGCGAGACCGACGCCGAGCGGGTGTTCGTGGTCCCTTCGAGGGTGACCGACGCCGAGGTCTTCGACGTGCGGTTCGCGGGGTCCCACGAGTTCGTGGAGTGCGAGGCCGAGGCCTTGAAGAGCGACGGCGCCTTGAGCTCGAGCTCCCACTCGTCGCGCGGAAACACCCGGATCGCCGCGTGCTGCGACCGCACCGCGGGACCGACCTTGCGAACGCCACAGACCAGCGCCGACACGCGATAGTCCTGGAAGCCCAGGCGCACCGGCCACACGTCCGCGAAGCTCTGGAGCACGGCGTTGGCGTCCGTCGCGCGGCCCCGCCGGAACACCGTCAGCGTCTGCTTCGTCGCGCCCTTGAGCACCGTGGCCTTGCCGTCGGGACCCGTCACGACCAGGTGCGGGTGCGTCTCCTCGCTGCAGAACCCCGGCCCCGGCGCGATCGCGAGGTCGACGTACGTCTTGACCGTCTCGTTCGCCGACCCCGCCGTGACCTCGACGATGGTCCCGGTGATGTACGGATCGTGCTCGGCGGTGCCGGTGGTCACGATGGTGAAGGTCTTGGGCAGCTCGCGCTCTTCAGGCGGCTCGCCCTCGCCCACCCACGGCGCCTTGCCCTTGGTGACGGTCTTGCGCTCGGTGATCGCGAGGTCCTTGAGGTCGCACGGGTGCGTCTGCCGCGGGAGCCCGCACGGCAGCGTGCCCGACGACTGCGTCGGGCACTGCGAGAGGTGCGTCTGCGCGTCGTGCTGCGCGGCCTGCACGCGGGCCGAGGCCGCCTGCGCGTGTGCGCGCTGCACCGGCGGCGGCGGCGGGTCCCAGGCGCCCGTCGTCAGGTAATCGAGGAGTCCCATCGCTCGCGCCTCACCCTTCCGCCGCTGCCAGCGCGTTCGCCGCGTCGTCGCAGAGCGCCTTCGTGCGCTCCATGAGCAGATCGACCTTCACCCGCCCGTCGTAGCCGTCCGCGCCGAGGATCTCCTGCACCCACGGCAGCTCCGCGCGGGTGTCGAAGTCCGTCGACCAGAGAAACATCAGGTCGCAGAAGCGGCCCACGTCGAACTCGGTCTCGATGCCCCAGCGGCCCGCGCGCACCATGGCGTCGCGCACGAGCGCATCGAGCGCCGCCTCGCCCATCGCCGCGGTCTCCGCGGGCCACACGCGCCGCAGGTGCGCGGCCACGTTCTCCACGAAGGGCTCCAGCGCCGTGCGGGCGAGGACCTCCATCTGCGCTCGGCGCACGACGATCATCGTGGCACCTCACTGCGGAAGGAACAGCCGGTCGATCTGCTTGCCGATGATTCCGTCGAGCTGCTTCATGCCCTGCGCCGCGAGCTTTGCTGCCACCGGCGGCAGTCCGCGCTTGTCGATCCACCCTTGGAGCACCTGCTCGCCCGCCGCGAGCGCGTTCTCCTTGAGGAACCCCGCGACGTCGGCGCCGTTGCGCTGCTTCAGCACGGACCAGAACGGATCCCGCGACATGCCGTCGTCGAGGTGCGTCGCGTGCATCACGCCGTACGTCGCCGCGGTGTTGGTGACGCCCTTGATCTCCTTCACGGCGCCGGAGAGCAGCGGGCTGTTCTTCACCTTGGGGTTGTTCTCGATGAAGCGGAACGCCTCGTCGACGGCGATGCCCACGCCAGTGGTGATGGCCGCGATGCCGATCTTGGCGAAGTTCGGCGGGCGCAGCTCCATCACCGCGGTGCCGAGCTCGGTGACGGTGGTCTTCGCGAGGCCTTGGAGGCGCTCGGAGATGCGGTCCGGCACGCCGACCTTCGTCAGCAGCTTGCCGAGGCCCTGGCTCGCGAGGTCGCCGAGCTTGTTCGGATCGAGGAAGCTCTTGACCTTCGCGAGCAGCCCACCCGCGGTCCCCTGGAGGTTCACCGACTTCGCGGCCTGGGTCTCCGCCGCGGCGACCGTCGGCTTGTCCGACTCGCCGCAGTTGATCTTCACCAGCGCGCCGTTGATGTTCACCAGCGACCCGCCGATGACGTGCACCGTCGGCGCGTTGAGGGTGATCTTGTCGGGCAGCAGCACGATGCTGGAGTCGCCGACCTTGAAGCCAATGCTCGCGTCGGCGGTCAACGTGTAGTGCGTATCGACGCGCATCGACGCGCCGGCGCCGCCGTGCACCGCCACGGACCGGTTCCCCTCGATGTCGAGGGAGTCGTTCTGCACGATGC
>CAIMWA010000238.1 GCA_903845045.1 uncultured delta proteobacterium | reverse complement strand
CCCCCGTCACGGCGGCGCCCCGCGCCGTCCTGCGCCGCCAGCTCGACCGGCTGGCCGCGCGCGGGTGGGCCGCCAACGTCGCCACCGAGCTGGAGTTCCTGGTGTTCGACGACACCTACCGGCAGGCGTGGGCCGCCGGCTACCGGGGCCTGACGCCGGCCAGCGACTACAACATCGACTACGCGCTGGCGGCGTCGTCGCGCATGGAGCCGCTGCTGCGCGACATCCGGCGCGGCATGCAGGGCGCGGGCATGCGGTTCGAGGCCGTCAAGGGCGAGTGCAACAGGGGCCAGCAGGAGATCGGCTTCCGCTACGACGACGCCCTGGTCACCTGCGACAACCACGTCATCTACAAGAACGGCGCCAAGGAGATCGCCGACCAGCACGGCCAGAGCCTGACGTTCATGGCCAAATACGATGAGCGCGAGGGCAACAGCTGCCACATCCACCTCTCGCTGCGCGGCGATGACGGCTCTGCGGTGTTCCACGACGACGCCCGGCCCCACCACATGTCGGCGACGTTCGGCGGTTTCGTCGCCGGGCTGCTGGCCACCCTGCCGGAGCTGACGCTTTTCCACGCCCCGAACATCAACTCCTACAAGCGGTTCGCCGACGGCAGCTTCGCACCCACCGCTCTCGCGTGGGGGCTGGACAACCGCACCTGCGCGCTGCGCGTGGTCGGCCACGGCAGCAACATCCGGGTCGAGTGCCGGGTGCCCGGCGGCGACGTCAACCCCTACCTGTCCGTCGCGGCGCTCATCGCCGCCGGTCTGCACGGCGTCGACGCCGGCCTCGCACCGCCGGAACCGTTCTCCGGCAACGCCTATGAGGCCGCCGGCGTCGCACGGCTGCCCACCACCCTGGCGGCCGCGGCCACGCTGTTCGAGCGCTCGACGCTGGCGCGGGAAGCCTTCGGCGACGACGTCGTCGCCCACAATCTCAACAACGCGCGCGTGGAGGTCACCGCGTTCGACGCCGCCGTCACCGACTGGGAGAGGGTGCGCGGCTTTGAGCGCCTCTAGCCCCGGCCCGGTGATCGGCCTCACCACCTACCTGGACCGGGCGCGCATGGGTGTGTGGGACGTCTGCGCCGGGGTGTTGCCGGCCAACTACTTTCAGGGCGTCACCGCGGCTGGCGGCGTCGCCGTGCTGCGGCCCCCGCAACCGGTCGACGACGGCATCGCCGACGCGGTGCTCGACCGGCTCGACGGGCTGGTGATCACGGGCGGCCGCGACATCGACCCCGCCGCCTACGGCCAGGCGCCGCACCCCGACACCGACAAGCCCAGCCCCGTGCGCGACGACTGGGAGTTCGCGCTGCTGTGCGGGGCGCTGCGGCGGGGGCTGCCGGTGCTGGGCATCTGCCGTGGCGCGCAGGTGGTCAACGTCGCGTTCGGGGGCACGCTGCACCAGCACCTGCCCGAGGTGCTTGGGCACGGCGGGCACCGCCTGGGCAACGCCGTGTTCGCCTCCTTGCCGGTGCGCACGGTCGCCGGGACGCGGCTGGCCGGGTTGCTCGGCGAAACCGTGGAGGTGCTGTGCTACCACCACCAGGCGATCGACCGGGTCGGCGACGGCCTCGTGGTCGCCGCCCGCGACGACGACGGGGTGGTCGAGGCCCTCGAAGTACCGGGGGAGGGGTTCGCGCTCGCGGTGCAAT
>CAIMWA010000237.1 GCA_903845045.1 uncultured delta proteobacterium | reverse complement strand
GCGCTCTTCGCCGCGTGCCTCGCGCACCCCGAGTTGCATTCGGTGCTGCCCCGGGCGGTGAGCGACGATGCGTCGGCGGCCACCTTCTTCGCGGGCCTGCTCGACGTCGTCGACCGCTGGTGCCTGCTGCGCATGACCGACAGCCGCTACGACCACCACTGGGTGTCCCTGCGCCTGCCTCGGTCCCTCGATCCGCAGCGCCTCGTGCCGCTGCGCCGCGCCCGCGCCGAGCTCCCCGAGGCGATCACCGGCGCGCACCACCTCCGCGAGCGCGACGGCTTCGCGCTCACCGATCGCCGCGCGGGGCTCCGCGACGTGCTGAGCGAGGTCGACTACTGCATCTTCTGCCACGACCGCAGCAAGGACAGCTGCTCCAAGGGCCTTCACGACAAGGACGGGAAGACCAAGAGCAACGCCCTCGGCATTCCCCTCAACGGCTGCCCTCTCGACGAGAAGATCTCCGAGGCGCACTACCTGAAGCAGTCCGGCCACGTGCTCGCCGCGCTGGCGGTGATCATGGTCGACAACCCGATGCTGCCCGGCACCGGGCACCGCATCTGCAACGACTGCATGAAGGCCTGCATCTATCAGAAGCAGGAGCCGGTGAACATTCCGCAGATCGAGACGTCGATCCTCACCGACGTGCTCGGTCTGCCGTGGGGCTTCGAGATCTACGACCTGCTCACGCGCTGGAACCCGCTGCGAGCGCGACGTCCGTACGCACTTCCGTACAACGGTCACAACGTGCTCGTCGTGGGCCTCGGCCCGGCGGGCTACACCCTCGCGCACTACCTCTGGAACGAGGGCTTCGGCGTCGTCGGCGTCGACGGGCTCAAGATCGAGCCGCTGCCCCCGGCGCTCCTCGAGCGGCCCGTGCACGACTTCCGCGCGGAGTACGTCGAGCTCGACGAGCGCGTGCTGCTCGGCTTCGGCGGCGTGAGCGAGTACGGCATCACCGTCCGCTGGGACAAGAACTTCCTCTCGCTCGTCTACGTGTCGCTGGCGCGGCGCGCGCACCTCGCGATCCACGGCGGCGTGCGCTTCGGCGGAACGCTCGACGTGGACGACGCGTGGGCCCTCGGCTTCCATCACGTCGCCATCGCCGCGGGCGCCGGCAAGCCGACGCTCGTCGACATCCCCAACGGGCTCATCCGGGGCATCCGCCAGGCGTCGGACTTCCTCATGGCGCTGCAGCTCTCCGGTGCCTACAAGCGCTCGTCGCTCGCGAACCTCTCGGTGCGCCTTCCCGCGGTGGTCATCGGCGGCGGGCTCACCGGCATCGACACCGCGACGGAGCTGCGTGCGTACTACGTCGTGCAGGTCGAGAAGGTGCTGGCGCGGCACGAGACGCTCTGCGCGGAGCTCGGCGAGGCGGCGGCGGTGCGCGCGTACTCTGCCGAGGAGCGCGAGGTCCTCGACGAGCAGCTCGCCCACGGCCGGGCCATTCGTGACGAGCGCCGACGCGCCGCCGTCGACTCCCGCGCACCGCGCTTCAACGCGCTCGTCGACGCGTGGGGCGGGGTCTCGCTCGTGTACCGTCGCACGCTGCAAGAGTCTCCCGCGTACCGCTTGAACCACGAGGAGATCGAGAAGGGCCTCGAGGAGGGCATCACCTTCGTCGAAGGCATGTCGCCGAAGGAGGCCGTCGCCGACGAGTACGGCGCCGTGAAGGCCATGCGCTTCGATCGCATGGTGCTCCGGGACGGCAAGCTCGTGGCGAGCGGCGAGGTCGTCGAGCTCCCGGCCCGCACCGTGTGCGTGGCCGCGGGCACGGCGCCGAACGTCACCTACGAGCGCGAGCTGCCGGGCAGCTTCGTGATGAACGCGAAGACCAAGGCGTTCCAGCAGCACCGTGTGGAGCGCGTGGGTGGCGGAGCCCCGGAGCTCGTCGTCGATGATCGCGGGTTCTTCACGTCGCACCGTGGTCCGCAGGGGCAGCTCGTGAGCTTCTACGGCGACAACCACCCGGTGTATGCGGGGTCCGTGGTGCGCGCGATGGCGAGCGCCCGCGACGGCTACGGGCGCGTCGTCGAGAGCTTCGCGCCGGAGCTCGCGGCCCTCGACGCCTCCGCGCAGCCCGCGCGCGACGCCGCGTGGGAGTCGTTTCGCGCGCGCTTCGACGACGAGATCATCGCGACGGTGCACGAGGTCAAGCGCCTCACGCCGACCATCGTCGAGGTCGTGGTCCGGGCCCCGCTCGCCGCGCGCAAGTTCAACCCCGGGCAGTTCTACCGGCTGCAGAACTTCGAGATGTTCTCGCGTGTCGTCGACGGCACCAGGCTCACCATGGAGGGCCTCGCCATGACCGGCGCGTGGACCGATCCGGAGCGCGGCCTGCTCTCGATGATCGCGCTCGAGATGGGCGCGAGCTCGAAGCTCGTGGCGACGCTCCGACCGGGCGAGCCCGTGGTGGTGATGGGTCCCACCGGCGCGCCGACGGAGATCCCGCGCAACGAGCGCGTCGTTCTCTGCGGCGGCGGCCTCGGCAACGCCGTGCTCTTCTCCATCGGCAAGGCGCTGCGGGCCAATGGCTGCGAAGTGCTGTATTTCGCGGGCTATCGCAACCCCGCCGACGTGTTCCGCCGCGACGACATCGAGGCGAGCGCCGACCAGATCGTGTGGTCGTCGGACGTCGGTCCGATGATCGAGCCGCGTCGCCCGCAGGACTTCGGCTTCGTCGGCAACATCGTGCAGTCGATGCTCGCCTATGCCCGCGGCGAGCTCGGGCCGCAGCGCGTCGACCTGAAGACCTGCGAGCGGCTCATCGTCATCGGCAGCGACCGCATGATGCACGCCGTCCAGGGCGCCCGGCACGCGCTGCTGCAGCCGTTCCTGCGCAAGGGCCACGTCGCCATCGGCAGCATCAACTCGCCGATGCAATGCATGATGAAGGAGATCTGCGCGCAGTGCCTGCAGCGCCACGTCGACCCCGTGACGGGCAAGGCCTCGGTGGTCTTCACGTGCTTCAACCAGGACCAGGAGCTCGACCGCGTCGACTTCCCGTTCCTGAACCAGCGGCTGAAGCAGACGGGGATGCAGGAGAAGCTCTCGAACCTCTGGCTCGAGCGGCTCCTGAAGATCGACGGGACGCCGCGGATCTGAGCGCGCGCGCGGCTCAGATCTCGAAGTCGGCGATGAACGTCGCCGGGGCCTCGCCGGGCGTGAGCACGCGAAGCTCCGGCGGCTTCATGGCCACCCGTGATCCCTCGGGGATGCTCCGCGTGACGAACACCGAGCCGCCGACGACGCTCCGCGAGCCCACGATGGTGGTCCCGCCGAGCACCGTCGCGTTCGCGTAGAGCGTCACGCCGTCCTGCACCGTCGGGTGACGCTTGGTGCCGCGGATGACGCGGCCGTCGGCGTCCTTCGGGTGCGAGAGCGCGCCGAGGGTGACGCCCTGGTAGATCTTCGCGTCGGTGCCGATGTGCGTGGTCTCGCCGATGACCACGCCCGTCGCGTGGTCGATGAAGAGCCGCGCGCCGATGGTCGCCCCGGGGTGGATGTCGGCGCCGCTCTGCGCGTGCGCCCACTCGGACATGATCCGCGGCATCAGCGGCACGCCCATACCCCAGAGCTCGTGCGCGACGCGGTGCACCGTCACGGCTTGGAGCCCCGGGTACGACAGGATCACCTCGTCGATGCTCGACGCCGCGGGGTCGCCGTCGAAGGCCGCCTGCACGTCCTGCACGAGCGTGGCGCGGAGCGCCGGCAGCCGCGCGACGAGCATCTCCGCGAGCTTGCGCGCGTGGTCGTGGCAGCCCGGCAGGTCCTGCGGCATGCCCTCGGCTTCGGCCGTGTAGCAGAGGCACTGCTCGATCTGCGCCGTGAGCTTCTCCCGCAGCGTCGCGAGCAGCGCGCCCACGTGGAAGCGAAGGCTGTCCGCGGTGAGGTCCCGGCGGCCGTAGTAGCCGGGGAAGAACACCTCGAAGAACAGCCGCGTGACGGCGATGATCTCCTCGCGCGACGGCATGAACCGCGGACCGATGCGCTGCCCCACGGAGCTCGAGCCGTAGCTCTCGAGCATCGCGTCGACGGTCCGCTCCAGGGGCTCGGGACGCACGCTCATTGCGCCGTGGCCTTCTCCAGCCCCTCGAAGAGCCCGTCGAAGAGCGCGCCGCTGAGGTACCGCTCGCCGCCGTCCGGGAGCACCACGACGATGTTCTTGCCGGCGTTCTCGGGCTCCCGCGCGATGCGCAGCGCCGCCGTCATCGCCGCGCCGCAGGAGATGCCGCTGAGCATGCCCTCCTCGCGCGCGAGGCGCCGAGCCATGGCGATGGCCTCGTCGTTGGAGACGGTCTCGACGCGGTCGACGAGCGAGAGGTCGAGGTTGCGCGGAATGAACCCCGCCCCGATGCCCTGGATCTTGTGCGGCCCCGGCGCCACCGTCTCGCCCCGGAGGGTCTGCGAGATCACCGGCGAGTGCACCGGCTCCACGGCGACGCTGGTGATGGCCCGGCCGCGCGTGCGCTCGAAGTACCGAGAAACGCCCGTGATCGTCCCCCCGGTGCCGACGCCGCAGACGAGGATGTCGACGGCGCCGTCGGTGTCGTTCCAGATCTCGGGGCCCGTCGTCTGCTCGTGGATCGCGGGGTTCGCGGGGTTCTCGAACTGGCGCATGAGCACGTAGCGCCCGGGCTCCGAGGCGGCGAGCTCCTCGGCCTTGGCGATGGCGCCCTTCATGCCCTGCGCGCCCGGCGTCAGCACCAGCTTGGCGCCGAAGGCCACGAGCACCTTGCGACGCTCGATGCTCATCGTCTCGGGCATGGTGAGCACGCACTCGTAGCCCCGCGACGCCGCCGCGAAGGCGAGGGCGATGCCGGTGTTGCCGCTCGTCGCTTCGACGATGGTCTTGCCGGGACCGAGCACGCCTCGCGACTCGGCGTCCCACACCATCGCCGCGCCGATGCGGCACTTCACCGAGAACGCGGGGTTGCGCGCCTCGATCTTGGCCATGACGTTCGCGCCGCAGCCCTCCGTGATGCGACGGATGCGCACGAGCGGCGTGCGGCCGATGCTTCGGGAGTTGTCGTCGTAGATGTTCGCCATGCGCGGCACAGTAGCGCGCTCAGAGGCGGGTGGAGAATCCGATCTCGACGCAGGCGAACCACACCCCGAAGGAGTCGCCGCGAAGCGCGCTCGCAGCGGCGTCGAGCGGCGTGGCGCCCGGGATCGACGGCGCGCGGGCCTGCACGTAGGAGATCTCGTTCGCGCTGAAGGCCCCGTACGACGCGGTGTCGAGGAGGAACGCGCGCCCCGCGCCGATGCGGAACATCGTCCCGCCCTCGGTACGAAACTCGACGGCGGCGCCGGCGGAGATCCAGTTCGATTGCATCGGCAGCGAGCGGCCGTCGGGCACGCCGAGGCGCAGGTAGGAGAACTGCCGCGAGAACGCCCCGGTCAGGTCGATGCGCCAGCTCTGCCCGCCGATGGGAGAGAGCGTGAGGGTGCCGTCCACCGCGGCGCCGAAGCTGCCGCCGAGGCCGGTGCCCGCGGCGACGGCGAGCGCGGGCCACGGGCGATACTCGACGAACGCGCCGAGCAGGCCGCGCGGCGAGCCCACGCCGTTGCTGAAGCCGAAGGTGAGCGTCGAGCCGAAGCGATCTTGATCCAGGGCCTGGGCGGCGGTGGACGCGAGCGTGGCCGCGGCGGCGAGCGCCACGGCGAGGCGAAGGGGAGCAGCCATCGCAGCCTCCTTGGGTGCGGATCCGCGGGCGCCCTGTCTCGCGCGAGGTCGCGCGGCGCCCATGCGGGTCCGTCACCGATGTTCAACGACCGTCGGTGGTGCGTCTGAAGGGTGTGATGCGCGAAACCGCGCCGCCATTCAGCCGACGACGCGATTGCGGCCCTGACGCTTGGCCTCGTAGAGGCGCGCGTCGGCGGCGCGGATGAAATCCTCGGGCGTGCGGATGACGTTGGTCCACTGCGCGACGCCGAGCGAGATGGTGACCGGGATGTGCGTCTGGTCGAAGTGGAACGGCTGCGACGCGATGAGCGTCCGCACCTCTTGGGCGAGGGTGATAGCGCCCTGGAGCGTGGTCTCGGGCAGCAGCAGCGCGAACTCCTCGCCGCCGTAGCGACCGAACACCTCGTTGCGCCGGATCCGGCTGCGGACGAGCGACGCGATCTCCTTGAGGACGACGTCGCCGGCGACGTGGCCGTAGGTGTCGTTGACCTTCTTGAAGTGGTCGACGTCGAACATCACGAGGGCCAGCGGCCGATCGTGGCGCAGCGAGCGGTTCACCTCGTCGGCGACCTTCTCGTTGAAGTGCCGCTTGTTCGCGGCCTGCGTGAGCCCGTCGGTGACCATCATCTGCGAGATCGTCTCGATGAACTCGGCCTCGAGGTCGCCCGCCGACAGGTACTTCAGGATGACGTCGCCGACCTTCACGCGGTCGCCGTTGCGAAGCGGCGTCTCGCGGCTCAGCACGTCGTTCACGTAGGTGCCGTTGGTGGAGTTCTGGTCCTGCACCCACCAGACGCCGTCGCGGCGTTGCAGACGGGCATGGCGGCGCGACACGCCCTCGAACTCGAGCACCAGCGAGTTCGACACCTCGCGGCCGATGGTCAGCTCCGCCACCGGACCATCGAGCGGAATGCGCTTGCCCAGCGGACCGCGCCCCTCGCGGGTGTAGATCACGACGAGGCAGTCGGAGCCGGCGTTCTGCTGCGTCGACGCGGGCTCGGCACGAAGCACCTGCGTCTGTACCTGCCACGAAGGGTCCGAGCGGAGTTCGGGGTGATCCTTCGGGTCTGCCATCGGCGTCTCTCCAGCGTAGGAGCGCGCTGGCATCCCCGTCAAGCAACGCCTCGCGGACGCTCAGCAGCTCCCGCGGCCGTGGGTCTCGACGGTGAGCGTCCACGGCGAGCACGACGACCCGCTGTACCAGCGCACCTCGACGACGTAGTCGAAGCTGTCGTCGCCCGTGTAGTTGTCGGGCTGCGTGATGGTGACGGTGTCGGTCATGCCGCTCGTCGCGCTCGAGCTGCCGACCACGGTGCCGCACGGGCGGTACACGAAGAGGTCGTAGTCGACGCCGGCGGGCACCGAGAGCGTGAGACGCACCGAAAGCGACGCGGGGCAGTTCGAGCACTCGTTGGAGCGCGCGTGGAACCATGCCGCGTGCGTGCCCGTCTGCGTCGCGACGGTGGTCCATCCCGTCGACGGACAGAGGAACCCGCAGCTCGTGTCGCCGCAGAAGCCGCCTATGTTCGTGGGCGCCGCGCAGGTGAGCGACGTCGTCGCGTGCACGACCTCGCAGCCGTCGGCCGCGCTGTGGTTGCAGTCGGCCGTGCCGTTGGCGCACGCGGCCATGGCGCAGACCGCTGCAGCGCACATGTTCCCCGCCGGACACGCATGACCGCAGGCGCCGCAGTTGGCGGTGTCGGTCTGAAGGTCCGCGCAGCGCATCGCCGCGCCGGTGCCGCAGAACATCCGCGGGCTCGCGCAGGTGCCGATGCAGGCGCCGTCGGTGCACGTCTGCACCTCGGTACAAACGGTGCCGCAGGCCCCGCAGTTGTGCGCGTCGTGAAGCAGGTCCGTGCACGCGCCGCCGCACGCCGTCTGGCCGCCGGAGCAGCCCGCGTCGGCCGGCGTCACCACCCCGGCGTCGGCAGTCCCCGCGTCGGTCGCTGGCGATCCCGCATCGACGACCGTCGTTCCAGCGTCCGTGGTCGCAGGGGTGTCCACGGGCGACCCCGCGTCGACGGCGCCGCCGGTGTCCACGGGCGACCCCGCGTCGATGGCGCTGCCGGTGTCGGCGAACGGGCTCACCACGTCGAAGGAAGGGACGTCCGACGGCGGCCCGCTGTCCGTCGGATCGACGGTCACCGCAGCGTCGCCGAGCTCGGCGTCACCCGAGCCCGTCGCACATCCGTACGTCATCGCCATGAGGGCGGCGAGGACGACTTGCAGGACCCGGGGCACGCGCGAATGCAGCATGGGAGTTCCGCGAACGGTACCACGGCCTCGCGCCGCTCCGACGCGGCGATGCGGGTGCGGTGGTAGCGTCGCGGCCCCCAAAGGAGCGCGCATGGCCGAGAGTGAACTTCCGCCCGACGATGTCGAGGCATTGCTGGCGAGGGTGTCCTTCGACGCCGCGGGCCTCGTGCCGGCGGTGGTGCAAGACGCCCTCGACGGCGAGGTGCGCATGGTCGCGTACATGGACGCGTCGGCGCTGCGGCGCACCCTCGAGACCGGCGTGGGAACGTTCTGGTCCCGCTCGCGACGGGCTCCGTGGGTGAAGGGCGAGACCAGCGGGAACACCCTCGCCGTGCGCGAGGTGCGCATCGATTGCGACGGCGACTGCGTGCTCCTGCGCGTCGACCCCGCGGGACCGACCTGTCACACCGGCGCGCCCTCGTGCTTCTACCGCGCCTCCGCGGGCGGAGCGTGGGTCGAGGCGGGCCCACCGCGCGGAGAGCTGGAGTCGCTCTTCGCGACGCTCGAGGCGAGGCGCGCGGCGGGAGCGGCCGAGCGCTCGTACACGCGGCAGCTCCTGGACGCGGGGCCCGCGCGCATCGGCGAGAAGCTGCGCGAAGAGGCCGACGAGCTCTCGCGGGCGGTGGCCAGCGAAGACGACGGGCGCGTCACGTCCGAGGCCGCGGACGTGCTCTTCCACACCCTCGTCGCGCTGGTGTCGCGCGGAGTCTCGTGGCGCTCGGTGCTCGCCGAGCTGCGCCGGCGAAGCGGCGTCTCCGGCCTCGTCGAGAAGGCGTCGCGCGGGTCTGCGCCACGGTGCTAGCGTCCGCCGCGATGAGGTGTTTCGGGCCGTTGCTGTGCGCGACCGTGGTCGTGGTGTGCGCGCCTGCGGCCGCACAGGCGCAGCGGTCCCGGGCGCTGCGGGTCGCCGTGGGCCCCTTCGCGGGCGAGCGGTCGGCCATCACCCGGGGCATGGTCGCGAGCGTCTTCAGCGACCACGTCGGCGAGATCGAGCTCGCCGCGCTCGGCGACTACAACGCCACCGCCGATCGGCTCGGCGTCGGCGGCCAAGGCGACGAGGCGGCGGTGGTCGCCGTGTCCCGCGAGCTGCACCTCGACCTCGTGGTGACCGGCGCCCTCGAGCGGCGTGCGGGGCGCGGCTACCGCTTGAACCTCCGCGTGATGCGCGGCCCCGACGGCACCACCGCGGTGACGCAGGCGTGGGACTTCGAGCGCATCGACGAGATCTCGGCCCTCGGCAACGACATCTGGGAACGCCTGTCGCCGACGTTCCGTCCGGTCCCCGCGTCGGGGCCCGAGACCGGCGCATCGGGGGGCCGCACCGGTGCGTTTCCGCGTGGTGCCGGTCCCGACGGATCCCGCGCTCCGACGGGTGCCGCGGCGGCCGAAGAGGCCGGCGACGCGCCGGGGCTCGGGTTCCTCTCGCTGCGCCTCGGCGGTGGCGTCGCCGGGCGCTCGTGGCGCGTGCCGGTGCTCGGCGAGCGCACGACGCGGGGCTACGAGAACGGGCTCTTCGGCGAGCTGCAGGCCGAGGCCGAGGTGCTCTACCGCTTCAACCACCAGCGCATGGGCTTCGGTGCCGGAGCGGCGGTCGGGTTCCCCGTGGGGCTCTCGTCCGTCGGTCGCGACGTCGATGGGAACCCCGTCACGCTCACCTCGTCGGGCCTCGAGGTGCTCGCCGGGGTCGTCTTCGCCGCGCGCCCGTCCGGCGGGGGAATGATGCGCGTGTCCGCGGGCTTCGCGATGCAGACCTTCGACGTCGACACCGCGCGGCTTCCGCGAGAGATGCAGCTCGCGCCGGCCAGCTACCTCGGGCTGCGCATCGCCGGCGAGGGGATGATCCCGTTCTACTCGCGCAACCACGTCGACTTCGGAGCGCTCTTCGGCGGCGAGTTCCGTTGGATGAGCGCGGGCGCGGAGCTGCGCGCCGCGTTCGGCGACAACGCCGATCCGACCATCGGCCTCGGGGCGTGGTTCGGCCTCGCGACGCGCCTCGATCGCTTCGCGCCCGGCCTCGGCTTCCGCGCGACGGCGCAGTTCACCCGCTACCGCACGACGTTCCACGGCACCGCGATGCTCGGCACCGGCAGCGACTCCATCGACGACTTCACGCGCTACGTCCTGAGCGCGACGTACGAGTTCGGGGCCCCTCGTGGCCCGGCGTCCGGAGCTGCCGGGCGCGGTGCCGATCCTTACGGCCCGCGCTGACGGCGCTCGCGGGCTCCAAGGGGTGGTGGTAATCCACCGCCCGCCATGTCGAAGCCCACCTCTGACGAGATCCGAACGACGTTCCTCGAGTTCTTCCGCGGCAAGGGCCACACGGTGGTCCCGAGCGCCGGCGTGGTGCCGCGCAACGACCCCACGCTGCTCTTCACGAACGCCGGGATGGTGCAGTTCAAGGACACCTTCCTCGGCGAAGAGAAGCGCGCGTACGTGCGCGCCGCGTCGAGCCAGAAGTGCGTGCGCATGAGCGGCAAGCACAACGACCTCGACAACGTCGGCCGCACCGCGCGGCACCACACGTTCTTCGAGATGCTCGGCAACTTCTCCTTCGGCGACTACTTCAAGCGCGACGCCATCACCTACGCGTGGGAGCTGCTCACGAAGGTCTGGAACCTCCCGACGGACCACCTCGTCATCACCGTCTTCGGCGGCGAGCCGGGGCTTCCGGCGGACGACGAGGCGCGGGCCATCTGGCGCGAGGTCACGGGCTTCGGCGACGACCGCATCCTCGGCCTCGGCCGCGCCGACAACTTCTGGACCATGGGCGACACGGGCCCGTGCGGACCGTGCACGGAGATCCATTACTTTATGGGCGCGGGCCGCCCCGACGTCGCGACCTTCGGCCAGGAGCCCGCCGCCGACGGCTCGGGTTGGATGGAGATCTGGAACAACGTCTTCATGCAGTTCAACCGCTCCGTGAAGGACGGTCCGCTGGTCCCGCTGCCCGCGCAGAGCGTCGACACGGGCATGGGCTTGGAGCGCATCACGGCGGTGCTCCAGGGCGTGACGAGCAACTACGACACGGACCTCTTGCGGCCTCTCGTGGAGCGCGCCGCGGAGATCGGCGGGCGTCCGTACGGAGCCACCGACGGCGACTACGACGTGGCGTGCCGGGTCATCGCCGACCACGCGCGCATGGCGGCCTTCGCCCTCGCCGAGGGCATCACGCCCTCCAACAAGGACCGCGGTGCGGCGCTGCGCTCGGTGATGCGCCGCGCGATCCGCCACGCGTACATGCAGGGCCTCCGGGAGCCGACGTTCCACCGCGTGGTGGAGCTCGTCATCGAGCGCATGGGCCGCGCGTACCCCGAGCTCGAGCAGCACCGCGAGTTCATCCTCTCGCAGGCCGCAGCCGAGGATCAGCGCTTTCGCGAGACGATCCCCACGGGCATGTCGCTGCTCGAGCGCTTCGACGGGTGGCGCCACGAGGACGGCACGAAGGTGCTCCCTGGCGAGGTGGCCTTCGACCTCCACGCGACCTACGGCTTTCCGCTCGACCTCACCGAGGTCATCGGCCGCGAGCGCGGCTTCGTGCTCGACGAGGTGGGCTACGCGAAGGCGCGCGAGCGTCACTCCGAGGTGTCCCGCGGCGAGGGCGACGGCGCCCTGGTGTCGAAGGAGGAGCGCGTGCGCGTCGAGCACCGCGAGCTGCTGGCGCGCGTGGGTTCGGTGGAATTCATGGGCTACGACCGCGAGCGCGACGAGGCCGTGGTGGCGGGCCTCGTGGTCGTCGGCGAGCACGATCGCCGCGCCGTCGTCGACGCCGTGGCCGCGGGCGATCGCGTCGAGGTGGTGCTGAACCGCACGCCGTTCTACGGCGAGGCCGGCGGCCAGGTCGGCGACGTGGGCGCGCTGCGCGCGGCGGGGGCGGTGCTCCGCGTCGACGACACGCAGAAGCCGGTGCCGGGGCTCGTCGTGCACGTCGCGACGGTGCTCGAAGGAGCGCTGCGCGTCGGCGATGCCGTGGTGGCCGAGGTCGACGCGGCCAAGCGCGCGGCGACGCGGCGCAACCACTCGGCGACGCACCTTCTTCACTGGGCGCTCCGCAAGGTGCTCGGACCGCACGCGCAGCAGAAGGGCTCGAAGGTGTCGCCCGAGGCGCTGCGCTTCGACTACGCCTCGACGCGCCCGCTCACCGACGCCGAGATCGCGCAGATCGAGGACCTCGTGAACGCCGAGGTGCTGGCGAACGTCGCGGTGCGCACCGAGGTCACGACGCAGGCCGAGGCGCGGGCCCGCGGCGCCATGATGATCTTCGAGGAGAAGTACGGCGACGCCGTGCGCATGCTGCACATCGGCCACGAGAGCGTCGAGCTCTGCGGCGGCACGCACGCGACGCGCACCGGCGACATCGGCATGTTCAAGATCGTGGCCGACGCCAACGTGGGCGCGGGCGTGCGGCGCATCGAGGGCGTGACGGGTCTCGGCGCCGTGGCCCTCGTGCGATCGCTCGCGACGACGCTGCAGCGCGCGGCCGATGCCCTGAAGGCGCCGGTGGGCGAGCTCACCGCGCGCGTCGCCAAGACCGTGGAGCGCGAACGGGAGCTCCTGCGCGAGATCGACGGGCTCAAGCGCCAGGTGCTCACCGGGGGCGGCGGTCCCGCGGCGCAGGTGACGGAGATCGGGGCGGGCGTGCACCTGGTCGTCGCGCGCGCTCCGGTGGCCGACGAGAAGGCCCTACGCGAGTTCGCCGACCACCTGCGCGACAAGCACGCGCCCGCGGTGGTCGTGGCGGGCGCGGTGTCTGCCGACGGCAAGGCCCTCGTCGTCGTGGCCGTCTCCAAGGAGGCGACGGGCGCCCATCACGCCGGCAAGATCGTCGGTCGGCTCGCGGCGGTGGTCGGCGGGCGCGGCGGCGGGAGGCCCGACATGGCGAGCGCCGGCGGTCCGGACGGCGCGAAGCTCGACGAACTCTTTGCCGAGGCGCGCTCGATCGTGGCGTAGCCTCGCGAGTTCCGGCACGATGCGCGGCGTGATGGACCCGCCCGCCGCGCGTCGCAGGCTCGCACCTCTTCCCGTTCCCCGGGATGCCACCGGCTCCGTGGACCTCGCGGCCGTCGATCGCGGGCTTGCGTCGCTCGCCGTCGGCGTCGCGGCGCACCGTGCGCGCGCGTCCACCGTCGAGTCGCTCGTGGCGCGCCTCGCCTCGCTCGACGAGGCGCCCGCGCTGCCGGTCGCGCAACCCGCCGTGAACGGTCACGCGCTCGAAGCGGCGCCCACCGTGATGGAGCCGGAGCCCGTCGTCGCGGCCGCCGAGGTCGAAGAGCGCCGCGATACCGAGCCTCCTCCTCCGCCGCCTCACGCGCCATCCGAGGTCCTCCAGGCGCGGACCGAGACGCTCGCCGCTCCCCGTTCGATGAGCGCGGCCGACACCGAGGACACGTCCCCTCCCGAGGGCGTGCCCGCCGCCGTGACAGAGGATCGGCCGGCGGCGGTCGTCGACGCCGAGGAATCCGTCGCCGCGCCCATCGAGGCCCCGGCGCTCGCCTCGGAACCCCAGGAGCCGCTGCCCACGGCCCGCCGCGAGACCCTCGCGCCGCCGCGTCCGCTCGTGCCGACGGGCCCTGCGCGGCTCGCGACGCTGCCGCCGGCGCCGCTCCCGGCGGTCGAGGCGATCGCGGCCCCGGTGTCGACGGATGTTCGGGGTCTCGGGCGGCAGTCCATGGCCGCGGTGCGCCCCGAGGATCTTCGAGAGTCCCACGCGGAGCCCCAGGCCCCACCCCCGTCTGCTGCCGACGACGCCGCGTTGCCGACGGTCGATGTGCGCGCGAGCATTCCGCCCACGCCGATGGCCGTGGATCCGCGCCGCCCGTCGGGCCCGCAGGGTTCGACCGGGGTGCGCGCGACGCATGGCACCGTTCCAGCGCGCAGCGTCGCGCCGGCGAACGCCGAGGTCGCGCGGGAGGACGTCGCGGCGGAATTCGACGAGCTGCTCGGCTCGTCTCCGGTCGAAGGCGCTCCGTCGCTGGCCGCACCGCGCGTTCCGTCGATGGTCGTTGCGGCGGAGCCTGATTCGTCCGCGGTCGCCGCCGACGACGTCGAGGAGACCATCGAGGTCGAAGAGGTCGAAGAGCTGCTTTCGGAGCCGCCCGCGCCGCCGGAGCCGCCGTCCCGGAAGACGGCGCTGCCTCCGGCGCCGCCTCGCTTTCAGAAGTAGAAGATCGCGCCGAGCTGACCGGTCACGCCGAACGACGTGTTGCTGGTCTGGGTGACGCCGCCGTTGACGCGGGTGAACTCCGGGTTCGTCGACGCGTCCGCATCGATGCGCGTGCGAATGAAGGCCCGCGCATCGGTGAAGAGCGAGAAGTTCCGGGTGAGCTGCCACTCGAGGCCGAGGCCCGCCTGGCCACCGGCGTAGGTGTACGACGCCGTGTCGTGCCCACGGCCGGCGCCGCGGCCGTCCTGGTACTGCACGCCCGCGAAGGACATGCCCACGCCGAGGAGTGCGTACACCTGCAGGCGGTTCTGCGGGTTGAAGTAGATGAGCTCGTTCAGCGACGCCGGAATCTCGGTGCGAAGGTCGCCGTTGTAGTCGGTGCCATAGAGCCCCGCGACCGCTACCTCGGTGCCGAGGTACTGACCGTAGCGGAAGCGCGCGGTGAGTCCGGCGCCGCCGAGGCCGCTGGTCTGGCTTCCGCGTCCGCCGAAGGTGAGACCCGTCGCGAAGGCGCCGAGCCCGAACGCCGAGTTCCGCCCCGCGCCGACCCACTGGTAGTTCTGCACGTAGACGGGCGCGGGCTGATAGATCGGCTGCTGCACGTACACCGGCTGCGCGACGTAGACCGGCTGCTGCACGTACACCGGCTGCTCGACGTAGACCGTCTGCGGCGGCGGGGGAGGCGGAGGCGGACGGATCATGACCGGGGGCTGCGGCACCTGCGCGACGACGCCGCCGCCGATGCTGAAGCTGCCGCCCACGCCGCCGACGTTGGCGCCGGCGCAGAGCCACGAGCCAGGAGGACACGATTGGGCCGCGGCCGACGACGTCACGAGACCCAGCGAGACGAACAGGAGCGAGGGGAGGGCAAACTTCTTCATGGCTCGGAGACTCCTTTCCGGAGAGTCGACGGGCTGCTTGTGCAACGTCGAGGCCAGCGATGACATCTGCGAAGAGTCCGTGGATTCTCGAAGGGCGAAGCGAGCGGTCGTACCCCGTGGGCGCACCGGCCTTGTGAAGTCCGGTTCACGGGCGCCGCGCCAACCATACACGGTCCCTCCGGCGCGGGCGCGGTGTACCGTCGCCGTCATGCGCAGCGAAGGGGCGCCGTCGGCGCTGGAGGTCGTGTACGAGTCACCGCAGGTGACCGTGGCGCATCGATGCGCGGTCGCGCTCGGCACCGGCGTCGCGACGACGGCGAGCATGGCCTTTCTGCGCTGGGGCTGTCACGGCGCAGGGCCGGCCGCGCTCGATCACGCGTCGGTGGGAGCGGGCGCGCTGGTGTTCGCGGGCCTCGTCGTGGCGGCGTTCCGCTCGAGGACCGCGTGGCGGGTGCGCCTCGATCGGAGCCTTGGCGAGCTCCGCGTCGACCGCGACCCGGGCGTCTGCGACGCGTACCCGCTGCGGGACCTCACGTCCGTCGACACCGAGGCGGTCGCCGGCGGGTGGAGCCGCGATCCGGCGGAGGTGCTGGTGCTCCGTCTGAGCGACGGGCGCGTGCACCGCGTGCGGCTCCCCGACGACGCCCTCACCACCGGCATCGCCGACGACATCCGCGGGGCGATTTCATCCCTCGAGGGCGTTCATGACGGCGCGAAAGACGCGCCGGTTGGCGTCGCGCGTGCGGGCGAGGTCGCGGAGCATCGTGTCGAGGGCGCTGCGCTCGGCGCGGTCGCGATAGCCGAGGCGCCGCGCGATGACGCGGGCCGACGGGGCTGAAGGGATCAACACGCCCCGGCTCGTCGCGACGCGCGTCGCGTGCAGCAGCGTGCGGAGCGAAGACTCCGCTTGGAGCAGCGAGTCCGCGGCGTCGTCATCGAGAGCGCCGGAGGCCCGCAGCGCCAGCAACGCCGCGCGGGTGTTCGCCGTGCGCACGGCCGGGTCGGCGCCGTGGGCGAGTTGCAGCGCCTGCGCCACGAACTCGGTGTCGACGAGGCCGCCGCGGGCGTACTTCAACGAGATGGCGCCGCGGTCCTCGCGACCGAGCTCGAGCTCCATGCGCGCCCGAAGGCGGCGGAGCTCGGCGATGTCGGCGCGGCCGCGAAGGTACGGGAGCTCCCAGAGGTCGTTGGCGAGGACCGCGCAAAGCCGGGGGTCGCCCGCGACGGGGCGCGCGCGCAGCAACGCCTGACGCTCCCACGACGCCGAAGCGCCGTGATACGCGAGGAACGAACGGCGCGACGTGACCAGCACGCCCTGCGATCCCGAGGGGCGGAGCCGCGTGTCGATGGCGTAGCCGGGGCCTTCGTCGTCGGGGCTCGAGAGCAGCGAGAGCGTGCGCTGCGCCATGCGGATGGCGAACTCGCCTGCGCTGATGACGCCCCGAGGTCCGCCGCGGGTCACGGCGTCGTCGGCGTGGTCGTGAAGGAACAGCAGATCGAGGTCGCCGCCGTGCCCGAGCTCCCGCGCCGCGAGGCTGCCGAGGGCCACGACCGCGAGGCTCTCCAGCGGCGCAGCTCCCGGCGCGCCCCACCGCGCGGCGCACTCGGACGCGGCGATGCCCGCGCACGCCGCCACGAGGGACTCCGCCAACGCGCTCAACCGCTCGGCGACCTCGGCCGGTCCCAGCTCCCCGGCGAGGTCCGCCACGCCCACCGCGAGCATCACGTCGCGCATGGCACGGCGCAGCGAACGGAGCATCTCCTCGGGGTCGTCGCCGGCGCCGTCGTCCGGTGCGGCCGCCGCGATGCGCTCCCGAATCGTCGCGGGCTCCGGCGCCACGCCGCTCGTGACGAAGCGCTCGATGAGCTCCGGCCGCGCGAGAAGAAGACGCGACAGCGGCTTGCTCGCCCCGAAGACGCCGACCATGCCGCGCAGCACCGTCGGGCGCTCGAGGAGCCATCGCGCGAGGCGCTCGGCGGGGTGCACGCGCTCGAAGAGCGAGGCGAGGTGCGCCAGCGCGAGGTCCGGGTCCGGCGCGTCGCGGACCTCGTCGAGGAGCCGTGGTGCGAATTCCGGGACCATCGCAGCCACGTCGGCGCCGAGGGGCAGGTCCGGCCGCCGCGCGAGCCTTCGGAGCTCGGTCAGCGCCGCCTCGGGATCCCGCGATCCCGTCGCCTCGTTCACGAGCTCGTCGGAAGGCCTCAGCGCAGGGTGCGCGACGAACCATCGGGCCAACGCGGCCGCAGGGCCCGCCAGAGCGACCCTTCGCGACGTGGCGTCGCCGCCCGACGCATGGCGCGAGAACAGGTCTCGGACGCGCGCACGGGCCCCGTCGAGGGCCGCGACGAGCTCTTCGGCGCCGCGGTACCCCAGCGACCGCGCAAGCACCCCTAGCCGCCGGGGATCGTCGGGGAGCTCGTGCGTCGCGTAGGGCGCCGCGGCCTGGACGCGATGCTCGACGCGGCGGAGCAAGCCCCACGCGTCGTCGAGGTCGCGGGCGTCGCGGTCCGAAACGAGGCCGAGCGTTCGCAGCCGATGGAGCGCGCGCAGCGTCGAGGGCACCTGGAGCACCGGGTGGGCGCCGCCCCATCGTAGCTGCAGCGACTGCACGAAGAACTCGGCCTCGCGGATGCCGCCGGTGCCGAGCTTGAGGTCGCGCGCGTCGTCCCGGAGCAGCTCCCGGCGTGCGCGTGCGAGCATGTCGTGCAGCGCGGCCGCCATGAAGGGTCCCTCGTCGCTGCGGAAGATCCAGCCGCGGAGACCCTCGAGGAGCGCGTTGCCGACGGTGCGATCGCCCGCGACCGTGCGAGCCCGCAGCAGCGCCGCGCGCTCCCAGGGCCGACCCCAGGTCTGGTAGTAGCGCACCGCCGCAGGACGCGCGCACGCGATGGGTCCTTGCCTGCCTTCGGGGCGTAGGCGCAGATCCACCCGATACGCGAAGCCGCCGTCGGTGACGTCGGCGAGGAGATCCACCGCGGCCGATCCGACGCGGCCGAAGTGCACCGCTGGCGGGCTCGCATCGGGGCCGCCGTCGTCGCTCTCGTAGAAGAAGCAGAGGTCGATGTCCGACCCGAGGTTGAGCTCCTCGCCGCCCAGCTTGCCCATGCCGAGGACGCTCAGGGCGAGCGGCGCCCCGCGGTCATCGACGGCCGCGCCCCAGCGTCGCGCGACGGTCGCCTCGGCGTGCGCCACGGCCCGGTCCACGCACTCGGCGGCCACGCCGGACCACTCTCGCGCCGTGCTGTCGACGTCCACGGTTGCGTGGAGCTCCCGAAGCGTGACGCGCACCAGCGCCTCGTCGCGCCATCGACGCAGCGTCGATTTCATCTCCTCCTTGGACGCCGACGCGTCCGCCGCCGGGAGCGGCGCGGGCGGACCCACGGAGCCCTCGCGCTCGCACTCCGCCGCCAGCCGCGGGAGCAATTGCGATCGCCGGAAGAGCGCGGGGAGAACCCCCGGCGCACCGGCCCCGAGCATCTCGACGATCTCCCGCGACGACGGGTCGTCGACGTCGATGCCGTGGTCGCGTGCGAGGGCCGCGGCGAGTTCGGCGCCAGGACCGTCGACCTCCCGCGGCATGAACCGAGCGCTCGAGTGCACGACCGTGACGCTGCCCTTCGGAGGCGGCGTTCGTGAGCCACCCCGCGACGGCGATGATGGGTCGTGGCGCCGCACCTGCCTAGCGCCGAGGCGACGACGCGCGCATGCCCGCGGTGGCGAACCCCCGGCGCCGGCGTATGGTTCGACGCCCTTGGAACCCCTGATCCCCAACGCGCCGGCGGCCCCGCGGCTCGCCGTGTACGTCCACTTCCCTTGGTGCCTCCAGCGCTGTCCGTACTGCGATTTCGCGACGGAGGCGGTGCAGCCCGAGCGCATCCCCCACGCCCGCTACGCAGCCGCCGTCGTGCGGGAGTTCGCGATGCGGCGAGCCGCACTGGCGGCGCCGCTGCGTCCGACGTCGCTCTTCTTCGGAGGCGGTACGCCGAGCTTGTGGGATCCCGCCGGGCTCGGTGCGGTGCTCGGCGCGGTGCGGGCGTGCGGTCCCCTCGACGAGGTGACCGTCGAGTGCAACCCGACGTCCCTCGATGCGGCCCGCTGCGACGCGTGGCGCGCCGCGGGGGTCGACCGGCTGTCCATCGGCGTGCAGTCGCTCCGGGACTCCCATCTTCGCTATCTGGGTCGGCTCCACGACGCCGGCGGGGCTGCGCGCGCGGTGGCGACGGCGGTGGGGCACGGCGGGTTCCGTGTGAGCGCCGACCTCATGTTCGGTCTCGCGGACCAGACCCTCGACGAGGCGCTCGGCGACCTCGGCGCGCTCGTCGACGCCGGCGTCGAACACGTGTCGTGCTACGCGCTCACCATCGAGTCGGGCACGCGCTTCGGAGAGCTGTCGCGCAAGGGCAAGCTCCGCACGTTGGAGGACGTCCGGGTGGCCGAGATGTACCTGGCCATCGAGGCGGCGTGCGAGGCGCGTGGCCTCGCTCACTACGAGGTCTCGAACTACGCCCGGCCCGGCGCGGCCAGCGTTCACAACGAGGCGTACTGGCGCGGCGACGCATACCTCGGCCTCGGGGCCGGCGCGGTGGGATGCGTGCCCGCGGACGCCCTGGGCCACGACGCGGTGCGATGGCGCAACGACGCCGACGCCGCGCGATACTGCGACGCTCTCGAGCGCGGGGAGCTCCCGCCCGGCACCGTCGAGCCCCTCGACGCCGCGACGCGGGTGCGGGAGGCGCTGATGCTCGGCCTGCGCACCGAGCGAGGGGTGCACCTCCGGGAGGTGGAGCGGCGCACCGGGCTCGATGCCCGCGCGGGCCGCGAGCGCGCCATCGCCCACGCGTACGGGCGCGGCAACCTCGAAGACCACGGCGACCGTCTGACGATCCCTCGGTCGCGCTGGCTGCACGCCGACGACATCGTCGCGCGGCTGTTCTGACCGGCGTTCAGGCCGGCGCAGCGGGGACGCGGAGCGCGATGCGCGTGCCCGACGGACCCGTGCGGTCGACGTCGAGGGCGCCGCCCTGGTTCTCCAGCAGCGCGCGGGCCGTGATGAGCCCGAGGCCCAGGCTCCCGCCGCTGCCGCTCACCAGGGGCTCGAAGAGTCGCTCGCGCACGCCCTCGGGAATGCCCGGCCCGGTGTCGCTCACCGTGAAGAATACGGCGTCGCCGTCGGCGCGCGCCGCGAGCGTCAGGGTGCCCGCGTCACCCATGGCGCGGAGCGCGTTGCCGATGATCTTGTGCATCGCGCGCTGAAGCTGCACGGGGTCGATGCGCACCGGCGGCAGCGCGGTCCCCTCGGTGCGCACGGTGATGCCCTCGGGGACGTCGACGCCGCTCACCGCGAGCTCCATGAGGAGCTCCCCGGGCACCACGCGGAGCTGCGGCGGCATCACGCGGGCGTAGTCGACGAGGTCGGTGACGATCTGGTTCGCGCGGGCGACCTCGTCCTGGATGATCGCGAGCGCGCGGCGAAGGTCCGCGTCGTCGCTCGAGGAGGCGAGCTGCGCGAGGTACGCGGCGTTCTTGATGGAGCCGAGGGGGTTGCGGATCTGGTGCGCGAGGCTCCCGGCGAAGAGACCGATGACCGACAGGCGCTCGCGGCGCACCAGCTCGGCCTGCGTCTCGACGAGCGCCGCCGTGCGCTCCTGCACGCGGGCCTCGAGCGCAGCCGACACCTCGCGCAGCGCCTCCTCGGCGCGCTTGCTCGGGGTGATGTCGTGGATCAGCCCGACGAGGTGCGTCACCGCGCCGTCGGCTCCCCGCATCGGAACCTTCGTCGCGGCCATGATGTGCGTGTTGCCGGCGCCGTCGGTGACGGCCTCTTCGGTCACCGACACCGTGGCCTCGGTGACGAACACCTCCTGGTCCTTCGCGCGGAACCAGTCCGCCTCGTGCGCCGGGAAGAGGTCGTGGTCGCTGCGTCCGACGATGTCCTCGCGCGGAATCCGCAGCATCTCCGCGAACGCGAGGTTCGCGAAGGCGTAGCGGAACGCGCGGTCCTTGACGAAGACCGGGTGCCCGATGCCGTCGAGCACGCGCTCGAAGAACGCGTCGTCGCGCGCCGGCAGCACCACCGAAGCCGTCGTCGTCGCGCTCATGCTCCCCGACCCTCGCGACGCTTTCGTCGCCGTAGGCACAGCCCCAACGCACCAGTGACCCACGGAACCCCCGAACGCGTCGCCGGGGTCGACACCGCGCACCCCCCGGTGCCGCCATCGAACGACGCCGACGCGCCCGCGTCGAGGCCCGCATCGGCCCGCACGCTTCGCGCACCGGCGTCACCGAGCGACGTCGGCCATCCCGCATCGGGCTGCGTCCGCGCGACGCAGGACCCCGAAGCGCAGCGCTGCCCGTCGGCGCAGTCGGCGTCGCCAGCGCAGGCCACGCATCGCGACGCCGCGACGTCGCAGACCGGCGTGGCTCCCTCGCACCTGCGGCAGTCGGGGGTGCACGGCAGGGCCCCCGAGGGATAGAGGTCCTGCGAAGGAAAGAGCGCGAAGCCCGTCGCTGCGAGGTCGCCGGTGGGGTGCTCGCCGGGCGCGACGTACCAGTCGATGAGCGCGCCGCCGGTGGTGTCGAACCAATCGAGCTGGAAGGGGTACAGCCCCGGCGCCGCGAAGCGCAGCACCACCCGATCCACGCGGGGTGCCGTCGGGTCGGCGTAGGCGAAGACGGCGAGGTTGCCGATGTCGAAGGCCATGCCGTCGTCGTGTCCCCACGCGAAGGTCAGCGTGCCCGCGGAGCGCACCGCGAAGAGGCCGCGCAGACGCAGCACCTCGCCGCCGTTCGTCGAGTAGTGACCCGTCGGAAGGCCCGCGAGACGTCGGCACGGGTGCGGCGCATCGGCCGCCGGATCGATGAACGGCAGGCACATCGCCGCGGGGGCCTCGAGCCCCAGCGAGTCGACGTTCGCCGCGTTGGTGAAGTCGACGTAGGGCACGGAGCCGCACCAGGCATCGAACACCGGCGTGATGGCGGTGCCGGCGAGGATGTCCCGCGCGTTGCCCAGGCTCTGCGGCGTGCCGTTGAAGAACGCATGCACGGCCATCACCTGCACTCCCCAGCCCGGGGCGGCAGGCACCGCGCGGTCCGCGAGCGCCGCGGGCACGTCGACGACCTGCGCGCGTGCGTCGGCGGCACGAAGCGCGAGGCCCGATGCGAGGGCGGCGAGCACGAGAGCGTTGCGGGCGCGCACGGCGGTCACGCTACCAGAAGCGCGGCGCAGGCATCATCGCCCGTGAAGGCGCCAGAAGCGCACCCGAAGGCGCGAGTTCGCGAGCGGATGCCAGCCGCCCTGGCCGCTGCAGTACCGCCCGGGCGAGGTGTCGTCGGCGAGCTCGAAGCGCCAGCGGGTGCTGCCCGGAGGGGTGATCTCCGTCGCGAGCTCGCGCGCGACCTCGACGACGCTGTGGTCGAGCGACGAATTGCCCGACGAGCGCAGGACCGTCACGCCGGAGCCGGCGTCACCGCCGCCGATGGCGAGGTCCACCTGCAGCGCGTGGTACGACGTGCACGCAGGGGTGCCGGGTCCGAAGGGGACCGAGGTGAACGAGCCCGAGTGCAGCGCGTCGAGCTCCGAGCCGGCCATGCGCTCGCCCGACGACTCCTGCGGGCGGAACGAGGGCAGCGTGATCTCGGGGCCTCGGCGCACCTCGGGCTCGAGGGCATGGACCGAGATGCGCGACGCGATCTCTTCGGACATGCGCGTGGTCATCGCCGCCGCCGCGCGGGCCGTGCCCGGAGGGTCGATGTGATCGTTGGCGTGCAGCGCCGCCAGGATCGGTGCGAGCGCCACGGCGCGCACCTGCTGCCGCTGCTCCTCGGCCGTCGGACCTTGCGCCGCGAGGCCCAGCGAGAGCGTGTCTGCCCCGCGCAGCAACGAGGTCGCGCGGAACTGCGGCGGCACCACCATGACCCCGGCGTCGGCCGCGCCCGGAACCGGAGGGGCCGTCACGATGCCGGGCTCGGACCCACCCTCGGTGGTGAGCACGGAGATCGGCGTCGCCGTGGGCCCCGGGTGCCCCGCGGACGGATGTTGCGGCGGAGTCGGCGTCGGCGGCGCATGCGTCGCGGCGGCGGGCGGCGGCGGCGTCACGGGCGTGGGCGCGGGCG
>CAIMWA010000236.1 GCA_903845045.1 uncultured delta proteobacterium | reverse complement strand
TTGGCTACCACTACGACTGTCCGAGTCGCTGGGGCTTCTGCTGGATCGTCCGAGGCGTCATCCTTCGCCGCTTTGACGATCTCGACACGGCCGGCGTGCGCATTCCGACGATTGCGACGTCAGCTTAGGTCGCTATTGCGATCGACCGACAAATGGCTGCGCGCCCATCGGGGGCTGTCGCTCACGAGCAGCCGCCCCCTTGGGCGGGGTGTTCGAAAGACGACCCTGCTCGCGAGCATCAGCGAGCACCTGTGCGCGCCTGGTTCGGCGGCCATTGTCGGGGCGAAGGCCCCATGGCCGCACTGGACGGTAGCGACACGGGTGACGAAGGCACGGGTTCACCTACTCGACAGCGAAGGCGATACCTCTATCGCGATCAGGCCCGGCCCTCGCCGCTTGCGCTATCACGCCGGCCTGATCGACCCCAGCTGCCTGTACCTCTTGCAGCTCAAGGACCTCAACTGAGAGGCGGGGCAGCAATGACTGCGCCCCGCCCGCAAAATGTCGACGTTGTTGTAAATGGTCTATTGAACCACCAGTCGATGATTCTGCGAATTGTGACGCCATTCGCCGTAACTGTCGCAAGGGGCCATAAGCTTCTCGGTGCAATCGTGGCCCCGCCGCTACGCAACATGCTCAATAGTAGAGATTGGACCTACCCCGTTTCCGTGGACAGTTGAGGTCTTGGGATCAGGCTATACTGTCTGACGTCATCGTGTCCTTCCTTTTCTGTTCTTCCTGCCCCCTGCTGGTGGCATCCTTTTGTTCGGCCCCTGCGGAGCCCATCCTTCCGTCCCGGCCCGCACATCCAACACGCCGCCGCGCGGAGGGGCGGTCAAGGCCGCGTACTTCACGCGCCCGCGAGGGCTTGGCCTTGAGGGCTCCGAGCACGACGGCAGGATCGAGTGCGCCGGGGGAAGCTGCACACGCCCGGTGGTGCCGCTCGAACGCCGCTGGCGAGACGTACCCCAGCGACGAGTGCCGACGCTGCGGATTGTAGAAGCCTTCGATGAAGTCGAAGACGGCGTTGCGCGCGTCACTGTGCGTTTTGAAGCGGCTGCGATCCAGCAGTTCACATTCCAGCGTGGCAAAGAAACTCTCCGCCATCGCGTTGTCATAGCAGTCGCCGACCGAACCCATCGAGGGGCGAACCCCGGCCTTGCGGCAACGGTTGCCGAACTCGATCGACGTGTACTGGGAGCCTTGATCCGAGTGGTGAATAACACCTCTCGGAGGCCGCATCGTCAGTGCCATGTCCAAAGCGTCCAGCACGACCGTCACGTGCAGCGTGGCCGACATTGACCAGCCGACGATGCGGCGGCTGAAGACGTCGAGCACGACCGCCAGATACAGGAAGCCCATCCACGTCGGAATGTAGGTGATATCGGCCACCCACAGCGTATTGGGCGCATCCGCCGTGAACGTACGGTCGACCAGATCGGGCGCTTGCCGGCCGCCGTCGCGAACCGTTGTCACCACGAACCGGCGCCGGCTGACGCCGACGATGTTGGCCTCGCGCATCACTCGCGCGACGCGGTTCCGGCTTGCCGGAATGCCTTCGCTCGCAAGCTCCGCATGGACACGCGGAGCACCATAGGTTCCACGCGACACCGCGTGGATCGTCCGCACCGTTTTGGTCAGTGCAGCGTTGTCTTGGCGGCGCCGGGACGGCGCACGCTTGCGCCACGCATAAAAGCCGCTCGCTGAAACGCCCAGCACACGGCACATCGTGGCAACCGGAAAAACGGCCTGGTGGGCGCTCACGAATATGAACCCTTCGGCGGGATCACATCCGTCTCCCGAGCGAACCAGGCCGCGGCTTTTGAGAGAATGTCGCGCTCCACTTTGAGCTGACGGTTCTCACGCCGCAGGCGCCTGATCTCTTCGCGATCCGCCGTCGTCGTGCCATCGTCGCGCTCGCCCGCATCGCGCCCCCCTTGCGCGACCCAGTTACGGATCGTCTGCGCCGTCGGCTCGAACTCATTGGCAAGGCTCTCCGGACTGCGTCCGGAGCGAACTAGCTCGATCATCTGACGCCGGAACTCAGGCGTGAAGGGTGGGTGCTTTCTGGCCATGATGGACTCCTGGAACACAAATGTTCGGGTGTCCACGAAACCGGGGGAACTTCAGAGATATCGGCAGTGACAGCCAACGAGAGTGACGGAAACGTCGCTAGCCTTTCAATGGTACTATCTCATTTCTTGATCCACGAGCGGCAAGAGCCCTGAATACGAGCTCAGCATGTTCTTGAGTTTCATTTTGCTCGACCGACTTCTGATAAACGCGCTGAATAAAGTCCGTCATCATAGATTCAATCTCCGCCTGGTGTTCCGGCATCTTTTCTG
>CAIMWA010000235.1 GCA_903845045.1 uncultured delta proteobacterium | reverse complement strand
TTCAAGAACTGGATCAGGTCCCGCTGGCCCGCGATGTAGCCGCCGCAGCTCGCGAAGCTCTTGCTCAGCGTGCCCATCCAGAGGTCGACGTCCGCGCGATCGACGCCGAAGTGCTCGCCGACGCCGGCGCCGGTGGTGCCGAGCACCCCGACGGAGTGCGCCTCGTCGACCATGAGGAGCGCGCCGTGGTGCCTCTTCAACGCAATGAGCGCTGGCAGGTCGGGCAGGTCGCCGTCCATGCTGAACACGCCCTCGGTGACGATGAGCACCCGCCGCGCGTCGCGCGCGAAGCCCTCGAGCAGCTCGCGGAGGTGCTCGAGGTCGTTGTGCCGAAAGGGCCGCGCGCGCGCTCCGGAGAGCTGGACGCCCTGCACGATGCTGTTGTGCGACCACGCATCATAGAGGACCACGTCGTCGCGGGTGCAGAGAAAGCCGATCACCGAGACGTTCGTGGCGTGCCCGCCCACGAACACCAGCGCGGCCTCGGTGCCGAGGAACCCCGCGATCGCCGTCTCGAGCTCGTGGTGGATGACCTTCTCGCCCGCCGCGACGCGGCTCGCGGACGGCGACGTGCCGAAGCGGTCGATGGCGTCGCGCGCCGCCGCGGAGACGCGCGGGTCGCCGGACAGGCCGAGGTAGTTGTACGTCGAGAAGCTGAGGTACTCGCGCCCGTCGATGCGCGTGGTGGCCTGCGTGACCGCCTCGTGCCGCTTGAAATAGGGATGCACGCGCACCCAGCGGTCCACCACGGACATCTTGCGCTGAAGGATCTCGGCCCGTCGATCGGTGGCGAAGGAGCGCTCGCGAACGACGGACGGGGCGCGGTCGGGGCGAGGCGCCTCCGCGGTGGCCGCGGCGGAGCGCTCCCGAAGGATCCGGTCGAGGCGCGCACGCTGCTCCGCGGCGCCATCCGTCGACCCGCTCATCGTTCGCCCCCTTCGAGCAGCGAGAGCATCCGCGCGACCTCCTCATCGGACATGCCGTCACTGGAAGTGGGCAGCGCGCTCGATGCCAGGTACGCGGCCATGCGGTGAATCGTTCGCTGGTCCCACACCACCGTGGGCTCGATGCGGACTCCGAGGAGGTCCTCGAGCTCGCCGGTCAGCCCCACGATCTCCATGGAATCGAGGCCGTACTCGTCAATGGCACGGTGACGGTCGACCTCGCCAGGAGACACCTTCAGCGTGCCGGCAAGACGGACCGCAAGCCATTGCTCGATCTGCTCAGCGTTCAAGATCTTCTCCTCGACCGACGGGGCCGTGCTCGACACGGCCTGTCGGGTGGTGCTGCGGTGTGTCGTGAGGCTGCCGCCAGCCTCGAGAAGGGCCGCTTCGCGCACGGGTGCTCCCACGCATGAACCACCTGCCGAACCGCATCGCCCGCCCCACAGGAGCGGCCACGATGCGCGTGTAGTCAAGAGAATTCGATGGGTTAGGGGTTCATCGCCTCTCGTGGGGACGCGGTCGCGTCGTCGCATCGGAACCGCATCCTCCCGCGGCCCTGGCGGCGGACCCTCGAGCGCAACGACGCAACTGTGTCCCCATCGCGTCGGCGCCACGCGATGGTACCGTCGCGGCGATGCGAACATCTCGATCAGCCTCGCGAACGGGCGGCGTCCTTCTCGGGTTCGTGCTCGGATGCTCGCAGCCGCCGGTGCACCCGGGCAC
>CAIMWA010000234.1 GCA_903845045.1 uncultured delta proteobacterium | reverse complement strand
GAAACGCCGGCCGCGGGAGCGCGCGCGAGGCCCCAGGCCCGGCCGTCCGCGGCCGGTACGTTCGCGATGCGCAGAGCCCGGACGCTTTGCTGCCGGGCGTGAGCGCGGCGGGTCAAGATGGCTGAACAACCTACAGAACTGAAGCAGTGGTCGCGGTCTCGCGATCTGTAGAAGTGGAAGGGCTTCAGCCCGCGGCGGGATGCGGTAGGACCGCAGGACCGCAGGACCGCGGTGGGACGAGCGTCCTCAGTGCCCCCAGCGCCCGTGGGCCACATGCATGGCCGCGCTCAGGGCCATCAAGACTCCGCCGCGCACGAGCGGCGACTCGGTGAATCTGACCCGTTCGCCGTCGGCGGCGGACACGCTCGGCAGCCCGTTCCACGCGGTCCACGCACCGCCCAATGCCGTCAGCAGATTGCCCACGTCGGTGAGCGCGCCGAACAGGATCGCCCGGAATCCTGGATGAGTCGGCGCGGTCTGCGCGTCTCGCCACTCCAGCACGACCATCACCAACATCAGCAGCAGCCATACGAACCAAAAGATCCCCGTCTTTGCGGGCCTTGGATCCGCCATGACCATCCCTCCTCACCGCACGCTCACCCGCGCCGCCTCGATCCCCTCGACGACGCACCACCGCGCCGTCCCTCCCTTGGTAGCGAACCCGACAGCGAGGCGTCAACGCCACCTCGGCACGCCCGTCCGACGCCGCATCGCCGTTCCCGCTCCGCCGCCGTTCCGCTACGCTCCGCGCCCGAGCGTCGGGGGGAGACGGCGTCCCGCTCCGCCCCGCGCTCCGAGGACCCCGCCGTGAACGAAGCCAGCCTCTCGTCCTTCCTCTGGTCCGTCGCGGACCTTCTGCGCGGCGACTACAAGCAGTCCGAGTACGGCAAGGTCATCCTGCCGTTCACCGTGCTGCGCCGCCTCGACTGCGTGCTCGCGCCCACGAAGCAGGCCGTGCTCGCCGAGAAGGCCGTGCGCGAGAAGGCCGGGCTCAACGCCGAGCCGTTCCTGCTCCGCAAGGCGGGGCTGCTGTTCTTCAACACGTCGCCCCTCGACCTGAAGAAGCTCGTCGGCGACCAGGACCACATCGGCGAGAACCTCCGCGCCTACGTCCAGGGCTTCTCCGCGCCGGTGCGCGACATCTTCGAGCGCTTCGACTTCCACGCGCAGATCGACCGCCTCGCCAAGGCCGGCCTGCTCTACCTCGTCACCGAGAAGTTCGCGCAGGCCGACCTGCACCCCGACACCGTCAGCAACGCGCAGATGGGCCTCGTCTTCGAGGAGCTCATCCGCAAGTTCGCCGAGCTCTCGAACGAGACCGCCGGCGAGCACTTCACGCCGCGCGAGGTCATCCGCCTCATGGTGAACCTCCTCTTCATCGAGGACGACGACGCCCTCGCGAAGCCCGGCGTGGTGCGCTCGCTCTACGACCCGACGGCGGGCACCGGCGGCATGCTCAGCGTCGCCGGGGAGCACCTCGGCGCGCACAACCCGGCCGCGCGCCTCGTCATGTACGGCCAGGAGCTGAACCCCGAGTCCTACGCGATCTGCAAGGCCGACATGCTCATCAAGGGGCAGGACATCGGCAACATCGTCTTCGGCAACACGCTCTCCGCCGACGGCCTGCAGGGCAAGCGCTTCGACTACATGCTCTCGAACCCGCCCTTCGGCGTGGAGTGGAAGAAGATCGAGAAGGAGGTCCGCAAGGAGCACGAGCAGCACGGCTTCGACGGGCGCTTCGGCCCGGGCCTGCCGCGCGTCAGCGACGGCTCGCTGCTCTTTCTGCTGCACCTCGTGGCGAAGATGCGCCCTGCCGTCGAGGGCGGCAGCCGCTTCGGCATCGTGCTCAACGGCTCGCCGCTGTTCACCGGCGGAGCGGGCTCGGGCGAGAGCGAGATCCGGCGGTACATGCTCGAGAACGACCTCGTCGAGGCCATCGTCGGACTGCCGACGGACATGTTCTACAACACCGGCATCAGCACCTACGTGTGGATCGT
>CAIMWA010000233.1 GCA_903845045.1 uncultured delta proteobacterium | reverse complement strand
CAGCTTCAACGGGAGCCCCCCGGTCTCGTGGGGTCGCACCCAGATCGCCGCGCCGTCGGTGCGCACGCTCCACCCGAGCAGCAGCAGGTCGCGGAGGAGGACGAGCGTCGCGAGGTAGCGGAGCGGCCGGGGATCCAGCGCGCGGACCGCCTCGATCTCGTCGTCGAGGCGCTCGGCGCGCGAGTCCGCGTCGCCCGCGAGGAGCGCGGCCACGCCGGCGACGGAGCGCTCCGGGTCCTGGAGGTCCGGCGTGAACGCGCGCCAGCCGCCGTCGAGGGGCTCGCCCGGGACGTCACCGGGACGCTCCGTCGGATCGTCGTCGCCGCTCGGCACCATCGCGGCGCGGCGATACACGAAACCGCGGGCGGCGGCGAGAGCCGGGCGTCGCGGGCGGTGCCGGGTGGTGATGTTGAGGGGGAGTTCGCGGCGGATGCCCGCGACCGTGTTCCCAAAGCCCTCGAACAGGTACGCGGCGCGACCAGCGGGAGAAAGTGGGGCGACGAACGAGGGCGCGGGTGCGCCTTCCATCCCCGCCGCGCCCCGGGTATGGTCCCTCAATCTAGGCGAGCGGATGCCCGAGCGGGAGGGGTATGGCGACAAAACTGGACGGTCTCATCGGTCGCGAACTCGCAGGATACCTTCTTACGGCGAAGCTTGGAGAGGGTGGCATGGCCGTGGTCTTTCGCGGCGAGAACGTCCTCGACCGGTCGATCGTGCGGGCAGTCAAGGTCGTGCATCCGCACCTCTCGTCGCAGGAGGAGTTTTCCCGAAGATTTGCGCTAGAGGCGCGCGTGCTGGAGCGACTTCAGCACCCGAACGTAGTTCGTTTCTTCGGGCTGCGGCAGGCGCAGGTCGACGCAACGACGCTGCTCGCGATGGAGCTCGAACTCCTCGACGGCGAGCCCCTCACGAACCGAATCCGCACTGGTATTGCGGTTGCCGAGGCCCTCGAATGGGTACGCCAGGCGGCCGAGGGCGTGGCCGCCGCGCACGCGCTGGGCGTAGTTCATCGCGACCTGAAGCCGGACAACCTCTTCTTGACGCGGGCGGGACAGGTGAAGGTCCTCGACTTCGGCATCGCGCGAGCGGCCGACGACGCGCGGCGAACTACGAACTTGACGGCCGCCGACGTCATCCCGGGCACGACCGGTTATATGGCGCCTGAAGTTTGCAATGGATTGCCGCCAAGCACTAGCTCCGACGTATACGCTCTTGGAATCGTGCTCTACGAATTGCTGCTCGGGCGACACCCGTTCATCGAGCCCGGACTGCACCCACCCTCTGGTCTCCAAATGATGATGGCGCAGGTCCAGAAGCCGATGCCGGCCATTCGCCTCTCGCGGCCCGACGTTTCCGACGGGCTGGAGCTCGTCATGGAGTCAGCAACACAGAAGGATCCCCGCCGAAGACCGCAAAGCGCAAGCGAGCTCGCTGAGGCGTTGAGCTTGCCGACGGCACCATCGATCCCGCTCGAAATGCAGTCTGCGCCGCCGCCTTCAAATCTTACGAACTTTCAGCTCCCATCGCTGCGCTCGAACGCATCGCCGTACGCATCGCCGTACGCATCGTCAGTTCTCACGACGGATTCCACGTCGAGGGCGCGCATCGAGTTACCTGCGGCGCTCTTCAGGAAACCATCAGCGAGGGCGCAAGCCCTGCTGTTTATTTTGTTTCTCATGGGTGTCGTGGTGCTCATCATAGCGTACAACCTCCCGGGTATTCTCGCCCCGTTAAATCTCTCGGTTATGTGGACAAATACGCCAGATCGATGTGTGTTTCATCCGAGCCAGCCGATTACCATTTGGAGCGCGCCAAGCCAAAACTCGCCATTTCAGACAGTCTCAACAAATCCGGCCATTACGATACAGTGTATCGGTGATGCATATTCACAGGAGTATCGCTCGTACTTCAGCAGGATTCCGAGCGGTCCGGGCGGGTGGGTCTATCTTGATCCGACGGCGCTGGCTCGGGACGAGAATTGTGCGCGGCTGCCTGCGTGCAGATAGTGTCGTGCCTGCGCGACTTTCCGCAATGCGAGGTTTGGATTCATCGAATAATCAGATGAGGTCGCTGTGATTTCACCACCGAATCCGTCGCGTTCAATTGGTGTCGCCGAACCCGCCCCCGCGCTTCGCGCGCTCCTCGACCTCCCACTTCGGCATTCGCTAGATCCCGTGTTCGCCGAAGGCATCCGCGATATTGCGACCAATGCTCGCGGCGCATCGCCGACGTCAGACTGGGCGGAGATCTACGCAGGCGCCGTCCGACTCGTTGACGACCACGTCGCCGCACTCGACCGGCGCCTCGAGGAATTTCAGCGCAAGTCACTGGCCGCGGAAGACCCGCTGGAGGCGCGGGCACGAATTGCCCAGGTTCCGCGACGGGACGCCGAACGCGTGCGATCCGATGCGAAAGCCGAGATTCAGAAGGCTCTTCGCGAGTGGGTTGATCGATCTAAGCGGCAGCAGGAGCACGTGGCGATCGGGTGTGCGCCATTGCTTCGCGATGACCGCATGGTTGTACCGATCCAGACCGCACACGGCATTTCTGTTTCGGTTGATACTCGGTGGGCGGCCAGTTTCTATGCTTTTGTCATTCAATGCTGTGACGAGTGGATTCGAAACTACACCGTCGGATCTGAGGAATCACTCCAAAACAATGCCCGAGAAGTATTGGCAGAATTCGGTAAGAAAGTCGGTGAATTTCAAAATCCGGCAAGCCTGTCCCCTCCCTCTACGGCACTAGTTCCTGAGGCGGTGATCGGTCCCCGAGATGTAGATATACCAAGCATTATTACTCGAATGTCACAGTCGGTGGGTCGGATGGTAACGTTAATCCTGCCTCTGGTTGGTGCGATTGGGGGCGTCGCGGTGTTCGGTGGGTCCGACTCCCATGGGAGTGCGGGGTTGATCGGTGGGGGAGTTAGCCTATTAGTTTTGGTATTTACAACTACCATCAACACATTGGATGGTCGTCGGCAGCAAGTCGTGGCGCGGGAGCGAGGCATCGCAACGTATCGCGACGCTGCGGTCGCCCAACTGCGCACCGAACTCGACAAGGTCCTCGACCGCCACCGGCGCGCGCTGGAACGCTGGACGACGCAGCGCGCCGACCAGTGGAACGCCGCCATCGACCAGTGGTGGGCGCAGCGCGTCGAGCCCCATCTCGCGGCGGCCGACGCCCACGCCACGGAGGTCGCGCGCGAGCTCAAATTCCAGCAGAGCCGCCTTCAAGAGGAAATCGGGAACCTCCGCTCCTTTCGGAACTTGCTGTCGCAGACGATCCTCTTCGAGCTGAAGAAGCGTCGGCGCGAGCTCATCGAGGCCAGCACCCCGTCGCCCTGACCGGGGTGTCGGTCCTCACGGGACGCGCGCGAAGAGCTGTTCGAGCTCCCGCAGGATCCCGAGCGCCGTCGTGAGCGGCGCGTTCACGGTGTCCGACGCGGCATGCAGCGCCGACGTGCCGTCGAGGAGAAGTGCACCGACGTCGTGCGCCGCCTCGGCCGCATGTTGCACCGAGCCGCTGGCGGCGGTCGCCCGCTCGTGCGCGCGGGAGAGGTGCTCGTGGCTCCTTGACTCCGCGGTGCGCGCGACCTCGTCGGCGTGGTGGTGCGCGTCCGCGTGAGCGTCCCGCGCGTGCTGTTGCACGACGTGCCCGGAGCGGTCGAGGGTGGCCGCCAAGCCGTGCGCAGCGCCCTGCAGAGCCCCCGTCCACTCGTGGTTTGCGCGACCTTCGACGCCGTCCATCGCGGCGGACAGGCGCGCGTCGAGGCTCTGCGTCGCGTCCGGCAGCTGATGTGCGAGGTGTTCGCGGAGCGGCGACATCGCCCCGTCGACCCCGTGATGTGCCTGCTCGACGGCGCCGCGCAGCTCCTCGAGTGCATGCTCGCCGTGCGCCGCCGCCGCGGACGTCGCCGCGCGCGCCTCGTGAAGCTGCTCCCGCCACGCCTGGACCTCGCGATCGAGTCGGTCATGGACGTCGTCGACGTGCGCCCTTGCGCGGGCGACCTCGGCGCGCAGGCGCGACACCGCGTCCCGAAGCCGGGCGACGTCGTCGTCGAGGGAGGCATGAGGTGCGCCGAGCTGCGCGTGGAGCGTCTCGAGCGCGTGCCGCGCCTCGCCGACGGACTGCGAGGCTCCGTGCTCCAGCGCGCGGTGATCCTCCTCGCTGGCGTCGAGCGCGTGCTCCCAGGCGTCGACCGCGGTCGACAGCGCCGCGACGAGGTCGTCAGTGTCCGCCATGAAGGCTCGCCTCGTCGTGTTGTTGCTGAACGCTGACAGCGTGCGCATGGGCCCGATCCGCGCCCGGCTGCAAGCCCGGAACGATGGACTCGAGCTCGTGGAGCAGCGGCTCGATCAACGCGCGCGCATCGAGGAGCTGACGGTGGTTGTGGCCCAGCCGCGTGACGAGGTCGTCGAAGAGCCGCTCCAGCGCCCGCACCGCCTCCTGTACGAGGGCGTGCACCTCGTGCTCGACGGTCTGCTCGACGGAGCGCTGGAGACGCTCTGCAGCGCTGCCGAGCAGCCCGCCGACGACGCCGAGCTGCTGGCGTAGGTCGTCCGCTGCGGACTGCGCGTGGCCGGCGAGCGAGCGCGTCGACGCTTCACCCTGCTGCGCGGTCTCGGCCGCGACGTGCTGAAGCGCGCCCAGGTGCTGGTCGAGCGCCTGGTGCCGCTGCGAGGCATGGTGCGCGGTCGTCGTGAGCGCGTGCGCCGCGGTGGTTCCAGCGTCGGAGACCACGGCGCGGTGGTCGTCGAGGGCGCGGTGAAGGTCGGCGCTCCGGGCCGCGACGCCCTCGACCAGCTGGTGCTGCGAGGCGCGATGTCCCTCGACGTCGTGCGCAACGGCGGCGGCCTCCGCATGCACGGACTCGACGGCGTCGTGGAGGGCGCGAGCGCGCGCGGCGAGATGCTCGCCGAAGGCGACCACCTCGTGCGCTGCGGCGTCGAGCTCGTGATCGATGCCCGGCGGCGACCCCTCGAGCTCAGCGACCGCACTTGCGACCTCGTCGCGGAGCGCCGTCACCGCCGTCAGCTCGTGCGCCAGCGTCGCGGCCATCGTCGTCTGCGCGACGCCGCCGTGGTCGCGCCGGTCGCGCAACGCCGCGAGGCGCGCGAGGCGCGCCGAGGGCCCGGCGGCGCCCTCTGCGGCGAAGGCCGGTCCCGGCGCCGCAGTCCCT
>CAIMWA010000232.1 GCA_903845045.1 uncultured delta proteobacterium | reverse complement strand
GGTGTCCCAGGTCACGAGCGGATCGGCGTCGCCGTCGTCGGTCTCCTTGCGACGAACGCGCGTCCTCCCGGCCAAGCGGTCGAACATGCGGTGGTAGTCATCCATCGAACCGCGGTAGCGAAGGATTCCCCACGAGGCGAGCGTTGCCCAGTAGACCTCACTGGGGAGGCGCTTGAGTTCGGAGCGAGAGACCCGGCCGAAGACGCCGCGGTCCTCCTCATCGAGCAGAGGGGCGACGAGCTCGATTTGCGCCCGGCGGGCCTCGCGCGCGACCTCTGCAGCGGGCGTTCGCCGGTCCTCGAGGCGCCGATAGAGCCACGGGACGAAGAGCGTGTAGCGCAGACGTGTCTCGATGGTGCTCGTGCCTGGAAACAACGTGTCGGCGATGGCGTCCCGAACGGCGCCGAAGCCCAGCTCGTCCCGGGTCTCGCGCTCACGAAAGAGCGCGAGCACCCGCTGCGTGCGTTGTCGCTCCTCTGGGTCGTGATCGATCCAGCCCAGGAATGAACTCCCACTCATGCCGCACCCTCCCTCATCGACCCCGCCGATGCTTGTACCAGCGGCGAATCCAGGCGCGAAGTAATTTCCGCCCGCCGTCAGCTCTGCTGCATGCGTCAATGGGCGCCGTCGGCGTGCGGGGCCGCTCGGACCGACGACGCGTTGGTCGTGGAGTGGCTGGTCGAGGGGACTGGAGCGGCGGAGACGCGGGCGCTCCGGAGGTCGGGTCCAGCCGACGATCGGCTACGATCGCGCTGAGGTCGGAGTCGGTCACTACGTCGACCGTTTCACCCGCGCACCGCCCACGCCCTGGACGCGTCCTCGGCGTCAGGGCAGCGGCGCACCGGGAGGGGAGGCCGCGCCATTCGCCGCCCGGGTCGCGGGTCACCCCGTACCCGCCACGAACTTCCGCGCCTCCTCGACGAGCCGCGCGTCGGTGCCTCCCGCCCACGCGTAGTTCGAGATTACCTTGTCCTTCCTCGCGGAGGGCAGCGACTTGAAGGTCTCCCAGAGGAGTCGTTCCTCCACGTCGGCCGGCTCCGGCCGAACGGGCGCGCGACACCGGTTGCAGGTTCGAGTGTACACGAATGTCGGGAGGCGATCACGCACCCTCCGTGGCGCGTTCGAGCTGCCTGCGCTGGGCGCGGGCCGGTCGTGCGTCTTCGAGCTAAAGGTGGCGCGCCTCGTGAATCGCTCGATGCCCGCAGGCGAGGCGGTCGAGGGGCGCGACAACGCCAATGGCGAAGTTCAGCCGCTCGCCGTTGTAGAGGGCGACGATGGCCGCCACGACCTGCTGCGCACGGGCGAGGTCCCGAGGGAGGGTCACCCGCACCGAGCCGCTCTTCAACCTGCGGTGGAAGCGCTCGATCTTACCGCTAGACCGCGGGTAGCTGCGCGAGGTCCGCACGTGGCTCATCCCTGCGGCGCGGACGACTACCGTGACGTACCGCGCGATGAACTGGGACCGTTGGCCGGTACGACGCGCAGACGCGCGTTGGGGTATCGCCCGCGCGTACCCTGCAGGATGACCTCGACGTACTGTTCGGTCATGCGCTCGCGGATCTCGTTGTGAGCGACGACACGGCTGCACCCGTCGACGATCGAGCACAAGTGGTATGACGCGCCGATGACGTTCACGTACGTGACGTCCACGTGCCGGTGAGCGTGCGGCGCGAGCGGCTAGATCGGAAGAGCAACGTCTGAACTCCAGTCACTG
>CAIMWA010000231.1 GCA_903845045.1 uncultured delta proteobacterium | reverse complement strand
GGGCCGCAGGGTGCGCTGCCGGGGCGGCGGCGGCCGGAGCGGCGGGGTGCGCCGCGGCGGGAGCCGGTGCGGCCGGAGCGGTCGGCGGCGGCGGGACCTCGCTTGCGTCGTTCACGATGTGGAATTCGACGCGGCGGTTCTGGGCGCGGGCGGCGCCGGCGGTGCTCTGCACGAGCGGGTGGCTCTCGCCGTAGCCCACGGCCGAGAGGCGCGGGGCGTCGACGCCGTGCTGCGTGAGGAAGCGCACGACGCTCTCGGCGCGGCGGCGCGAGAGGTCGAGGTTCGCGGCGTCGTCGCCGACGTCGTCGGTGTGGCCCTGCACCGAGATGTGCCGGATTCCAGGCGTCTCGTGGAGCGCCTCGGCGACGGCGGTGAGCACCGGGAAGCTCGTCGAGAGCACCACGTCGCTGTTGCTGCCGAAGAACACCGGGCGGTTGATGTGGATCTGGCCCTCGGTGACGAGCACGAGGCCCGGGCAGCCGTTGCGGTTCGGGTCCTGCGAGGGAGCTCCGGGCTGATCGGGGCAGTGGTCCGTGGCGTCGGGCACGCTGTCGTGGTCGCGGTCCGGGAGCGCGCAGCCGGGGCGCGCCGGGTCGGGGTGCAGGCCGGGGACCTCGTCGGGGCACTGGTCGGCGTGGTCGGTCACGCCGTCGTGGTCACGGTCGCCGTCGGCGCAGCCCGCGCGCTCCGGGTTCGGGTGCGGTCCCGCGGGCTCGTTGGGGCAGAGGTCCTGCGGGTCGAGGACGCCGTCGTGGTCGGTGTCGGCCGTCGGGCAGCCGCGGCGGTTGGCGTCGGGGTGCGCGCCGGCGGGCTCCGTCGGGCATGCGTCGTCGACGTCGAAGACACCATCGCCGTCGCCGTCGACGAGGGGGCAGCCGCGGCGCGCGGGGTCCGGGTTCGGACCGGCGGGGACGTCGGCGCAGAGGTCCTGCGGGTCCGGCGTGCCGTCGTGGTCGCGATCGGCCACCGGCGGCGGCGCCGGGACGCGCGTGTGGAACGCGAAGGTGAGGCCCGCGTGCCAGTACATCAGGTCGGCGGTGTTGGCCGAGAGGCTGAGCTGCGTCTGCGGGACGTTCGTGTTGATCGGCTGCACGCCGTCGCGGCCGTTGAAGATGTAGCCGAAGCGCGCGTAGGGCCCCATGGAGAAGATCGAGGCCACGTGGAACTCGAAGCCGAGGCCGGCGTCGAGGCCCGGCGCCGTCTTGTCGCCGACGATGGAGGCGCCGCCGTTCACGTCGATCCAGAAACGGCCGACGGTGCCCACCTGCGGCTCGAGACGGAGGCCGAGGGTGATGTTGATGAGCCCGACGCTGTCGGTGTTGGGACGCAGGAAGCGCCCGTAGGCGCCGCCGAGCTGCAGCGCGAGCGGCGTCTGCCCGAGGCGCAGCGCCAGGCGTGCGGTCCCGACGACGGCGGGCGTGCTCGCGTCGATGTCGGAGTGGTCGAAGTCGCGGAGCATGGTGCCGGCGCCTGCCTCGAGGCGGAACGTCCAGGGCTCGAGCTGCTGCGCAGAGACGGTTGCGGGAATGGCCGGCAGCACGAGGCCAGCCAGCAGGGCGCAAGGGACCAGGGGGCGGCGTCGCATGTTGTTGGGCGAGCGGGGTATCACCCTTCGGCAGGCGTTGGAAGGGGCGGCAGCGGCGCCGCCGGGTGCTCAGCGGATGCCGAGGAGGTCGAGGATGCCGGAGACGAACGTGAGCGGATGCGGCGGGCAGCCGGGCACCAGCAGGCTCGCGGGGAAGCGCTCCAGGAACGCGCGGTCGACGTCCGCCGAGCCGGCGTAGAGGCCGCCGGAGAGCGCGCAGGCACCGAACGCGACGACGAAGCGGGGCTCGGGCATCGCGTCCCAGGAGAGCTGCACGGCCTCGGCCATGTTGCGCGAGATCGGCCCCGTCAGCACGAGCCCGTCGGCGTGACGCGGCGACGCGACCCACTCGATGCCGTAGCGCTGCAGGTCGAAGTTGACGTTCGCGAGGGCGTTGAGCTCCATCTCGCAGCCGTTGCAGCCGCCGGCGGAGACCTGGCGCAGCTTGAGCGACCGGCCGAAGAGAGCGCGCAGCGCCCCGGACGTCGCCACCGGCGTCGGAGCGGGACGGTCCGCGGACACCACGAGCCCGTCGGGGAGGGCGGCGCTCATCCGTGGCTCCGGCGTGAACGCGATCTTCTTCTCGGGGCACGCCGGCACGCACTCGCTGCAGAACACGCAGCGCGCCAGGTCGATGCGCACGGGCTCGAGGGCGATGGCGGCCGTCGGGCACACCGAGACGCACGCGTCGCAGCCCTCGGCGCACGGCGACGCGGCGATGGCCGGGCGACCCCGAAACCCCGCCGGAACCGCGCCGCGCAGGTCGTCGATGAACTGGTTTCCTTGAGACCGGAGGACGCGGAGTGCCTTGAACATGGTGCTAGAGGTCGTGCCCGCAGTAGGAGAGGTCGAAGCTCTTGTTGCAGATCGGGAAGTCCGAGATCTCGTTCTCCCGGACCGCGAGCGCGAGGCCGAACCAGTTGCGGAGCGACGGGTCCTGCACCTTGTGCTGCACGAGGACGCCGTCGGGCCCGGTCTCGAGGGCGTGCACGACCTCGCCGCGCCAGCCCTCGCACGTCGAGACCACGAGGCTCCCGGCGGCGAGCGCACCGACGGGGCGCTGAACGCTCGCGAGCTCCGTCGCGTCGGCGAACACGCGCCGGAGCCACGCGAGCGACCCGTCCATCTCGCGGATGCGCACGAGCGCCCTCGCCCAGCAGTCGCCGGTGGGATCGGTGACGGTCTCCACGGGGTGCTCGCGGTACGCGCCGAGGCCGAGGGAGCGCTGGTCCAGGTTCACGCCGCTGGCGCGCGCGGCAACGCCGACGAGGCCGACGTCGAGGGCCTGTTCCGAGGTGAGCCTTCCGGCCCCGACGAACCTGTGGCGGACGGTCACCGACGAGACGAAGCGGTCGTTGATGACGGCGAGGTCGCGGATCAGCAGCGCGATGTTCGCGCGCACGACGTCGACGAGCGCCGCGTCGGCCATCGCGCGGCTCCCCCCGGGGCGGAGCCAGCCGCGGCCGAAGCGGCTTCCGCACAGCCGCATCGACGTGTTGATGGCGGTGGTGCGAAGCCGACCGTAGGTCGAGCCGCCCTGGAGAAACCCGATGTCCGTCGCGAGGCCCGCGAGCCCCGCGAGGTGCATCGCCACGCGCTCGAGCTCGAGGCCCACCGCTCGCCCGCGATCGGTCGACGCGTCGGCGTCGAGGCCCGCGAGCGACTCGATGGCCGCGCAGTCGGCCCACGCGTGCGCGATGCTCGTGTCGCCGGCGATGGTCTCGACGAGCGGGGCGTGCGCGCGGGGGTCCCCGCGGAGCAGCAGCGCCTCGACGCCACGGTGCTGGTACCCGAGCTGGATCTCGAGGTGATGGACCTTCTCGCCGAGGCACATGAAGCGAAAGGCGCCCGGCTCGATGACCCCGGCGTGCACCGGCCCCACCTGGACCTCGTGGACCTCTTTACCTTGCAGTGTAAAGAACGGGTAGGCGGCCATGGCCGACGGCGCCGAGCCCTCGAAGCGCACGGGCTTGAGCCACGGGTGCCCGGCGATGCGGACGCCGGTCTGCTCGTGCATCTCGCGCTCGAAGACGTGCATCGCGGGGTGCGTCGGCGTGAGGGCGTGGTAGCCCAGCGCGCGATCGATGCGGCCGCGCACCAGCACCAGCTCGCCGGACGCCGGCTGGAGGATCGCCGACGCGACGACGTCGCCGCCGTCACGCCGACCGAAGGCCGTCACGATGCGCGCGCCCTCGCCGAGGAGCGCCGCCACGCGCTCGGACCACGCGCCGCCGGGCAGCTCCGGGACCTCCGCGAGGGTCCAGCTCCCGAGCGGAAACGACCCGCTCACGAGCCCCCCAGCGACGCGGCGACGGCGACGAAGAGCGCGCTGACCGCGTGCGGCAGGTAGACGCCCATGGTGACGAGGGCGACGACGAAGACGAGCTTCACCGGGGCCGTGAAGAGCCCCTGCGGCGGTCCCGGATGCGACGACGGGCCCCAGATCATCGGGAAGATCGAGCGCCCCGTGGCGACGAAGGTGACCGTCAGCAGCGCGCAGAAGCCGACGAAGACGATGACGTAGCGCGCGCGCATCAGCTCCGACAGGATGAGCAGCTCGCCCAGGAAGCTCCCGAACGGCGGGAATCCGAGCAGCGCGAAGGTGCCCACGGTGAGGAAGAGCCCGCTCGCGGGGAGGTCCTTGATGAGGCCCGAGACCTCGCGCATGTCCTTGGTGCGGTAGTGGTCGTCGATCTTGCCCGCCGAGAGGAAGAGGATCGCCTTGATGAAGGCGTTGCTGACCACGTACAGCACGAGGCCGTAGGTCGCCTGGCCCCCGAGTCCGAGGCCGATGGCGATGACGCCGCCGTGGTTGATCGACGCGTACGCGAGCAGCCGCTTGTAGTTGTGCGTCGCGATGATGCTGAACGTCGAGACCGCCATGGATGCCAGCCCGAGGCCGACGAGGGTCACGCTCACGAGGCGCGGCTCGCCGGCGCGGTAGATCTCGAGGATGCGAAAGAGTCCGACGAGCGCGCAGTTGAACTGCACGCCGGCCAGCATCGCAGTCACCGCCGGCGGGGCCTCGTCGTAGGCGTCGGGGAGCCAGCTGTACATGGGCGCGAGGCCGAGCTTCGTACCGTAACCGAGGAGCACGAAGGCCAGGCCCACCTCGCGCCACGCGTCGGGCCGCGTCGCCACGAGGAAGCGGAGCTGGTCGAGGAAGAACGAGGGCTCCATGCCGGCGTGTTCGACGCTGCGCGCGAGGCATGCGAAGCCGAGCGACGTGAGCCCGAGGCCCGCCGACGAGAAGAGGAAGTAGCCCCACGCCGCGCGCACCGCCGCGGGGCTTCCGGGACGCGCGATGAGCGGGGCGGCGGCGAGGCTCGTGGCCTCGAGGGCGAGCCAGCCGACGACCAGATGGTTCGACAGGATCGCCAGGTTCGCGGCGGCGAGGAACGAAAGCGCCAGGGCGACGACGCGCTCGATGCCTTCGGCGAGCTCGGGGAACTCGCGGACGCGGCTCCAGACGTGCCCGCCGACGCCGAGGAAGATGAGGTTGACCAGCAGGACGAAGAGCCGCGACGTCGGGTCTACGGCCACGTAGCCGTGCCAGAAGCGCCCTGACGGCGCGTGCGCCGCGAACGCCAGCCAGGCCCCGAGCGCGGTGTTCGTGGCGGCGACGAGCACCGACGGCACGACCGATCGCTCGCGCCCGACCCACAGCGCCGCGAGCGCGCCGAGCAGCGGCAGCGCGAGGAGCAACGACGCCGTCACAGGAGCCTCCCGCTCGCGACGGTGGCGGCGGCGGGACGGATACGCCGGACGAAGTGCGCGTACATCAGCAAGGTGCCCGCGAAGACCGCCACCTGCCCGACGCGCAGGCCCAGCGGAACGTGCCCGGTGCTACCCAGCTCGAAGAGCGCGATGGCGTTCTCGAGCCGCAGCGCCCCCACGGCCTGGCTGAACGTTCCGGTCTGGCTGGCCAGCACGAAGAGCCCGAGCAGCACGCCGGTGGCCGCGACGGCGATCTGCAGGTGCTCGCCGTTGGGGTCGGGGTGCAGCCAGCTCGCGCACTGGAACGCCAGCATCACGAGCCCCGCGACGACGCCCCAGGAGAGCATGTTGGGCGGGATGACGTCCTCGCGCACCGGGCGGCGCTGCGCCCTCAACACCCGGCCGAGGGCGAAGGGGACGAGCACCCCGCGAACGAGCGCGAGGTCGAGCATGGAGACGGCGATGTCCGCGGTGGGGGCGGGGTGGTGCGCGGCGACCATCCACGCCATGAGGATCCCCTGGAGGCTCAGGCCGGCGAGGCTCACGCGCCAGCTCGCCACGAACAACGGCAGCAGCAGCACAAGCAGGTATGCGGTGAGCAGCGACGTCACGTGGCACCTCCGGCGCGCCACACGCTCGCGAGGAGGGCGAGCACGCCGCCGAAGAGGGCCGCGAGGAGGTAGCGCGGGATGGCGTTGAGGCGCAGGCGCGCCAGCGTGGACTCGATGGTTCCGACGGCGACGGCGACGGCGACCCAGAGCCCGACGTTGGCGGCGGCGACGACCCACCGCGGCGACTGCGCGCCGAAGGGGTTGAGCAGCGAGGCGAGCAGCGCGCTGCCGATGGCCAGCTTGAGCGCCGCGCCGTACTCCATCGCCGCGAGGTCGGGGCCGCTGTGGTCGAGGATCATGACCTCGTGGACCTTGGTGAGCTCGAGGTGCGTCGTCGGGTCGTCGACGGGCATGCGGGCCGACTCGACCTGCAGGAGCAGCGTCAGCGCGACGACGCAGCCTGCGCGGACGACGACCATCGCGGGGTCGACGCCGTGGAAGCTCAGCATCTGCGCGAAGGTGGCGCCGCCGGTCGCCGAGGCCAGCGTTCCGAGGCACAGGAACACCGCGGGCTCGATGAAGGTCGCGAAGGTCGCCTCACGGCTCGAGCCCATGCCCTCGAAGGCGCTGCCGGTGTCGAGCGCGCCGAGCATGAGCGCGAGGCGTCCGAGGCCCCAGAGGTACGCGAAGAACACGAAGTCGAAGCGGAAGCTCAGCGGCGCGCCGCGTCCGAGCAGCGGCACCACGAGGCCCGACACCGCCGCGGTCGCGAGAAGGACGTACGGTGCGACCCAGAACACCGGCGTCGTGGTGGCGCTGTAGACCGGCCGCTTCCGAAGGAGCCGCGCGAGGTCGAAGTACGTCTGGAGGATCGGCGGACCCCTGCGCCCGGCCCAGCGCGCCTTGGTGCGGTTGATGATGCCCACGACCAGGATCGGCGAGGCGAAGAGGACGACGAGGTGCGCGAGCGTCCAGGGGAGCGTCACGGCGCGCCCCCGGTGTGGCTGCCGAGCAGTGCGACCAGCACCACCAGCGTGATCAGGCCCGCCGCGAAGGAGAAGCGCGGCTCCTCGGGGATGCGCCCGACGACGCCGCGCACGAGCTCCTCGCCGTTGCCGAGGGACTCGAACATGCGCCGCTCGACGGCGTCGGCGTGGTGCGTGTGGACGAACGCCTCCCCCTGCGGGAAGTACCCGTCGGGCAGCTTCTCGCGCCGAAGCTCGAGCACGAAGGCCTCGAAGACCTGGGCGAACTGCGCGGAGAACGACGTGCCGGTGTACTGCATGCGCGCCGTCGGGGCGGTGTACCCGCAGCCCCTGGTGACGTGTCGTCGCGCCGCGCGGCGCGCGCTCCAGGTCGCGACGAGCAGCACCGCCACGGCGCCGAGGAGCAGGGCGTTGCCGACGCGCAGCGGGGCCAGCAGCGGGAGCACGCTGGCGTCGCCGACGGGGGCGGGAGACTGCGCGAAGAGCCGCGCGACGGGCGCCACCAGCAGGAGGCCGGACGCCGGGAACACCCCGAGCACGATGGTCCCCGCGAGGTGCAGCCACATCGGCGCGGTCATGGACGGCGGCGGGTCGCCCTCGACGTGCACGTCGGCCGCGCGCGGTGCGCCGAGGAACGCGAGGCCGAAGGCGCGGACCATGGCGAGCGCGCCGGTCGCTCCGACGAAGGAGAGCAGCGCCGCCACGGCGACCAGGAGGATGCCCTCGATGCCCGCTGGCGCCTGGCCCGAGAGCAGCCCGGAGTAGATGATGAACTCGCTGACGAAGCCGTTGAGCGGCGGGAGCGCCGCGATGGCGACGGCGCCGACGAGGAAGAACACCGCCGTGCGCGGCATGCGCTTCGCGAGCCCACCGAGGCGCTCGAGGTCCACGGTGTGCGCCGCGCGGTAGACGGCGCCGGCGGCGTAGAAGAGCAGGCACTTGAAGAACGCGTGGTTCAGCACGTGGAGGATGCCGCCGGTGAACCCGAGGAGGACCAGCGTCGGCCGGTGCCAGCTCAGCCCGAGGTATCCGAGGCCGAAGCCCAGCCCGGCGATGCCGACGTTCTCCGTCGACGAGTAGCCGAGCATGCGCTTCAGGTCGCGCTGCGTGGCCGTGTAGACGACGCCGATCAGCGTCGAGACCGCGGAGAACGCCAGGAGGAACCATCCCATCCAGGGCTCCGGCGTGCCGAGGAGGAGCGTGAAGCGCAGCAGCGCGAAGAGCCCCGCCTTGTGGATCACGCCGGACATCAGCGCCGAGACGTGCGCCGGGGCCGCGGCGTGCGCGCGAGGCAGCCACGTGTGGAACGGGAAGAACGCCGACTTGAAGCCGAAGGACGTCACGAGCAGCACGAAGACGACGCTCCGAAGCTGGCTGGGACGCGACAGGAACGGGCCGTAGGACGCGAGGTCCGTGGACCCGGTCTGGCTGTGCAGGATCATGAACGCCGCGACGAGGACGAAGAGGCCGACGTGCGTCGAGACGAGGTAGTTGAAGCCCGCGAAGCGGACCTTCTGCGTGCGGTAGTCCCAGATCACCAGGAGCCACGCGGCGACGGCGGCGATCTCCCAGCCGAAGAGGAAGATCAGCGCGTTGTCGGCCGTGTAGATGATGAGGAACGACAGGGCGACCATGTTCAGCAGCGCGAAGTGCGCGCCGGCGTTGCGTCCCGATTTGAGGTGGGGCGCGAGGTAGCCCACGGCGTAGGTGCTTCCGAGCAGCGTCATCGGGAGCGACCACGCGAGGAAGAACGCGCCGAGCGGGTCGAGCCGGCGGCGCAGCACCTCGATGGGGTACGACCACGCCGACGCCGCATCGAGCGTCACGCCGCTGCGCAGCACCGGCAGCGCCACGAAGAGGACCAGCACCGTCGCCGCGAACTGCGTGGCGAGGGGCCACGCCATGCGGAACGAGTTGCGGCGCGCCACCAGCGACGCCCCGGCGCCGAAGAGGAGGATCAGCCCGGCGAGGGCGACGAGGTTCATCGACGAGGCTCAGGGGGATGGGGCTCACCGCAGGACGCCGCGGCTTCGCGGCGACGGGAGCGACGCGGGCCGCGAGGTGCAGCGCGCGTTCGAGGGGGTCTTCGGGATCCGGGGGGTCATGCGCCGGCGCGCGCACCCTACGCTCGTGCGGAGCGCTCCGCACGCGTTCGGCGCATCGACGCCGTCAGGAGCCGCCCTGCGCGTAGCGCTCGAGCTTGCGGTACAGCGTCTTGCGGTCGAGGCCGAGGGTGTCCGCGGCGAGGGTCTTGTTGCCGCCGACGGCCTCGAGAACGCGAAGGATGTAGCGCCGCTCGACCTCCTCCATCGGCACGAGCTCGCGCGGGTCGTCGCTCGCCACGAGCACGTGGGAACGGCGGTACTGCCGCACTTTCTCCGGGAGGTCGTCGACGGTCACCTGCTCGTAGCGCGCGAGGGCCACGGCGCGCTCCATGGCGTTCTGAAGCTCGCGCACGTTGCCGGGCCACGCGTAGTCCATGAGCCGCGACGCGGCCTCGGGGGTGAGCCCCTTCACCTTGCGGCCGGCGCGCGCCGCGAAGCCGTCGATGAACTGCTGCGCGAGCACGAGCACGTCGGCGCCGCGGGAGCGCAGCGGCGGCAGCGGCACGTTGATCACGTTGAGGCGGTAGTAGAGGTCCTCGCGAAAGCGGTGCTCCTCGATGGCGGTCTCGAGGTCGCGGTTCGTCGCCGCCAGCACCCGCACGTTCACCGAGACCTCGCCCTCGCCTCCCACCGGACGCACCATGCGCTCCTGCAGCGCGCGCAGGAGCTTGGGCTGCAGCTCCACGGGGATCTCGCCGACCTCGTCGAAGAACAGCGTGCCCCCGTCGGCCTGCTGGAAGAGCCCCTTGCGGTCGCTGCGCGCGTCGGTGAACGCCCCGCGCTTGTGGCCGAAGAGCTCGCTCTCGAGGAGCTGCGCGGGCACGGCTGCGCAGTTCACCGCGACGAAGGGTCCCTGCACGCGCCGGCTCAGCGTGTGGATCGCGCGGGCCGCGAGCTCCTTGCCGGTGCCCGACTCGCCGGTGAGCAGCACCGTCGACTCGGTGTCGGCGACGCGGCTCAGCAGGTCGAAGACGCTGCGCATCGACGGCGAGCTCCCGAGGAGGCCGGGCACCGTCGCGGCGTCGGCGCCGGGGTTCATCACCTGCAGGCGCCGCACCTCGTCCTTCAGCGCGCGGTGCCGCGCGGCGCGCTCGACGGCCAGCGCGATGACGGTGTTGTCCACGGGCTTCGTGACGAAGTCGTAGGCGCCGGCGCGGATCGCCGCGACCGCCGTGTCCATGGAGCCGAAGGCCGTGAGCACGATGACCGCGAGGGCCGGGTGCGCGGCGACGGCGCGCTCGCAGAGTGCGATGCCGTCCATGCCCGGCATCTGCACGTCGGTGAGCATGACGTCGAAGTTCTCGGCGGCGAGGGCCGTGAGCGCGTCGGCGCCGGAGCGCACGGCCTTGGTGGCGAAACCCTTGCGAGACAGGACGATGCCCAGGAGCTTCACGAGCTCGGCGTCGTCGTCGACGATCAGCACGCGCGATTGCATGGCGCGCAGCATACCCCGCGCACCCGCGGCCGGCGCCTGCGGTACGGTGCGCCGCATGACCGCACCGATCCCCCACGCGACGAGCACGATGTACGTCCGCGTGAACTACGCCGACGTCGACCGCATGGGGCTGCTGCACCACACCGTCTACCTGAAATACCTGGAGCGCAGCCGCGAGGAGTTCATCCGCCGGCGCGGCGGCGACTACGCAGCGCTCGAGGACTCCGGGGTGCTCGTGGTCGTCGTCGAGGCGAACCTCCGGTACCGCCGCCCCGCGCGCTTCGACGACGTGCTGGCGGTGCGCCTCGAGGTCACCGAGATCGGCGCGGCGTCGATGCGCATCGCCTACGAGATCCGTCGCGAGGGCGAGGACGAGCCCCTGGCCACGGCGACGACGCGGCACGCGCTGGTCTCGCGGGACGGACGCGTGCTGCGCATGACCCCCGAGGTGCGCGACCTCATGACGCGCCCCGAGGTCGTCGACCGTCGCGGCGAGGTGCCCTGAGCGCCCGTCCCGGCATCACGCCGCGGGCGGTTCGCCCCCGTGCGGAAACGCGATGCCGTCGAAGTCCTCGGCGCGGAACGGAAGGTCGAGCCTCGGTGTGCGCGGGTGCGTTCGCGCGTAGAGCGACGGCGCGCTCCGAAAGCGCATCGGGTAGTAGTTGACCTGGAAGAGCGCTCCGAGGGCCCGCGCGCCGGGCTCGGCCTCGGCGGACATCGCGCGTTGCGCGTCGGGGTCCGTGCACGCAGCGATGGCGGCCTCGACGCCGGCGAGGTCCCAGTCGCTCGCGGGCACCTCGTCGTCGCGCTCGCCAGGCCCCGCGGGGACCGGCCAGTTGCCGTTGCGCCACAGCGCCACTCCTCCCGCCGACGCGAAGGGATCGACGTAGTCGCCGTCGAGCCAGACGTTGAAGTGCACGTGCGGCGCGCCGAAGGGAAACGTCGCGAGGCCGTCGAGGCCGCTGTACGCCGAGAGCGCCACGGGCTGTCCGCGGGCCACGCGATCGCCGGTTCGCACGAGGGCACGACCAAGGTGGTTGCTCGACGTCACGAGCCCCGCGCCGTGGTCGATGAAGACCTTGAGACCGCCGCGGTCGAACTCGCGCGAGATGCGGCGCACGACGCCCGGCGCCGCGGCCACGACGACGGTGCCCACCGGCACGGCGAAGTCGGTGCCGTTGTGGCTGTCGTAGGTGAGGCCCGTGCCCATGAAGTCGCGCACCTTCGTCACGCGCACGCTCCACCCGAGCTCCGGCGGCGGGCGTTCGTGGTTGAACAGGTTGTAGATCGGCACGCGGCGCCCCTGCGCGGGCCGTCCCAGCCACAGCGGCAGGGCCATGCGCGGGCGGAACATGCGCAGCGACGACGCGTCCCAGCGCGTCGGGGGCGTGTGCGGATCGCCGCGAAGGGCGCGCGCCGCCTCGCGGAGCCGCTGGTCCAGGGGGGCGAGGCCGAAGACCTCGG
>CAIMWA010000230.1 GCA_903845045.1 uncultured delta proteobacterium | reverse complement strand
GGAGCTTCGCCGAGTCTCCCTTGAAGCGAAGCCGCCGAAAGGCCGAGAGCAGCAGCGCCTGATCGGAGCGCACGGTGGCGAGCCACGTCGCCTCGGCCGGAGTGAGCTTCGCCGCCCCGAGGCGATCGGCGCCGACGGCGTCGGCGAGGTCGACGGCGGCCTTCGCCGCGACGGGAAACACGTCGAGCTCCCACGGCTGGAGCGCGCCGTCTTCGAGCGGAACCATGAGCAGCGCCGCGGCGTCTTCGCGCGCCGCCACGGCGATGAGCGCGCTGTGCTGGGCGCGCTTCTTCGCGCGCGAGGGAAGCCGCGCGACCTCGGTCGTCGACAGCGCGGTGGTCAGCTCATCGAGCTTCGTGTGGGCAGAGACAGACGAAGATTTTGCGGAACGTGTGGGTTTGGCCATGGGTGCGGCGAATATACCGCCGCAGCGCGGGGGGCGAGAAGGAGCTTTTGCAGGGTTCCGGCAGACCTCGCAGGCTCCCGGAAGACCTCGCAGGCTCCCGGAAGACCTCACAACGGCGAAAGCAGACCTCGCAGCGGCGAAAGCAGACCTCGCAGCGGCGAAAGCAGACCTCGCAGCGACGAAGGCAGACCTCGCAGCGACGAAGGCAGACCTCGCAGCGACGAAGGCAGACCTCGCAGGCCCAGGACAACGCCTCGCAGGGCGCAACGCAGGCCCTGCGGGCGCCCCGGTCAGGATCGGTAGCGGGCGACGAGGCCGGCGAGGGTCTGCGCCGCGTTGATGGCGCTCGCGGGGATGAGCAGGTAGCCCCAGGGCTTCGCCCCGCTCTCGGCCGTCACTCGCGTCGCCCGCTCGCACCAGGCCGTCGCGGCGCGTGCCTTCTCGACGACCTCCTCGGAGTTCATTTCGCTGTCGCGCTTGGGCTCGCAGAGCCAGCGGCCGGTCGTGGTCTCGACCACGAAGTCGGGCTCGTACCGGTGCTCCTCGCGCCAGTGGATGCGGAAGCGGCCGGGCGCGGGCTTCACCCACTTCTCGACCATTGGGTCGTCCTCCAACAAGATCGCGAAGCGCCGCTCGGGATCAGACTGGAACCGCTGCAAGGGGTAGAGCGCGCGCTTGAAGCCCACGAAGAGCATCCGGCGGATCGCCTGCCGCTCGTCGACCGGCGTGCGGAAGTTTCGCAGCGGCTCGTTGGGGAGCATCTCCACCACGTCGGGCTTCAGGATCTCGTAGCCCTGCACCACGCGGTCTTCGAAGCGCGTGGCGTTCACCCGGCGGTGGACCTTGAGCTGGGCGTAGACGAGCGCGCCGAAGGCGGCGGCGTGCTGGCGCACCGCGCGCTCCACCGCGTCGGGGTCGCCGACGTAGCTCTCCACGAAGGACACCACCTGACCGGCGAGCTTGTGCAGCAGCGCGTTCAACGGCTCCTGGTAGGGGATCAGCGGCATGTCCATCAGGACGTTGACGATGTGCTCGTCGGGCGTGACCGCGACGAAGTCCCCGCCGCGCGCCGAGATGACCTCCTGCTCGTTGGAGTCGAGGTGCTGCACCTTGATGTCGTCCTCCATCGGCTTGGGCTGCGAAAAGGCGCTCACGTCGAGGTCGAAGTCGTCAAAGGTCACCCGCACGTCCTGGCTCGGCACCACCACGATGTGCGGCACCTCGATGGTCCGGGACATGAAGCTCTGCACGAGCAGCTCGAACTTCTTCCGCAGCGCGTCGGGATCTTCCTTCACCCCCGGTAGATCAGGTTGGGTCGGGCGATAGGACACCTGCGCCTCGCGCAGGAGACGCTCGGCTCGGGTGCCAGCCGTCGACCCGCTCGCCGCGTAGGGTTGCGCCGCGCGTGCGTCCTGCTCGATGACCGTCCGAAAGTGCCGCACGATCGCGCGGTCCTCCTCGGTCGCGACGACGAAGACCGGCGTCGGCGGCGTCAGCCCCGCGTTCACGAGCGCCTGCGGCAGCGTCGCCGAGCCCATGAGCAGGTCGGCCATCGAGGGCACGTCCACCGGCCGCGCGGTGCCGCCCGGGCGCACCAGGTCGTCGAGGTACACCCGCTCCATCGCCCGCACCGGCGAGTCGGGACGGTTGGCCTCGTCGACGATCTCCTGGAAGCGGTCGTGCGCCACGATGGTCAGCCGGTCGACGGCAGCCACGTTCACCCGCCGGCCGAAGGGCAGGCGCAAGCCGCGCCCGATGGACTGCTCCACCAGCGTGCGCGACTCCGC
>CAIMWA010000229.1 GCA_903845045.1 uncultured delta proteobacterium | reverse complement strand
TTCGCGCTCCTGCGTCGCATCGCGCTGGTCTTGCTGCGGCGGGAGAAGTCCATGCGCGCAGGCGCTCCCACGAAGCAGTTCCGCGCCGCCGCCGATCCGCGCTACGCGGTGCGAGTCCTGCTGACCGGTATCCCTGCGGAATCAGAGGGAGGAACGTGAGCTTGCCCTGGGTCCCGAGTGTTCGTTCCCAACGTGTCCCGGGGCTTTTCTCCGACCGGGGACACGTGCTTCTTCTGGTCCTGCTCCGATTCGGCAGAGGCCGTACTTCGCGCCGCTCAACAGATCGCCGAGGGCGACGTCATCCTTACCGAGATCGCCTCGTCCAATAGTTCGTTGGTAGACCCGTGGGTCCAACGTCCGATCGAGACGGAATCCGACGTCTACGACAGTATCCACGTCGCGAGCGCGCTCGGGACGATCGTCCTCGAAGCCGCCGGAAACAATGGGCGGCTCATCGACGGAATCGTCAACGTCGAGCCTGACTCTGGCGCGTTGCTCGTCGGCGCGAACAGCACCACGTCCCCCCTCGCGCGTTCGAGCTTCTCGAACTACGGCTCGCGGGTTGTCCTGAACGCGTGGGGCTCGCACGTGGTCGTGGCCGGCACTCCGAGCGTTGCGTACGGCACGATCGATCCGAACCCGCCCCCAGCCGGCACCAACGTGCAGGGTCAGCAGTACTACGACAACTTTGGCGGCACGTCCTCCGCGCTCGCCGTCGCGACCGGTGCGATCGCCCAGTACACGAGCATCTTCCGGTACGCCTTCGGCCATCCCATGGGGCACCCCGGCTTCGACCGGGCGCAGACGCCATATCGCGTGGCGACCGAACGCGGCACGCCCGTGTCGAACGTCGGCATCCAACCCGAGGTGGTACGAACGGTGGTCGACTCGATCCTCGTGACGCGGTTCCCCGCGTGTTCGTGGCTCCCGCTACGTGACCCGCACGCACGCGACGCGATCGTCACGGTTCCGGCGAGCGTCGCGACCGACACGGGCGTGTCGTGGTCGCCGACGGGTTGCGCATACCGCGCGACGACGTACAACTCGCCCGGCGTGACCGTGGACGAGATGGAGTTCGGCTCGGATCGTGGCCCGGTCGACCTCGGCTACAACCCCGACAACTCGTTCACGATCGAAGCGTACGTGCGAATCTCGACGGATTCGGCGTGGCAGGGCGTCATCGCGAAGGAGAACCCCCGCAACTACTGGTTCGGCGTGACGCCGACCGGTGGCCTCGTCCCAGGTGCCCTCCACTTTTCGTATCAGCCAGCCGGCTCGAACACGCTCTGCCCGCTGTACGGCACGCGTCGGGTCGACGACGGCGCATCCCACCAAGTCGCCGTCCGGTTCGACCGGCGGAACCCGAGCGCCCCGGTCATCCGCTTCTTCGTTGACGGGGTCCTCGACACGGTGTCGAACGGAGCTCCGTGCGGCGCGGCGGCACCTGCCGCTTCGCCGGGGTCCGGCTCGAACACGGCGATCATCGGCACGGGCTTCCGGGCCGGATCGATGGTCGGGAACGTACGCGTCTCGCACCGGTTCGTCGGCGATGACGAGATCCTCTTCCACTTCCAGAATGGGTCGACCTGACGCGCGCGTCCCTATGCCGCTCCTGCTCGTCGGCGCACTTGCGTCGACGTGCAGTCCGTCCTACCTTGATCCCCTGTGCAGTTCGTACGCTCCGGGCCGCCTCACGGTGACGCTGGCGGAGATCGGGTTATTCACCGAGGACGGCAGTCCGATCGAGCTGCCGTCGGCGAGGGTGGTCTGCTCGCAGGGAAGCTCCGGCGACGACCACGCACAGTATCGACCCGAGTTCGGGTTCGGCCTGGTCCTCGTCCGGGGCCGCCCCACACTGGTGACCGGCAGCGGAGTCGTACTCAACGAGTACGAGTGTGGGAACGAGATCATCCTTCACTCATGCGCCGATCCTCTGCGGGTTCGCGTCACGGCTCCGGGATGCGCGCCGTTCGACGGTTCGTGGAGCTGGGACGACAACTACCGACTGAACGGCACCGGCAGCTTGGACTTTCACATTCCCGTTCGGCTGCACTGTTCGTCCGACGCCGGCATCGGCCCGTCGATGCGCGACATCCCGAACGCCACGCCCGACCTCGGCGATCTCCATCGCGAGACCGGGACCGGTGCGGACGCCGGCCGGGAGTTCGACGCATCGATCGATTCCGGGTCGTAGACGAGCGTTCGACGGCGGAGCGCTACGCGACCGCTACCAGTTCGTACGTAACCGCCCCGACCTCGCTGTGTAGAAGCTGCCCGCAGGAAGGCGCACGTACGCACGTGGAGGTATCCCATGTCGCGTCCGGTCTCTACAACCCTCGCCCGAGTTCTTCGACAGCGCCGCTGGTCGCCCGAGGAGGCGCAAATCGTACTCGACGCGCTCGCGGCGTCCGGCCGGGCCCC
>CAIMWA010000228.1 GCA_903845045.1 uncultured delta proteobacterium | reverse complement strand
TACGCCCAGCGCATTCCCCGCCCGTACACCCGCTTCTTCTCGTCGCAGCACCACTACGTGCGCGTCGACGCCGACGGCGAGAAGCTCGAGTTCACCGCGCTGCGCCCCGATGGGACCCTCGTCGACCGCTTCACGCTGCGCCGCCCGCGCTCCCGCAACCGCGCCGCCGCGGTGACGTCCACCGTCGTCGAGCACCCGGTGGTCCTCGCGAGCGCGTCGGCGGTGTCGTCCTTCGAGGCCCTCTCGTCGAGCCGCCGTCTGCACGCCCGCCGCCACCGCGAGGGCGCCGTGAAGCCTCGCCGGTTCCGCACCCGCGACCGCAGCCGCTGGCACCGCCGCACGCGGCCGCTGCCGGTGCACCCCGCGCTGCCGGGGCCCGAGCTCGTGAGCGCCGACGAGCTCCTCGAGCCGCCGCCCGCCCCGGAGGACGTCATCGCGCTGCCCGTGCCGGTGGTGCCCGCGACGGCCATTCGCTTCCCGCACCCGCAGCTCCGCCCGAGCCCGTGGCACGGCGTCGAGACGCACGGCGACCTCGGCGTGGGGCTCCTCGCCCTCGGCCTCTGCGCCGCCGGCCTCCGCGGATCGCGCCGCCGCGACCCCCGCTGACCGCTACTCCGCGTACATCTTGATGCCCGTCGCCGCCGCGAAGGACAGGCGGTGCGCCTCGTCCCAGTCCGGGTGCCGGACCATCACGTGGCCGTCGGAGAGCAGCGTCTGCTTCCAGTCGCGGCGGTGCGTGCCGGGGCGCAGCAGGCGCTCCTCGACGCACCAGCGGCCGGCGTCGCGGAGCCACGCGCCGAGACCCTCGATGCGCGTGATGCGCCCGCGACCCAGGGCCCGCTTGAACACGATGCCGGTGTTGTACTTGCGCGCCGTCGGGGCCTCGAAGCGCCGCCAGCACGCCGCCCGCGCCCACTCGCGGAACAGGTCGATGTCGCCGGTGTAGTTCATCTGGTCCACGAGGCACGCGCCGCCGGGGCGGCAGCCGATCTCGCCGAACACCGCCTCGCCCTTGGGCGTCAGGAACCACTCCATGTGCGTGAAGCCGTCGCCCATGCCGAGGGCCTTGAGCACGTTGCGACCGAGCTCGATGCCCGCCGCGAAGCGCGGCTGCGCCATGTCGCGCACGGTGATGATCACCGGCGAGATCCACTCGATGGAGCGCATCTCGATGGGCTTCGGAAGGTACGCCGCGATGTTCTCGTACGCGGGGACGCCGCCGATGGAGACGGTGTCGAAGGTGAACTCCTCGCCCTCGACGTACTCCTCGCAGCTCGCCTCGGGGATGCCGCGCATCTTCGGGATCGTCTCGTCGAGCTCCCGCGCGTCGCGCACGCGGTACGTGTCGGCGCTGCCCGCGCCCGCGATGGGCTTGAGGATCAGCGGGAAGCCGATCTCCTCGGCCGCCGCGCGCATCTCGCGCTCGTTGCGCACCCGGCGCGACCGCGGAACGCGGAGCCCGGCGGCCCGCACGCGCTCCTTCATGAGCTGCTTGTCGCGAAAGCCGCGCACCGTGTCGGCGCTCATGCCGGGGATGCCGAAGCGCTCGCGCAGCCGCGCCGCGAGGATCACCAGCGGCTCCCAGTTCGCGAGCACGTTGTCGACCTCGCGGCCGCGGAGCCACGCCGACACCCGCGCGATGACGTCGTCCTCGTCCATGATGCGAGGGACCTGCAGGTAGTCGTGCAGGTGCGCGCGCACCTCGGGCGGGAGCGCCGAGCGGTGCGTGTCGCCGACGCCGTAGACGGTGGCCCCGACCTCGGCGAGGCCGCGGGTGTACTGGACCATTTCCGGCGGATAGGACGGCGAGAGGAAGACGACGCGCATGGGCGCGTACGCTACCAGAAAGCAGCGTTGACCTGCGCCGTGTCGTGCCGACATCCTCGGCCCCCGCCGCCATGCCGAGAAACGTCATCTTCGTCGCGCCCTTTCCCACCGAGGTCACCATGCGCTTCGTGCGCGCCGCGTCGAAGCTGCGCGACGTGCGGCTGCTCGGGGTGGTGCACACGCCGCCCGGCGGCGACGACGCGAAGCTCTACGCCGACGTGGTGCGGGTCACGAAGCCCCTCGACCTCGGCGACCTCCTCGAGGCCGTCGAGGTGCTGCGCCGCCGGCACGGAGCGCCGTTCCGCATCATCGGCATCCTCGAGGCGCTGATGGTGCAGCTCGCGCAGGCGCGCAAGCACTTCGGCGTGCCGGGGACGCCCCCGGAGGTCGCCGAGCTCTTTCGCGACAAGTCGTTGATGAAGGCCGCGCTGCGCTCCGCCGGGCTCCCGGTGGCCCGCAGCCGCGTGCTGCGCGACGAGGGCGACGCGCGGTCCTTCGCCGAGGAGGCGGGGTTCCCCATGGTGCTCAAGCCCCCGGCGGGCATGGGCGCCAAGAGCACGTACCGCGTGAACTCCCTCGACGAGCTCTGGCGCGCGGCGCGGTCCATGGGCGCGAGCGAGCGCAACCCGATCCTCGCCGAGGAGTTCCTGCGCGGCCAGGAGTTCAGCTTCGAGAGCATCAGCCTCGGCGGAAGGCCGCAGATCACGTCGATCTCGCGGTACCTCCCGACGTGCCTCGAGGCCCTCGAGAACCCGTGGATCCAGTGGTGCTGCATGCTCCCGCGGGACGTCTCGGGCCCGGAGTTCGACCCCGTGCGCGCCGTCGGCGCCAAGACCATCGCGGCCCTCGGCCTCGAGGACGGCATGACGCACATGGAGTGGTTCCGCCGCCCCGACGGCAGCACCGTCATCGGCGAGATCGCGCAGCGCCCGCCGGGCGCGAACATCAGCCTCATGACGGGCCTCGCGCACGACGTGGACCTCTACCGCGCGTGGGTGCGTGCCGTCGTCGACGGCGAGTTCGACGGTCCGTGGAAGCGCAAGTACGCCGTGGGCAGCGCGTTCCTGCGCGGCATGGGGCACGGCCGCGTGGCCGCCGTCACCGGCGTGCACGAGACCTGGGAGGCCGTGGGCAAGTGGGTCGTCGAGGCGAAGCTCCCGAGCATCGGCGCCCCCAAGGCCGACGGCTACGAGGGCGACGGCTACGTCGTCGTGCGCGACGAGCGCACCGAGGTCGTCGAGAAGGCCCTCAAGACCATCGTCGAGACCCTGCGCGTGCACTACGCGGGCTGACCCGCGCGAGGCCGCCGGAGCTACGCCCCGGGCGCGAGCTGCTGATACAGCTCCAGGTATTCTTCGACGCGGTGGCGCCAGCCGAAGGGCAGCCGCATGCCGTTGCGCTGCAGGTGCTCCCAGCGCGCGCGATCGCTGCCCGCGCCCGAGCCCCAGGTGTCGAGGGCGCGGCCGAGGGCCCACCCGAGGCCGCCGGCGTCGAAGTGCTCGAACACGAAGCCCGTGCCGCGGCCCGACGCGGGGTTGAAGTCCCACACGGTGTCGGCGAGGCCGCCGGTGCGGTGCACCACGGGCACCGTGCCGTAGCGCAGGCTGTACATCTGGTTGAGCCCGCAGGGCTCGTAGCGCGACGGCATCAGGAAGAGGTCCGACCCGGCCTCCACGGCGTGCGCGAGCTTCTCGCTGAACGCTGGACGGAACGCCACCTGCCGCGGGAACGCCCGCGCGAGGCGCGAGAAGAACTCCTCGAAGCGCGGCTCGCCGGTGCCGAGCACCACGAGCTGAAAGGCGCGGCGCTCGAGCATCGACGGGAGCACCTGCTCGCAGAGGTCGAAGCCCTTCTGCCACACCAGCCGCGACACCACGCCCACCACCGGGAGCTCCCGGCGGTACGGCAGCCCCGCGCCGTCCAGGAGGGCGGCCTTGCAGCGCTCCTTGCCACGCAGGTCGTCGGCGTCGAAGCGGTCCGCGAGGTGCGCGTCCGCCGCGGGGTTCCACTCGGTGTCGTCGATGCCGTTGAGGATGCCGCGCAGCACGTCGCGGCGGCCCCGCAGGTAACCGTCGAGCCCCACGCCGTGCTCCGGCGTCTGGATCTCCCGCGCGTACGTCGGGCTCACCGCGGTGAGCGCGTTCGCATAGAGAATGCCCGTGAGCAGGAAGCCGAAGCGGCCGGCGTGGAGCTCGTCCTGGTGCACGCTGCCGAGCGTCGCGCCGAGGCCGCACTCCGCCGCCGCCGACGCGGGGAACGTTCCCTGGTGCCCGAGGTTGTGGATCGTGAGCACCGTGCGCGCGCCGTCGAAGAGCTTGTCCCACGCGAAGAGCGTGCGGAGCAGCAGCGGGATCAGCGACGTCTGCCAGTCGTTGCAGTGCACGATGGCGGGCGCGAAGCGGAGCGCCTGGCAGAGCTTGAGCGCGGCCCAGTCGAGCACGGCGAAGCGGAGGTGCTCGTCGCCGCCGCTGCCGTAGATGTTCGGGCGGTCGTAGAGCGACGGGCAGCGCACGAAGTACACCTCGGCGTCGCTGCCGGGCAGCGTCGCGGCGTAGATGCCCACGCGCACGATGCGCCCGCCGAGCGCGAAGACGAGCTCCGGGATGACCTCGCGAAAGGTCCGCCCCGGCGCGTGCACGCGGGCGTACATGGGCACGACGATGCGCACGTCGTGGCCGCGCGCGCGAAGCTCCCGGGGCAGCGCCGCCGACACGTCGCCGAGGCCTCCGGTCTTTGCAAACGGCGCGACCTCCGACGACACGAAGAGGATGTTCATGGCTGCTCTCACCCTATCAGCACCGCACGCCGAAGCTCACGCCCCATCGCGCCGCGGGCTCTGGTACGGTGCCCGGCCATGAGCATCGACGTCGCCCTCCTCGAGCCGTGTTTCCCCGCGAACCAGCGCGAATTCGCGCGCGCCCTGCACGAGGCCGGGGCCCGCGTCATCGGCATCGGCGAGCGCCCCAAGGAGGCCCTCGACGACGGCCTGCGCCACTGGCTCACGCACTACGAGCAGATCGGCAACGTCACCGACGAGGCCCAGGTCGAGCGCGCCGTGCGATGGATCCAAGGGCGCGTGCGCCTCGACCGCCTCGAGGCCACCATCGAGTCGCACGTCATGTGCGCGGCGCGGGTGCGCGAGCGCTGCGGCATCCCCGGCACCAGCGTGAAGACCACGTACCTCTGCCGCGACAAGCCCTCCATGAAGGAGACGCTGCGCGCCGCCGGCGTGCCCTGCGCGCAGTCCATCGGGTCCGACGACGCCGCGGAGATCCGCGACTTCGCCGCGCGCGTTGGCTTCCCGCTGGTGGTCAAGCCGCGCGACGCCGCGGGCGCGTCGGGCACCGTGCGCGTCGACGACGAGCGCGGCCTCGCCGAGGCCCTCGCGAGCTTCGGCGTGGGCTCCGGGCGCAGCGTCGCCGTCGAGGAGTTCATCGAGGGCCACGAGGGCTTCTACGACACCATCTCCATCGGCGGCCGCGTGGTGCACGACTTCGTCACGCACTACTACCCGAACGTCCTCGAGGCGATGCGCACGCGGTGGATCTCGCCGCAGTTCATCGCGACGAACCGCACCGACGCGCCGGGCTACGACGAGGTGAAGGCCATGGGCCAGAAGGTCATCACGGCCCTCGGCATCGAGACGTCGGCGACGCACATGGAGTGGTTCTTCGGCCCCAAGGGGCTGAAGTTCAGCGAGATCGGCTGCCGCCCGCCGGGCGTGCGCGCGTGGGACCTCTACGCCGCCGGCAACGACATCGACATCTACCGCGAGTGGGCCATGGCGGTCGTACACGGCCGCCCGAGCCAGCGGCTGTCGCGGCGGTACAGCGCGGGCATCATCGCGCTGCGCCCCGACCGCGACGGGCGCATCGCCGGCTACCAGGGCCTCGACGAGGTCCAGCACCGCTTCGGCGCGCACCTCATGGACCAGCACCTGCCCCCGCCGGGCACACCCACACAGCCCGTCGAGGCCGGCTACATGGCCAACGCGTGGATGCGCTTCAAGCACACCGACTACGACACGCTCCGCGGCATCCTCGACGCCGTCGGTCGCACCGTGCGCGTGCGCGCCACCTGACAGCACCGGACAGCCTCCTACACCGCCCGATACCCGGTCGCGCACGGTCTGCGCGTCGACCCTTGCCAGCAGAACGGTAGCCGCCTACACACGTTCCCCCGAGCGCGGGGATCATGCGTGCTCGGGCTCGCGCGCCGGCCCTCCCCGCCGGTGTGCGAGGAACCCTCGTCGACGCCCGAAATCGGGTCGGCGCGGGCGCTTCGAGCAGGGGATCGGCCCGGTCGACGCGCTCGCCGGGCGAAGGAGGAACTCGTGCATCCATCGAAACGCCGCATCGCGCGGCGCGCCGCCGGCCTCGCCGCCGCGGCGACCCTCGGCCTCGCAGCCAACGCCTCCGCGCAGACGCACGGATGGGCGCTGGACCGCTTCGATCCGTCCCCCGCCGGCGACACGTTCTTCGCTGCGGACCGCCCCTGGTACAACGGCTCCGACCGCGTCGCGCTGCGCTTCGGCATCCTCGCCGACTACGCCCACGACCCGCTCGTCGACCGCAACGGCGGCCAAGGGACGGGCATCTCCGACCGCATCGTCGAGCACATGCTGGTGCTCCATGCGCAGGTCGGCGTGTCGTTCCTCGACCGGGTGAACGTGCACCTCTCGCTGCCGTTCTCGCTCGTGCAGGACGGCACGCCCTCCGGCGGCCTCGCGGCGATGTCGTCGCCCGCCGCCGGCGACCCGCGGCTCGGCGTTCGCGTGCGTCTCTGGAACCACGCGGACACGGACCGCGTCTCGCTGCACGTGGGCGGCGAATTCTATTTCAACGCTGCGCTCTTCGGCCTCGGACCGGCCGCGTTCACCACCGACGACGGGTTCCGCGGGCGGCTCTACGCGACGGCGGCGGGGCGCATCGGCCCTGTGGCGTACTCGGCGTCGCTCGGCGGGCACATCCGCCCGGTCACCAACGGCACCGCGACGGAGGTCGGCCCCGACCTCTTCGTCACCGCCGCGGCGGCGTGGGTAGGCATGCAGGATCGACTCACCGTGGGCCTCGAGTTCTACGGCTCGACGGTCATCGACCACGCGTTCGGCTGGGGCTACACGAACGGCGAGCTCCTCGCCGGCGCGCACTACCTCTTCGCCGACAAGGTGCTCGTGGGCCTCGGCGCCGGACCCGGGCTCTCGCAGGGCGTGGGAACGCCCGACGTGCGGGCGGTGGCGCAGGTGGCGTGGGCGCCGGAGCACCGCGCGCCCGTCGCGCGCCCCGACGCGGACCACGACGGCGTGCCCGACGACGACGACATGTGCGCGGCGGTGCCCTCGGGAAATCGCCCCGACCCGGCGCGCCCCGGCTGTCCCTTCGGCGACTCCGACGAGGACGGCGTGCTCGACCCCGACGACCTGTGCCCCGACGACGCCGCGGGCGACCACCCCGACCCCGCGCGCCGCGGCTGCCCCGTCGCCGACCGCGACCACGACGGCGTGCTCGACGCCGCCGACCAGTGCCCCGACGAGGCCCAGGGCGCGACGCCCGATCCCGCGCGCGCAGGCTGTCCCGACGGCGAGGACGACCACGACGGCGTGCTCAACGCCGCCGACCAGTGCCGCACGGAGCCTGCGGGACCGACGCCGGATCCGCAGCGCCCGGGCTGCCCCGTGCCCGACCGCGACCACGACACGGTGCTCGACGCCGACGACCGCTGCCCCGACCAGCCCGGCGTGCCCGACGCCGACCCGGCGCGCAACGGCTGCCCCAGCGAGGCGCACATCTCGAACTGCCAGCTCAACGTCGCGCGGCCCGTGTTCTTCGCGTCGAACAGCGACGTGATCCTCGCGCGCAGCAACGGGATCCTCACGGCGGTCTCGCGCGCGATGCACCGCGCGTCGAACATCCGCCGCGTGGCCGTCGAGGGTCACACCGACGACGCCGGCGACGACGCCCGAAACCAGACGCTGTCCGAGCGCCGAGCCGCGAGCGTGGTGCGCTGGCTGTCGCTGCACGACGTCACCATCGACCGCCTCGAGGCCCACGGCTTCGGCGAGAGCCGCCCGCTCCGGCCCGTGGCCGGGCTCACCGGCCGCGCCCTCGTCGAGGCGCGCGGCATCAACCGCCGCGTCGAGTTCCGCATCCTCGACGGCGGCCCGACCTGCACCGAGACCCACGCTCCTGGAGGCGCCCGATGAAGACCACGAAGACCCGATCCCTGACGGCCGCGTGGCTGGCGATGCTCGCCGCGGCGGTGGTGTTCCTCACGTCCGCCGGCGCGCTCGCGCAGGCGCCGCTCATCACGGGGCTCGGAGGCCCGGCGGGCTTCGGCACCAACGAGCTCCCGGTGGGCGACGACAACAGCAGCGCTTCCATCGCGCTCGCTCCCTACAACCTGTCGGGCCTGTGCTTCTTCGGACAGACGCACACGACGATGTTCGTGAACAACAACGGGAACGTGACGTTCTCCGCGGCGGTCCCGACGTACACGCCGACGGCGTTCCCGGCGTCGACGAACCCGATGATCGCGCCGTGGTGGGCCGACGTCGACACGCGCGGCGGCGGCACGGGCAGCCCCCCCGCGGACCGCACGTACTACTACCTCGCCGACGGACTGCTCGTCGTGACCTGGTACCAGGTCGGCTACTACAACAGCCACCCGACGCCGACGAACACGTTCCAGCTCGTGATCCGGCGCACGCCGACGTCGGCGGACCCGAACAACTACGACATCGAGTTCCGCTACTCCGCGCTGACGTGGACCACCGGCGACGCGTCCGGCGGCGCCAACGGCCTCGGCGGCACGCCCGCGCAGGCCGGCTTCGACGCCGGTGACCGCACGAACTACCTCGCGCTGCCGGGCTCGCGCACCGCGGCCATCCTGAACCTGCTCACCACGAGCAACGTGACGCCGGCGCAGCCCGGTCTCTGGCGCTTCAACATGCGCGGCTGCGTGCTCACGTCGCCGTGCACCACGAGCGCCGACTGCGGCGGCAACCGCCCGTACTGCGACCCGACGACGCACCTCTGCACGGCGTGCACGTCCGACGCGCAGTGCTCCGGCGCCACGCCCGCGTGCCTGACCACCGGCGCCAACGCCGGCTCTTGCGTGCAGTGCACGACGACGAACCACACCGCCTGCCGCGGCGGAACGCCGACGTGCAACACCACCACCAACGTGTGCCAGTGCACGGGCAACGCCGACTGCAGCGGCGCGACGCCGATCTGCGACGGCACCACGCGCACCTGCCGCGCCTGCGACGCCGCCCGCACCGACTGCTCCGGCGCGACGCCGGTCTGCGCCACGTCGGGCACCAACTCCGGGCGCTGCGTGCAGTGCACCGCGACGAACGCCGCGGCGTGCGTGGCCCCCGCCACCTGCGACGTGCCGAACAACGTCTGCATCGCGTGCCGCACCAACGCCGACTGCGGCGCCGGGACGCCCATCTGCGACGCCACCGCGCACACGTGCCGCGCGTGCAACGCCGCGAGCGCCACGGACTGCTCCGGCGCCACCGCCGTCTGCGCCACCGCGGGAACGCTCGCGGGACGCTGCGTGCAGTGCACGGCCTCGAGCGCCGCGGCCTGCACCGGCGCCACGCCGGCGTGCAACCCGACGACGGACACCTGCGTGCCGTGCCTCACCGACGCCAACTGCGCCGGCGCGACGCCGGTGTGCAACACCACCACGCACGTGTGCCGCGCGTGCGCCTCGAGCGCCGAGTGCCCCTCGGCGAGCCCGGTGTGCGTGACCACCGGAGCCCGCGCCGGGGCGTGCGTTCCGTGCACCGCCGCGAGCCGCGGGGCGTGCACCACCGCGCAGGTCTGCAACCCCGCGACGGACCAGTGCGTGGGCTGCGTGGCCAACACCGACTGCGGCGGCGCCACGCCGATCTGCGACCCGGGCATGCTCGTGTGCCGCGGGTGCAGGTCCACGGACTGCACCAGCGCCCTCGGCGTCTGCGCATCGACCGGTACGAACGCCGGACGCTGCGTGCAGTGCGCGAGCAGCGCGGCGGCGGCGTGCACCGGGGCGACCCCCGTGTGCGACGCGACCACCGACACCTGCGTGGGCTGCCTCGGCAACGGCGACTGCGGCGGCGCGACGCCGATCTGCAACACCGCCACGCACACCTGCCGCGGCTGCTCCGCGGCCGACTGCACCGGCGCCGCGCCGGTCTGCGCGACCACTGGCACCCGCTCGGGACGCTGCGTGGCCTGCGACGCGACGCACGCCGGGGCCTGCACCGGCGCCCTCGTGTGCGACGCCACGGCGAACGCCTGCGTGGGCTGCCTGTCGAACGGCAACTGCTCCGGCGCCACGCCGATCTGCGACGGCACCACGCGGGCCTGCCGCGCGTGCACTGCGACGGACTGCTCCGGCGCCCTCGGCGTCTGCGCGACCACCGGCGCGCGCGCGGGTACCTGCGTGCAGTGCGCCCCGGGCATGACGTCGGGCTGCGCCGGCGCCACGCCGGTGTGCGACGGCACCACCAACACCTGCGTCGGATGCACCGGCGACGGCGACTGCTCCGGCGCCACGCCGGTGTGCGACCGCACCGTCCACGCGTGCCGCGCGTGCACGGCGACGGACTGCTCCGGCGCCACGCCGGTGTGCGTCACCGCGGGGACCTTCGCGGGTCGCTGCGAGCAGTGCACCAGCACCGCGGCGGCGGCCTGCACCGGGGTCACCCCGGTGTGCGACGGCGCCAGCGATCGCTGCGTGCTCTGCGTTCCGGGCGCCGGCGGCGACGCCAGCGCGTGCGCCATGACCGCCAGCGGTCACGCCTGCGTCGCTGCCACCGCGGCGACGGACCCTGCGTTCTGCGGATGTGCGACGGACTCCGACTGCGGCAACGCGACGTCGGGGCGCGTGTGCAACGCGGCGACGCACCTGTGCATCGACGGGTGCTGGCCGGGGACTGCGCACAACGGCTGCCCCGCGGGCCTGGTGTGCACGTCCACCGATCCGGCGACGCCGGGCCACTGCACGGCCGTGTGCACCATGGACGGCGACTGCCCGGCGGCGCACCCGCACTGCCTCACGGCGACGAGCAGCATGCCCGCAGCGTGCGTCGACTGCGTGTCCGACTCGAACTGCGCGACGCGCAGCGACGGCCGGACGCGGTGCATCGGCGCCGACCACACCTGCGCGCAGTGCACGAGCACGGACCTCACGTCCTGCGACCGCAACGGTGCCGGGGCCGCGTGCCTCGGCACCGGGCTCTGCGGCTGCATCACCGACGACGACTGCAGCGGCACGCGCCGCTGCGACACCTCGGCGCATGCGTGCGTGATGCGCATGATCGACGACGCGGGCACCGACGCGGGCGCCGACGCCTCGGCGAACGATGGTGCGACGAACGATGCTTCGACGGACGATGCTTCGACGAGCGATGCTTCGACGGACGATGCTTCGACGAGCGACGTCGCGGCGAACGACGGCGCGACGACGGACGCCGGCGCGGACGCATCCCTCGACGCGAGCGACGACGCCTCCGCCGACGCGGCCGCGGCCGCGGACGGTGGCAAGCCGGTGGACGCTGGCGCTCCCGGTGCGATTCGTCCGCTCTCGGGCAGCGGCGCGTGCTCCTGCACCACCGCGGGCACGGGAACCTCGCCGCGCGGCGGCCACGGACTGCTGCTCCTCGCGGGCCTCGCCGTCCTGGCGACGCGCCGCCGCCGCATCGCGGCCTGACCCGCCGCCCGCTCCTCGGACCGCGCTGGCTGCTTCGTCGGCGCGGTCTCCCTCCAACAATCCCGTGACGTGGCGGCCCGCGCTCTGTTAGCGTGCCGGGCTCCTCCGTGACGCCTCCCGCGACCTCCGCCGTGGTCCTCCTCGGCGCCCAGCGCTTCGACCCCACCCTCGGTACCTCGGTGAAGGAGCTCGGCGTGACGGGGCGCATCGCGCTCATCACCGCCGGCTGGCAGGAGCGCGAGCCCGAGGACGAGGAGCTCGTCGCCGACCTCGGCGTGCCTACGGTGAACCTCCGCCTGCACGCCCGAGGCGAGATGGTGTTCCGCGACGACCCCGAGCTCCGCGAAGCACACCGCCAGCGCCAGGCCGCGCTGCGCTACCGCCAGGACGTCTACCGCATCCGTCTCGAGCACCTGCTCGAGGCCGACCGCGTGATCTCGCTGCGCGAGGCGCCGCCGGACGTCGCCGAGGAGCAGGCGCAGGCCTCCCTCGCCTCGATCCGGGACCTCGACGCATGGCACCTCGAGCTCTGCGCGAAGCTCCGCTCCGAGTACGAGGCGCGCTGGGATCTTCCGTCGCGTCCGGTGCTCGCGCGGCACCGCGAGGAGATCACCGAGGCCGTCGCCGTGTGCGACGCCGTGGCCATCTCCGGCGGCCACGTCGCGACGCTGGTGAACCGCCTCGTGCTCTTCGGCATCGGCCCGCTGCTGCGCGGCAAGACCGTCTTCGCGTGGTCCGGCGGGGCCATGGCGCTCAGCGACCGCGTGGTGCTCTTCCACGACTCGCCGCCGCAGGGACCGGGCGCCAGCGAGGTGCTCGACGCGGGCCTCGGCGTGGTACCCAACGTCGTGGTGCTCCCCGAGCCCGAGCGCCGCCTGCGCATCGACGACCGCGACCGCGTGCAGCGCCTCGCGCGACGCTTCGCCCCGGCCTCGTGCCTCGCGTTCCCGGCCCGCTCGCGGGTCACCCTGCGCGACGGCGTGCTCGGCAACGGACACGGCGTGAAGCTGCTCAAGACCGACGGCGCCGTGGTGCCGTTCCATGGGCGGAGGACCCGTTGAAGCACCGCCTCGCCATCGACGCCTTCCTCGCCGAGACCGTCACGCCCGGGCGGCTCCGCGCGTTCCTCGAGTCGCGGCGCTTCCCCATCGTCGAGGGCGCCTCGGTGACCTTCGTGTGGCGCGGCGAGGCCGACGCCGTGCACCTGCGCCACTGGATCTACGGCCTCGAGTCGTCCAACGACCTGCACCGCGCGCCGGGCACGGACCTCTGGCACCTCACCATGGAGATCCCGTCGGGGTCCCGCGTCGAATACAAGTACGAGGTGCACCGCGGCGGCGGCAGCACGTGGATCGAGGACCCGCTCAACCCGAACCGCGCGCGCGATCCGTTCGGTGCGAACTCGGTGCTCCAGGGCTCGGGCTACGAGGCTCCGTCGTGGTCGCGGCACGACCGCCTCTCGCGGCAGGGCCACGTCGAGCCCTTCGTCTTCGACAGCGACGCCCTCGGACGCCGCAGCGGGCACCTGTACCTGCCGGCGCGCTTCCGCCGCACGCGGCAGTACCCGCTGCTCGTGGTGCACGACGGCAGCGACTACCTCGCGTACGCGTCGCTGCGCACGGTGCTCGACAACCTCATCCACCGCCTCGAGATCCCCGACATGATCGTGGCGTTCACCGACTCGCCCGATCGCCTGCGCGAGTACGCCAACGACGAGCGCCACGCGCGGTACCTCACCAAGGAGCTCGTGCCGCACCTCGCGTCGCGGTTCCCGCTCTTCGACCGCCCGCAGGCGCGCTGCGTGATGGGCGCGAGCTTCGGCGCCGTCGCGGCGCTCTCCACGGCGTACCGCTACCCGGGCTTCTGGGGCCGCGTGCTCCTGCAGTCGGGATCGTTCGCGTTCACCGACATCGGCAAGCGCAACCGCCGCGGGCCGCTCTTCGACCGCGTCGTCGAGTTCGTGAACGAGTACCGCGCCGAGCCCAAGGCCGTGAGCGAGCGCGTCTTCGTGAGCTGCGGCGTGTACGAGTCGCTGATCTACGAGAACCGCTCCATGGTGCCGCTCCTCGACGGCACGGGCATGGACGTGCGCTTCGTCGAGTCGCGCGACGGGCACAACTGGGAGAATTGGCGCGATCGTCTGCGCGAGGGCCTGTCCTGGCTGATGCCGGGACCGTTGATGTTCATCTACGAATAGGGAGTCGATCGATGGCGGAAGTGACGCGGCGCATCGGGCTGTCTCTGGGCGCGGACATCTGCTGGCCCCTCTGCTTCGAGCACATGATGAAGCGCCTCGACCTGCGCATCCCGGTCGAGGGCGACACCGTGCGCTTCGAGGTCGAGCGCGTGACCATCGAGCCCTTCAACCTTCGCCAGCCGGTGAAGTACGACGTCGTCGTCGACCGCCTCACGCACTGGCTCCACACGAGCCGCGAGTGGATCAAGAAGGGCATCTTGATGAACGACCTCTACGTGTTCAACAACCCGTGGAGCGTCCAGTCCAACGAGAAGCACACGAGCTACTGCGCCATGATGCAGCTCGGCATGCCCATCCCCGAGACGGTGATGGTGCCCGCGAAGAGCTACGCGCCGAACCCCGACACGCGGCCCACGCTGCAGCGCTACGGCAAGCTCTTCGACCTCGGCAAGATCGGCGACGCGCTGGGCTGGCCGATGTTCCTGAAGCCCTACGACGGCGGCGGCTGGCGCGCGGTGACGCGGGTCACCAACGCCAAGGAGGCGTGGAAGGCCTACGAGGACAGCGGCACCGCGGTGATGCACGCGCAGGCCTCGGTGGAGGGCTTCGACCGCTTCGTGCGCACCATCGGCTTCGGCCCGCAGGCGCACCACGTGCTCTACGACCCGTCGGCGCCGCTGCACGACCGGTACACCATGAAGACCGACTTCCTGACGCCCGGCGAGGCCGACCACCTGCGCAAGGTGACGCTCACCATCAACGCGTTCTTCGGCTGGGAGTTCAACTCCTGCGAGTCGCTGCGGCGCAACGGCATCTGGCACCCCATCGACTTCGCGAACCCGTGCCCCGACTCGCAGGTGACGTCGCTGCACTGGCACTTTCCGTGGCTCGTGAAGTCGTACCTTCGCTGGACGATCTTCTGCGCCGCGACGAAGCGGAAGATGCCGCGCACCCTCGACTGGGAGCCCTTCTACGCCGTCGCCGCGAAGGACCTCTCGTACGGCGAGAAGCTCGATCGCTACGCGGCCATCGCCGACGCGCGCTTCGAGACGGCGCGCTTCGAGGAGTTCTGCGCGAAGCACCTCGGGCACCTCGACGAGGTCGCCGCCGAGTTCTTCGGCACCCGCGAGGCCAAGGACGCCGTGCGCCAGAAGGTGGCGGCGCTGTTCCCGGCGCACGAGGTCGAGAGGTTCACCGAGCTGTTCTGGCAGCGCATCCAGGCCTGGCGGGCCGCAGGAGCCGTGGGATGACCGACGCAGACAAGTCGTTCTTGAAGTCGACGTGGTACTCGCCGCGCCTCGGGTGCGAGGCCACCCTCGCGCGCTGGGGAACCTTCGGCCAGCCCGTGCTGGTGTTCCCGACGGCCGGCGGCGACGCCGAGGAGATCGAGCGCTTCTTGATGATCAAGGCCCTCGCGCCGCTCATCGAGGCGGGGCGCATCAAGATCTACTCGCCCGACAGCGTGGCGGGGCGCATCTGGTTCAACCGCGAGGGCTCGCCGGAGCACCGCATGAACATGCAGCACCGGTTCCACGAGTGGATCCGCCACGAGGTGGTGCCGGCGATCTACACCGACTGCAAGACCACCGACATCCCGATCTGGACCACCGGCGCGTCCATCGGCGCGTTCCACTCCGTGGCGGCGCTGTGCCGCTCGCCGGACGTGTTCCACCGCGCGCTGCCCATGAGCGGCACGTTCAACATCATGCGGTTCATCGAGGCCGACGAGCCGACGGAGATGTTCCGTTGGGTCTCGCCGCTCTACGTGGTGCCGAAGCTCCAGGGCAAGCACCTCGAGCTGTTGCGAACCCGTCACGTGCAGATCGTGACCGGCGAGGGGCGATGGGAGAACCTCGGCGAGAGCTGGCAGCTCGCGCGGGTGCTCGGCGCCAAGGGCGTCCCGAACTACGTGGATTCGTGGGGGCCCGACTGGCACCATGACTGGGTGACCTGGCGCGAGATGCTGCCGAAGTACCTCGACGAGTGGACGCGGTGACGGGCGGGGCAGGAGCGACGACGCGATGACACGGGAGCGTTCGCAGAAGTACGTGGCCGAGGGTCTCGAGGACGCATCGCGGCGGCGCTTCGTGCACGCGCTGCTCGGCGACCTGCGCGGCCTCGAGCGCATGTGGAACGAGGGCATGTTCGAGCGCGGCGTGTCGCGCATCGGATCGGAGCAGGAGCTGTTCCTCGTCGACCGCGCGTACCACCCCGCGCCCGGCGCCCTGAAGATCCTCGACGCCCTCGAGGACCCGCACTACACGACGGAGCTCGGGCTCTTCAACCTCGAGATGAACGCCGACCCGCAGCCCTTCGCGGGCAAGGGCCTCGCGCAGATGGAGGCGCAGCTCACGGCGCTCTACGAGAAGGTGCGCGGCGCCGCGGCGGGCCTCGAGATGAGCCCGGTGCTCGCGGGCATCCTCCCGACGATCCTCAAGACCGACCTCGGCCTCGAGAACATGGTGCCGAACCCGCGGTACCTGCGGCTCAGCCGCGCCATGGGCGACGCCCGCGGCGAGGCCTTCGACTTCTCCATCCGCGGCCTCGACGAGCTCGTGGTGAAGCACGACTCGGTGATGGTCGAGGCGTGCAACGCGAGCTTCCAGGTGCACCTGCAGCTCGCCGAGCCCGAGCGCTTCGTGCACTTCTACAACCTCTCGCAGCTCCTGCTCGCGCCGGTGCTCGCGTCGGGCACGAACTCGCCGGTGCTCTTCGGCCGCCGCCTCTGGGCCGAGACGCGCATCGCCCTCTTCGAGCAGGCCTGCGACATCCGCACGCCGGGCCTGCACCTGCGCGAGAGCGCGGGCCGCGTGTCCTTCGGATCGCGGTGGCTGACGGGCAGCGTCGTCGACCTCTTCAAGGAGAACATCGCGCGCGTCCGCGCCCTCGTCGGCACCGACATCGACGAGGACGCCATCGCCGCCCTCGACGCCGGCCGCGCGCCGAGCCTCCGCGCGCTGCAGCTCCACAACGGCACCATCTACCGCTGGAACCGCGCGTGCTACGGCATCTCCGAGAACGGCAAGCCGCACCTCCGCATCGAGCTTCGCGTGCTTCCGTCGGGCCCCACCATCGCCGACGAGGTCGCCGGCGCGGCGCTCTGGCTCGGGCTCATGAGCGAGCTCGGCGCGACCATCGACGACATCCCCTCGCGCATCGATTTCGACCACGCCCGCGCGAACCTCTACGCCGCCGCCCGCGACGGCCTCGGCGCGCGGCTCATGTGGTTCGACGGCGAGGAGGTCCTCGCGCAGACGCTGCTCCTCGACCGGCTGCTGCCCCTCGCCCGCTCGGGCCTCGCGCGCGCCGGCGTCGACGCCGCGGACGCCGATCGCTACCTCTCCATCGTCGAGCGCCGCGTGCGGTCGCTGCACACCGGCTCGCGCTGGACCCTCGTGTCCCTCGCCGGCATGAAGGAAGAGGGCACGCCCGGCGCGCGGCTCACGGCGCTCACGGCGGCGATGATCGCGCGGCAGAAGAAGGGCGCCGCCGTGGCCGACTGGGAGCCCGCGCGCCTCGACGAGAACGACAGCGCGAACACCGGCTACCACAAGGTCTCGCAGTACATGACCACGGACATCTTCACGGTGCGCCCCGACGACCCCGTGGAGCTCGTGGCCGACGTGATGGCGTGGGAGCGCATCCGCTACGTGCCCGTCGAGGACGAGCGCGGGCGCCTCGTCGGGCTCGTCTCGCAGCGCGCCGTGCTGCGGCACTTCGCGGCCCTCGCGAAGACCCCGCGCGACGCCGCGGCGGAGAGCATCCCGGTGGCCGACCTCATGCGCAAGGACCTCGTCACGGTGACGCCGGACACGCGCACCGTCGAGGCCACGACGCTGATGAAGAAGCACCGCATCGGCTGCCTCCCGGTGGTGCAGGACGGTCACATCGTGGCCGTGCTCACCGAAGAGGACTTCGTCGGCTTCGCGTCGCGGATGCTGTCGAAAGAGGAGTGACCGGCGGACCCGGCGGGGTGTCGATCCCGCCGGGCGTCATGCGCTGCGCGTCGCTCAGCCCTGCGCGGCGCTGCGACGGCGGCGGCGGCGCGTGACGGCGAGGCCGAGGGCCAGCGCGAGGCCCGCGGGAACGTTCGACGGCGCGGTGCCGCCGACGGCGTGGCAGCCGCAGCCCGACGGGCTCGCCGGCGCGGTGCCCGCGTCGATGGCAGTGCCCGCATCGGCGGTGACGCCGGTGTCTGCGCCGACGACGGTGCCCGTGTCGGTGACGTTCCCCGCGTCGGAGCGGGCGTCGACGACCACCGAGCGATCGGCGGCGACGTCGCTGCGCCCCGCGTCGGTGGCGCCGTCGAGGGCGCCGTCCGTCGCGCGCGCATCGGACACCGGTGCGTCCGTGGCCACGGCGTCGGCGAGGCCGCCGTCGAGCGCGGCGTCGCCCACGGAGCCGTCGGCAGTACCCGCATCGGGCGTCGCCACGGGCACGCCGGGGATGGTGATGTTCGCCGTTGCGACGGCCATGTCGTACGGCGCCGCACGACCCGAGGCGTTGTACACGCGGAGCAGGTCGGCGCCGCGGGTGTCCGTGTGGTTCGCCGCGGCGAGGGCCTCGACGTACTCCCGCGTCGTCACCTGGAACCGCGCGCGCACCCGCACCGTCAGCGGTCCGCGCATGAGCGTCGGCACGGTGAACGCGTACGTCGCGTCGTCCCAGTTGCGCAGCGTTCCGCCGGCGCCGCCGGAGTAGTCGGCGCCCACCGGCTCGAGGCCCGCCGGCGGTTGGAAGCCCAGCGGCGGAAGGCGCGTGTCGCGCACGATGGTGTCGTGCAGCGCGAGGTGGTCCTCGGCGCCCATGCCCGCGCGGCCCGCGACGGCGGTGTAGAGCTTGAGCTGCGTGTCGGTGGTGTCGAGGTGCGCCGCGGCGTCGTCGTAGGCGCCGGAGACCACGGTGGTGTGGCCGTCGCCGTCGATGACCGCGAGCTCGAGCCACACGCGGCGTCCGTCGCCGTAGCCCGTGGGCAGGCGGTGCCCCGTGAGGTTCGTGATGCGCGCCGTCACCGACACGTGGTCGCCCGGGTTCGCCATCGTCGGAACGCCGCTCAGCGCGACCGACGCCGCGGTGCGCAGCGTGTTCTCGGCGCGGCGCGCGCCGGCCTCGTAGAAGGGCACCGAGTCGGGGTCGTAGAACTCGCCCGACGCCACGTCCGAGCGCATGGCGCCGACGACGCGGATCATCCACGCGTTGCCGCCGGAGAGCTCGTGGCGCCGCGGGTTGTCGCGGAGCATCGCCGTCGAGTTCGTCGACACGCGGCCCGGCATGCCGATGCGCGGCATGTGGCAGTCGACGCAGGTGCGCCCGTCGGAGCCGGTGCCCGCGTACGCCGAGCTCGCCCACTCGCGGTACGTCGAGTCGAGCGGAAACCGGCGGCCCGTGTCGGTGCCGTCGGCGGCGCGCTGCGGCTGCTGGGGGTTCGTGATCTCGTGGCACGTCGCGCAGGCGCGCGAGTCCGCCTGCCACGTCGACACCGCGCCCGGGTGCCGGATGCTCACGATGGTCGGGTACGGACCGAAGCGCGTCTCGCTGGGGTCGAACTGGTACTGCGCATTTCCGAGGTTGGTGGTGGTCACCATCCGGTGGCAGCTGTCGCAGGTCACCCCCTGACGGTCGTCAGACGTGAGCGCGGACCCGAGCGACGCCGTGGGCGTGCCCCGCGTGCGGCCGCCGGTGAAGCCGCCCGGCGTGTGGCAGCGCAGGCACCAGTCGCCGATGCCCGCGGAGTCCTGCTCGGCGACGGTGAGCGCCGCGAGGAACAGGGGGTCGCGCATGGAGCTGCCCATCATCGAGCCGATCCAGCCGTCGTAGGGCATCGCCGTCGTCGCCGACATCGTGGCGTCGCGGCTGAAGTGGCAGATGCCGCAGTTCGTCGCGCTGTCGAGCGGCGCTCCGTCGGCGAGGCCGTTGGGCTGCGTGCCCGGCAGGTCGATGTAGTGCTGGCTGTGCGCGATCCGCGGGGCGGCGAGGGCTCCGGCGAGGGCGAACACGAACGCGAAGGACGAGCGTCGGGCTTGCTGCATGGCGGCGGCGAAAGGTAGCGCGAGACCCGTCGACGATGAAGCGGGGAAAAATTCGTCCAGGCCGACCTCGGGGCTGGCGGCGGCGGCGGAGTCACGCCAACATCCCGCCCCATGCGTCTTCCGCCCACCTCCATCCAAGCAGCTTCCCTCCTGATCCTCTCGTCCGTCGCAGCGTGCAGCAGCGACAACCCTGCACCCGCCACCGATGCCGCGACGTCCACGGACATCGCCCCGGTGGACAGCTCCGTTCCCATGGACGGAAGCACCCCCGCCGACGCCGCGACCGCCGATGCCAGCGACGCCGCCCGGGCGCGCGACGTGTTCCACGTGACCGACGTGCAGTTCGGCGACGTGCCGACGGGATCCATCGGCGTCTCGTCGTTGGTGGGCGACTTCATCACCGCGGCGCGCGCGTCGAACTGGTCCACGCAGAACCGCAGCCGCGGCATCATGATGCACGGCTGCAACGGCGTGACGAACGCGGCCGACTGTCTGGCCGACGTGCCCGAGGCGGGCACCGTCGACGGCGACATCGGCGCCGACCACTCGGCCATCGACGGCGCGCACCTTCGCGTGCTCTTCACGAGCACCGCCGGCAGCGCCTACTGGACCCGCAGCTCCGCCGACGGCCGCTTCATCGGGCGCGGCACGAAGATCCACGACCTCGTGCGCGACATCGAGATCAACGCCGCGGGCGCGATGTACGACCCGGCGTTCTTCCCCGACAACAACGGCTTCATGTACCAGCCCGGCGGGCGCATGTGCCCGCAGAGCGCGCTCACCACGGGCATGCCGACGTCGGTGGCGATCACCGGCACGGGCTCGCCGTGCGCGGGGAGCTCCGTGGGCCTCTACGAGCACCTCGCGGCGGCCCTCGGCGGCGGCGACTACTGGGCGACGTCGGCGGGCACCGCGGCCTGGGACGACGGCGGACACGCCGCGACGCTCACCGAGACGGCGCGCAACGAGGCGTGGAACTCCACCGCGCAGGTGACGCTGTCGCTCATGGCGAACACGGGCTCGGGCTTCTCCTTCGTGGCGTCGCGCAGCGTGTCGACGCCGTTCCAGGGCGACGCAGTGATCTCGCCGTCGGGCCGCGTGATGATCACGCGCTTCGTCGACGACGCCGGCGCCTACCAGGGCTACGTGCTGCACCGCCTCGACGCGACGCACACCGGCGCCGCGGTGATGGTCACCACCACCGAGATGGCGCGCTACGCCCAGCAGGGCGCCAAGCCGTCGTTCTCCTACGACGAGCGGTACGTCGCGTACCACCACTACATCGGCGGCGGCGCGACGGCCGACGCGGACGCCCACGACCTCGGCTTCACGGACTCGAGCGACCCGGGCTTCGGGGACTACACCACGCGCGGCGCGTCGAACATCTACGTGCTCGACCTGCTCACCGGCATCAGCACCCGCGTCACCACCATGGCCCCGGGGCAGTACGCGCTGTACCCGCACTTCCGCTCCGACGGCTGGATGTACTTCCTCGTGCGCACGCTCGGGACGCGCACCGAGAGCGTCATCGCCAGCGACGCGCTGCTCGTGAACCAATGATCCGCCGGCCGTACGCTGCAGCGCTCGCCTTCGCGGCGTTCGCGACGGCGTGCGGCCCTCCATCGCCCGCCCCATCGGTCTGCGCCACCACGAGCAGCCAGTCGTCCCCGGCAAGCGCCGAGGGACGCTGGCTCCTCGGCCAGGCCTCGCGCTACCCCGCCGACACCAGCCTCGCCGCCCGCGTCGAGGAGCTTCACGCCTCGCAGCGCTCGCGGCGCACGGTGGCCTGGCAGGCCGTCGCCCGCGCCCTCGCGCCGGTGCCCCTCGCGCACGCGACGTCCGTCGCCAACGCCACGGTCCCGCGCTTTCGCACCTGGTACGACGTCGAGGACGTGCAGCGCACCTTCGGACGGCTCTACGGGGGCCTGTCAGCGGCGGACCGCGCCGCCAACGCGCGCTTCAGCGACACGACCCTCGACGCCGCCCTCGGATGGAACGCAGCTTTCGTCACGACGCTCCCGGAGTGGCCCGCCGATCGCCTCGCGACGTGGTCGGCGTCGTTCATGGACGGCGTGACCGTCGCGGGCATCACCGGCATCCAGCGCATCGGCCTGAGCCCCGACGCCGTGCGCCACGTCGTCTCGAGCTACCCCGAGATCCTGCGGTGCCTCGCTGCGGGCGCGCCGCCGACGCTGGCCGACGGACCGCCGCAGCCGCAGCAGGTCGCCCACGAGCCCGTGGTCCTCGCGCCGTGCGGCGTGCGCACGCTGGGTCCGTTCTTCGTCGCCACGGGCGGACGACTCTCCACACGGCTCCTCGGCACGCCGGCGGACGCGCAGATCACGGTGCGGTACGGCGTGGCTTCGACGTCGCCCGCGGCGTGCACGGGCACCGCCGAGGAGGGCTGCGCGGTGAGCGGTCCCGGAACGTTCATGGTGCGCGTGGCGGCGCAGGGCAGCATCGCCAGCGGCATGATCGACGTGCGCTACGACCCGCCCACGGCGAACGCGACGGCGTGCCTCCAAGGGGTGTTTCCGCCGTCGGCCGCGACCGTCGCTCTCGAGTGGCGGCGCATCGGCATCGGCATTCCGTTCCCGAGCTACGACACGTCGGCGGCGGCCCTGGCGCGGCGTCTCGGACCCGGCGGCGACGCGACCTGGGGCACCGGCGACGGCACCGCCGAACCCGGCGCGGACAGCATCTACACGATGACGACGAGCGCCGGCACGACGTTCCGCCTCGCGGGCATGCACATCCGCACGCGCGAGGTCGACCGCTGGCTGAACATCACCATGTGGTGGTCGCCGGACCCCGACACGGACTTCGGCGCCGACCGCCCCGACGCCGTGCGCAGCCTCGGCGCGCCGTGGAGCAACTACAAGATGTGCGTCGCCACGGACTTCACCGAGAACGACGCCGACCCCGCCGGCGGCTTCGACGCGGACCATCCGACGCTCGGCGCGTCGCTGCGCCAGGTGCACGAGGGCCAGGGCGGTCCGTCGTGGTGCTCGAACCCGTACATCGACGCGGGACCGGGCCTCGTGCGCTCGAACTGCGTGGGCTGCCACCAGCACGCGCTCAGCGGCGTCCGCCCCTCGGACGTGCAGAACGACATCACGCACTACCCCCAGAACGGGCGCATGCAGGTGCGCAACAACTACCCCTCGGACGGCTTCTGGGGCATCGACGGCGGCGACCAGCTCGGCTCCGTGCTGCAGCAGGCCGCCGACTACTACCGCGCCTCGCACTGAGCATCGACTTCGCTCAGCGTCCTTCGCGCCGTGGGCGGAAGCCCTTCTGGCAGCCCAGTCCGCCGGGCGTCGACGTCGCGGGCCGCTTCGCCTCGAATGCGGGCACGAGGCATTCCATTCGTCCGGGAGACCAAGCGTTGACGGAACACCCAGACCACGAAGGATCTCGGGCCGCCGACGCCCGTCATGCCCCCGCGGAGGGCATCGGCGGGCGCCACGTTGGCTTCGTGGAAGGCACCGTCCATCCACGCTCGAACTCTCTTGAAGCGCTGTGTTTCGTGTCAGCTTGACGGGTCCGACACGCTCACGTAGACGGGAGAACTGCGAGGCAACGATGCCGGTTCTCTCGATGTTCTACGGGATCATCGTCCAGATGTTCGTGCTGGACACGGACCGGCACCACGTTGCGCACATCCACGCGCGGTACGCCGAGTTTCGCGCGTCCGAAGGATCGCTGCCCGTGAAGATCGAGCCTCTCCGATGAAATCCCACGATCCCGCTCCCGACGCCCGAGGGGTCCGCGTCGTCGGCGCGTGGGTGCTCCACGTCGTGCTCGAGGACGGTCGCGCAGGACCTTTCGATGTCGCTCCGCTGCTGGCTCATCC
>CAIMWA010000227.1 GCA_903845045.1 uncultured delta proteobacterium | reverse complement strand
GGGTGAAGCCCGCAGAGCGGGCTGCAGCGCCATCGCACCCACCGGACGAGTCCTGCGGACAGCCCGTCGAACGGGCTTCACTCGCACTGCCGTGGGCTTCAGCCCGCGGCGACGAAGATGCTCGAGCGATTTCGAAGTTCAGTCGGGGTCGCAGATCCCCGTGCAGTACTGCTCGATGCGGCCGGTCTCGAGGAACGTCGCGACCTGGTGCAGCACGTTCGGCAGCGTGACGGTGTCGCTGTGCACGCCGTTGTCCATCGCCGGCACGGTGTTGTCCGTGGGCGGGGTGTAGCGCGCGAGGGACGTCGGCGTCGCGTACTGCGCCACGACGCTCGTCGTCGCCGGCGCCGTGACCGTCGGCAGGCCGTACGCCGCTGACGTCGACGGCGTGAGCGCCGACGCTCCGAAGGCGCGCGCGAGCAGGTCCGTCGTGACGTTGGGCACGAGGCAGTCGCCGATGCCCTCCTGGAGCAGCACCGTGCGCGACACGCCCGGCACCGGCGGCGTGCCGTAGAGCTGCGTGAGGTTCGCGCCGTCGGTGTGGTCGAAGCGCGCCTGCAGCAGCCCGATGAACTCCGCCTGCACGAGGGGGTCGGGGTACGCGGTGTTCACGAAGGTCTGGATCGGCGCGTACACGATGGACCGCGGCAGGATGTTGGACCACGACGCGCCCGGCACGGCGACGACGGCGCGGGAGATGTGCGGCGACACCGAGACCAGCGACGACCCCTGGATGCCGCCGAGGCTGACGCCGTAGTAGTAGACGCGCGCCGGGTCGAGCAGCGGCGCGCCGGCGAAGCGCACCCGCGCGTCGGCCTGCAGGGCGCCGAGGGCGAGCTCCTCGAGCGAGAGGTTGTTTGCGAGGGACTGCAGCAGCCGGTCGGTGACGAGGCCGATGTTGTTGATGTCGGTGACGACGCGGCTGATGATGAGGTCGCGGTCGCCGGTGGAGAGGCCGATCCAGTCCGTGGCGACGACGACGACGCCGGCCTGCTGCGCGAGCGCGCCGATGGTCGCCGACGCTCCGCCGGTGAGGTAGTCGCGGCCGCTGCCGAAGACGCCGTGACCGAAGATCACCATGGGCAGCGGGGCCGTCGCCGTGCGCGCCTGCGCGGGGATCAGCATGGTGTACGGGTAGCTCCGCGCGGGGGTCTGCGGCGCCGGCGTGCCGTCGGCCTGGTACTGCACGAAGTTGTTCGCATCGAGCCAGTTCGGCGGCGTGAACGTTCCCTCGACGATGCGCGCCACGTCGGCGCTCGGCGACTCGCGAACGGCGTCGACGGTGAACGGCACGCCGCCGTCGGTGCCGCCGCGGCGCATCACCTCGTCGCGCATGGTGAGGATCGGGTTGAGCACGTGGGCGCGGCTCGCGACGGTGTACGTGAACGCCAACTGAAGGTCCGCGCGGGCGTAGCCGTGCGCCGCGAGGAACGTGAAGGTGCGCTCGTAGTCGGGGCGCGCGGCCTCGATGCGCGGGTCGATGCTCGGCGATCCGTCGCGCAGCGCCACGAAGCCCGGCGAGTCGGGCAGCCCGGCGCCCTCGGGCGTGCGCACGGTGCGACGGATCGCCACCACCACGTGCGCCCCGAAGGCCAGCGGGCGCAGGGGACGCACGATGAGCGCGGCGCGGTCCGTGGCTCCGCCGCGGCGATTGGCGTCCATCTCGGAGAGGAACGGCACGCGCTCGCCGGTGCCGAGGTCGAAGACCGCGATGGGCGACGCGGCGTCGAGGGACTGCGCCGTGTGCGTGTAGTCGGCGAGGAACGCGGGTGCGACGAGCACGCCGAAGTGCACGAGGATCGGCGCGGTGGTGGGCGCCCCGTCGGCGCGGTTGAACGGCGCGACATCGATGGCGCGGCGCCCCGCGGGCACCTGCAGCACGCCCACGGGCAGGTCGACGCGGAGGTGCGTCGGCGACGACGGGTCGGCCCGCGTGAGGAAGTCCGACGGATACGGGAGCAGGCAGTCGTCGGTGATTGCGAGGGGGTTGCAGCGAAGCGCCGACGCATCGGGAGCATCCCCGGTGACGGGCGCATCCTGCGCGGCGGAGTCGACCGCGGGGCCGTCCATGGTCGGCACGGCATCGCCGGCGACGTCGACGACCGGCGCGTCGGCCGGGCGCCCGAGATCGCCCACCGCCGCATCGCTCCCGCTCACCGGAACCGACGGGACCTCGCCGCACGCCGCCGCCAGGAGCACCGCGGCGGCCACGCCGAACCCTCGCATCGAACGCAGCATCTTCATGAGTCCGGGCACCGTACACTGGTTCGTCGGCGCGGCGCGCGTTGCCGCGAAGGACGCACGCACCGCGCCGCCGTGGCACGCTCCGCCGGTGACTCCTGCAGACGACCTGCGCCGCCCGGTGATCCTGCCGCCGTGGTGGCGCGGCGGGGCGCCGCGGGAGCCGCTGGGCGAGTCCTTCGCGCGGGCGCGCTGGCTCCTCGCGACGTACTGGCTCCTGCTGGTGTCGGGGTACGTGGCCCTCGTCGGCGCGGCGTTCCGTTTCGGAGGCGCCAACGCCGACGTCGCGGCGCTGCTCCCGATGCTCGTCGCGGCGAGCACCTTCGGCGTCGCCGGCGGCAACCTGCTCGCGCTGCTGCGGCTGCGCGCGTGGGTCGTGCAGTCGACGGTGTGGGGCTTCATCGCCCTCTCGTGCGTCGTGGCCCTCTCCGCCGGTCCGTGGATCGCAGGGGCGGCGCTGTCGTTCCTCACGGGCCTCGGGTGCGGGCACGCGGCGATGCAGCGCCGCTCGCTCCTCGTCGCGCTGTGGGTGCCCGCGGTGTGCTGGGCCGGCGCGATCCTCACGGTGATCGAGGGTCACGGCGGCATCCGCCGCTGGGAGATCGGCGTGAAGGAGGGCGTCTGGGACCCGACGGCGCTCGCGCTGCTGGGCTCGCTGGCGGCGCTGTACCTGGCGTTCCTCGCGGGGCAGTCGAGCTACCACAACGCCGTCTGGGCCGCCGGCGGCACCGAGTCGCAGGACACGCAGGTGCACGCCCGCGTCGAGCCGACGCTGCACCTCACCCGCCGCGGCGCCCTCGCCCTGGCGCTCCTCGGAGCGCTGGTCACCGCGACGACGGCGCTCGTCGCACCGTACCTCTGGCGCACGGGCCCCGCGGACGCTCGCCGCGAGCACCCGGGCGCCCCGCCCACGACGCCTCCTCCGCGCGACGGCGAGGGGCATCGTCGCCGCCCCGCGCGCCCCGACCGTCAGGCATTGCGCGACGCCGTGCTCCGCGCCGCGCACCACGCCCGCGAGCAGGTCGAGGACGTGCTGCCGTTCCTCCCGCTCTTCGTGCTGAACCGCCCGGTGCGCCGCTGGTGGCGCCTGCGCCGGCTGCGTCGCGGAGGGCGCCGCGAGGAGCCCACGGAGCGCGCCCTTCGTCGCTGGGAGTACGTGGTGGTGGCGCTCGGCGACGTGGGCATCCGAGTGCTCCCGGGTGACACCGCCGACGAGCTCGTGGCGAAGGTCGACGCGCAGCGCGCAGCGTTGGGCCTCGGGAGCATCCCCGAGCTCCATGCCGCGGCCTCGGAGGTCGACCGCGTGCGCTTCGGCCTCGGCATCCCCGCGGGCACCATCGCCGCCCTCGAGGACCACGCCGTGCGCGCCTACGAAGAGATCCGCGCTCCGATGACCCGGGGGCAGCAGCTGCGGTGCTGGTGGCGCCGGATGACGTAGCGGATTATAGGGGCCCTCGATGAGCGCCTCGACCGCCCCGACGACCACCGAATTCACCGCCGCGGACCGTGCCTTCGTCGCCTTCGCCGGCGTGTTCTCGGCCATCGCGGTGTCGATCATCGCGTGGCTGCTGCTCTTTCACCGCGGCGCCGGCGACGCCGGGGCCCTCGCCTCGCTCCCGGCGGTGAACGCGACGCTGAACGCCACAGCGGCGTCGCTGCTCGTCGTCGGCTGGATCGCCGTGCGCCGTCGCAACGTGCGCCTGCACCGCGCGGCGATGATCGGGGCCTTCGTGGCGAGCGCTGCCTTCCTGGTGAGCTACCTCGTCTACCACTACGGTCACGGCGACACGCGGTACCCGGGCCACGGGACCATTCGCACGGCGTACCTGCTCATGCTGGCGAGCCACGTGCTGCTCTCGATCCCGGTGGTGCCGATGGCGCTGCTGGCGTTCTACTGGGCATGGCGCAAGCGCTTCGATCGCCACCGCCGCGTGACGCGCTGGCTGGCGCCGATCTGGCTCTACGTGTCGGTCACCGGCGTGCTCGTGTTCTGGATGCTCCGCACGGCCTGAGAGCCGCGCCGCGTCGAAGTCCCTTTTCACGCCCCCCCGCGATGCGCTACGAGAGATCTCGAGCGGTGTCGTGAGCTTCTCGTCCTACGACCCTGGGGACCACTTCGACGAGATGTTCGCGCGCGCCGGCGTGCCCCGTCCTGGTGCGGCGCTGCTGGCGAAGCGCGTCGAGGAGCTCGGACCCGGCGAGCTCGCGCTGCGGCAGGCGGCGGCGGAGCGCGCGCTGCTCGCCATGGGCATCACGTTCAACGTCTACGGGCACACCGACGGCGCCGAGAAGATCTTTCCCTTCGACGTGATCCCGAGGGTGCTCGACGCCGCGACGTGGGCGCCGCTGGAGCGCGGGCTGAAGCAGCGCATCGTGGCGCTGAACCACTTCCTCGCGGACATCTACGGCGCGCAGCGCATCGTGCGCGACGGCGTGGTGCCGAAGGAGCTCGTCGAGACCGCGGCGGGGTACCTGAAGCCCTGCGCGGGGCTGCGTCCCCCGGCGGGCGTGTGGTGCCACGTGACGGGCACGGACCTCGTGCGCGACCGCGACGGAACGTTCTACGTGCTCGAGGACAACCTCCGCTGTCCGTCGGGCGTGTCGTACGTGCTCGAGAACCGGCGCGTGATGAAGCACACGCTGCCGCAGGTCTTCGCCGCGTCGCGGGTGCGCCCGGTGGACGTGTACCCGGGGCAGCTCCTCGAGACCTTCCAGCGTCTCTCGCCGCGCGGCCACGAGGCGACGGTGGTGGTGCTCAGCCCGGGGCGCTTCAACGCCGCGTACTTCGAGCACTCGTTCCTCGCGCGGCAGATGGGCGTGGAGCTCGTCGAGGGCAGCGACCTCGCGGTGCGCGACGGCCTCGTGTGGATGCGCACCACGCGCGGCTTCGAGCGCGTCGACGTGATCTACCGCCGCATCGACGATCTGTTCCTCGACCCCAAGGCGTTCCGCGCCGACTCGCTGCTCGGCGTGCCGGGGCTCTTCGAGGTCTACCGCGCCGGCGGCGTGGCCATCGGAAACGCGCCGGGCACTGGCGTCGCCGACGACAAGGTGATCTACGCCTTCGTGCCCGAGATGATCCGGTACTACCTCGGCGAGGCGGCGCTGCTGCCCAACGTGCCGACGTACCTCTGCAGCCGGCCGAAGGACCTCGCCTACGTGCTCGACCACCTCGACGCGCTGGTGGTGAAGGCCGCCAACGAGTCCGGCGGCTACGGCATGCTCATCGGTCCGGCGTCGACGGCCGAGGAGCGCGCGGTCTTCGCGGCGCGGCTGCGGGCGAACCCGCGGAACTACATCGCGCAGCCCACGCTGGCCCTCTCGCGCGTGCCCACGCTCGTCGAGGACCGCCTCGAGCCGCGCCACGTCGACCTTCGTCCGTACGTGCTCCACCGCGGCGGCGATGATCCGTGGGTGCTGCCCGGCGGCCTCACGCGCGTGGCGCTGCGCCGCGGATCGCTCGTCGTGAACAGCTCGCAGGGCGGCGGAAGCAAGGACACCTGGGTGCTCGCCGACGACGCGGGGGCTTCGTGCTGAGCCGCGTCGCCGACGCGGTGCTGTGGCTGGGCCGCTACGTCGAGCGCGCCGAGAGCGTCGCGCGCTTCGTCGACGTGAACCTGTACCTCGAGCTCGACCGCCCGGACGCCGCGGCGGCAGCCTGGGAGCCCATCATCGCGACCACCGGCGACTCGGCGCTCTTTCGCGCGCGGCACGCCGCGGCCTCGCGCGACGCCGTGCTGCAGTTCCTGGTGTTCGACCGCACCTACGCGAGCTCCGTGGTGTCGTGCCTCGGCGCGGCGCGGGAGAACGCCCGCTCCATCCGCGAGGTCATCTCGCTCGAGATGTGGGAGGCCGTGAACCGCGCGTACCTCGACGTGCGCAGCGCCGACGAGGCGGCGGTGCTCGCGGCGCCGCACGACTTTCTCGCCGCGGTGAAGCAGGCTTCGCACCAGTTCATGGGCGCGACGCACCTCACCATGACGCACAACGAGGCGTGGCACTTCGCGCGCCTCGGGCGGCTCCTCGAGCGCGCCGACAAGACGTCGCGCATCGTCGACGTGAAGTGCTTCCAGCTCGCGCCCACCGTCGAGGGCGGCGCCGTACCCGAGCACGAGATCGAGTGGCTCGCGCTGCTCCGCAGCAACAGCGCCTTCGAGATGTACCGCAAGCGCCACCGCCGCGTGACGCCCCGCGACGTCGTCGACTTCCTGCTCTTCGACGCCGAGTTCCCGCGCTCCATTCGTTCGTGCCTGCGCGAGGCCGAGTCGTCGCTGGCGGCCGTGTGCCGCGCCCAGGGACGCCGCGCCGACGCCCGGCTCATGCCCGTGGAGCGCCTCACCTCGCTGCGCGCGGGCTGGGAGCGCACGCAGGTCGACGACGTGCTGCGCCGCGGTCTCCACGAGACCCTCGACACGCTCCAGACGCGCCTCAACGCCGTGGGCGACGCGCTCTACCAGACCTTCGTCGCCATCGCCCCGTCGTAGGAGTCCCCCCCCTTGCGCCTGCTCGTCCGTCACCTCACCCGCTACGCCTACGCGGAGCCGGTCGCCCTCGGTCCGCACGTCGTGCGGCTGCGTCCGTGTCCGCACGCCCGCGCTCGCATCGAGAGCTACCGCCTCGGCGTGCAGCCCGAGGCCGACGTGCGCTGGCTCCAGGACCCGTCGGGCAACCACCTCGCGAGGATCGGGTTCCCCGCGGAGTCGCGCCCGACGCAGCTCGAGCTCGTCGTCGAGATGGCCGTCGACGTGCGGCCGGTGAACCCCTTCGATTTCTTCCTCGACGCGCCGGTGCGCAAGGTTCCGTTCGCGTACCCCGCGGCGCTGCAGCCCGCTCTCGCGCCGTACTTTCTCGACGCCCGCGCCGAGCCTGGCTCACGCCTCGGAGCCTTCGTCGCGACGCTCCCCGCCGCCGGCGACACGGTGTCGGTGCTCGTGGCCGCCAACGAGGCCGTGGGCCGCGTGACCCGCTACGTCATCCGCGACGAGCCCGGCGTGTGGACCCCCGAGGAGACCCTCGCGCACGGCCGCGGGAGCTGCCGCGACTCGGCGACGCTGCTCATCGCGGCGCTGCGGCACCTCGGCTTCGCCGCGCGCTTCGTGTCGGGCTACCTCATCCAGCTCACCGACGAGGGCATGATCCCCAACGCGCCGAAGGGCGTGGGGCGCGACGTGGTCGACCTGCACGCCTGGGCCGAGGTGTACCTCCCGGGCGCCGGTTGGATCGGCCTCGACGCGACGAGCGGGCTGTTCTGCGGCGAGGGTCACATCCCCCTGGCGTGCGCGCCGTCGCACCTGCTCGCGACGCCCCTCGAGGGCACGGCGAGCGCGGCGAGCGTGGGCGTGACGTTCTCCATGAGCGTCGGCCGCCTCGGGCACGAGCCGCGGCCCACGCGCCCCTTCGACGACGCGACGTGGGACGAGCTGCGCGCCGCGGGACGCAACGCCGACGCGGCCCTCGAGGCGGCCGGCGTGGCGCTGACCATGGGCGGCGAGCCGACGTTCAACGCCCGCGCCGACGTCGACGCGCCGGAGTGGAACGGCGACGCGCTCGGTCCGTCGAAGTGGTCTCATGGAGTGCGCTTCGCGGAGCAGCTTCGCGACCGCCTCGCGCCGGGCGGAGCGCTCTTGCTGCGCCAGGGCAAGCTGTACCCCGGCGAGCCGCTCCCGCGCTGGAACCTCGAGCTCGTGGGCCGCGCCGACGGCACGCCGCTGTGGAGCCACGGCCGCGCCTCGGGAGCTCCCGCGGGCGACGCCGAAGCGGAGGCCCTCGCGCGGGCGGTGGCTGCGCGCCTCGGTCTCGCGAGCGCGTTGATGCCGGCCTTCGAAGACCCGTGGCGGCTGCTGCAAGAAGAGGCCGCCCTGCCCGTCGACGTCGATCCGCTGCGCGCGGACCTCGACGACCCCGAGGAGCGCCGACGCCTCGCGCGCACCCTCGACCACGGCCTCCGCAGCGTCGCGGCGTGGGTCCTCCCGGTGGCGCGCGACGGAGCTGGATGGATGGGCGCGCCCTGGTCGTTCCGCCGCGGGCACTTGTTCCTGCTGGTGGGCGACAGCCCGGCGGGTCTGCGCTTGCCGCTGCGATCCCTCGCCGCGGGCGACGCGCCGCCGGAGCCCCTCGAGGAGTCGTACCCGCCGGATCCGCGCGTGGCCTCGGAGGAGGACGACGGCGACGATCAGCCGGTGCAGCGCCGTCCGGTGGCCGCCCCTGCTGCGGGCGGACACGGAGTGCGCACGGCGCTCTGCATCGAAGCGCGGGAGCGCCGGCTCCATGTGTTTCTTCCGCCGACGGCATCGAACGACGACTGGCTCGCGCTCGTCGCCGAGGTCGAGGCGGCCTGCGCGGAGACGGGCCTCGACGCGCTCCTCGAGGGCTATGCGCCGCCAAGCGGGCAAGGCCTCGTGCGCGCCATCGTCGCGCCGGATCCCGGCGTGCTGGAGCTGAACCTTCCGGTGACGGCGACGAGCGACGCCTACGCCGACCTCGTCGACACGGTCTTCGACGCCGCGCTGCACTCGGGGCTGCACGCCGAGAAGTACCTTCTCGACGGACGTCAGGCGGGCAGCGGCGGCGGCAACCACCTCACGCTCGGCGGACCGACGCCGTTGCAGAGCCCGTTCCTGCGCCGCCCGGAGCTGCTCGCGTCGCTCATCACATTCACGCAGCACCACCCGTCGCTGTCGTTCCTGTTCTCGGGGCTGTTCGTGGGTCCGACGTCGCAGGCGCCGCGCCCCGACGAGGCCCGGCACGACGTGCTGCACGAGCTCGAGATCGCCCTCGCGCACGCCTACGCACCGCGCTCCGAGGCGCCCCCGCCGTGGCTCGCGGACCAGCTCTTTCGCCACCTGCTCGTCGACATCGCCGGCAACACGCACCGCGCCGAGCTCTGCATCGACAAGCTCTTCGACCCGTGGACGGCGCATGGCCGCCAGGGCGTCGTGGAGCTTCGCGCCTTCGAGATGCCGCCGCACCCGCGCATGGTCGTGGCGCAGATGTTCCTCGTGCGCGCCCTCGTCGCTGCGTTCGCGAAGGAGCCGTACCGCGGTCCGCTGGTGCGCTGGGGCGCGGCGCTGCACGACCGCTTCCTGCTCCCGCACTACCTCTGGAGCGACCTCGAGGACGTGCTCGCGTTCCTCGCGTCGCGCGGCGTGGCGCTGCCCTCGGAGGCGTACCGCGCCTTCGTCGAGCTGCGCTGCCCGCGCATCGGCACGCACTCCGCCGGCGACACCAGCTTCACGCTGCGCAACGCCCTGGAGCCGTGGCCCGTGCTCGGCGAGGAGCTCACGCGCTCGGGCACCGCGCGCTTCGTCGACTCGTCGATGGAGCGCGTCGAGCTCACCGTCGACGGCTTTCTCCCGGAGCGCCACGCGATGCTCGTGAACGGCCTCGTGCTGCCGCTGCGTCCCGCCGGGCGCGCGGGGCGCTACGTCGGCGGCGTGCGCTTTCGGGCGTGGGCCCCGCCGCATGCGCTGCACCCGCACCTGGGCGTGCACCACCCGCTGCGCTTCGACCTCGTCGACACCTGGGGCCGGCGCGCCGTGGCGGCGTGCGCCTACCACGTGTGGCACCCCGAGGGCCGGGCCTTCGACGCCGCGCCGTTGACCCGCTTCGAGGCCGAGGCCCGCCGCGCGCAGCGCTTCACCCTCGAGGGACCGCTGCCGTGGCCCGTGCACGGCGCCCCCGCGGAGCCCGCCGCGGACACGCCCTACACGCTCGATCTGCGGCGCTTCCCGGTGGATCATCCGATCCCGCGCCCGCCGCCGCCGGAGGAGTGAACCGCCGATGCCCAACATCCTCGCGATGTCGTTCGAGGGGACGCTCGCGCCGAGCTTCGACCTTCGCTGCCTGCAGCCCGGCTGCAAGCCCCCCGACGGCTGGGGCCTCGGGTTCTACCCGGGCGGCGACCCCGCCGCGATGGTGCTGAAGGAGCCCGCGCCGCCGCAGCAGAGCATTCGCAGCGAGCTCGTGAAGAGCTGGGAGCACCTCGCGAGCAGCCTCTTCGTGCTGCACATCCGCAGCGCGACCTGGGGCACCAACAGCACCGCGAACACGCAGCCCTTCGAGCGCGCCTTCGGCGGCCGCGACTGGCTCATGGCCCACGCGGGGACGCTGCGAAACCGCCTCGCCATGGGCACCGGCGTGGCCTTCGAGCCCGTGGGCAGCACCGACAGCGAGCGCGTGTTCTGCGAGCTCCTGAACCGCTCCCGCGAGGCCGGCGCGCGAACCCTCGGCGACGTCGGCGTGGAGCGCCTGCACCGCTGGATGCTCGACCTCAACGAGCACGGGAGCCTGTCGCTGCTGCTCACCGACGGCCGCGACCTCGTGGCCTACGCGGACCGCGACGGCGAGCCGGACATGTGGGTCTGCGAGCTGCAGCCCCCCTACGGTCCGCTGCGCTTCGGCGACGCGGACCTCGGCGTGGACCTCACCCGTCGCGGCATCAAGAGCCGCAAGGGAGTGCTCGTCGCCTCCGAACGCCTGCCCTTCGAGGGCAAGGTAGACGCGACCTGGACGCGCCTCGCGCCGGGGCACCTCCTCGTCGTGCGCGAGGGTGCGGTGCGCACGAACCTCGACCCCTCGACGACGCTCGGGTCGCGTCCGCCGCAGCCCCTCGACGTGCGCTCGCAGCACCACGTGGCGCCGGCGCCGGAGCACAGCGTGCGGTACCGCGTCACGCACCGTACCGCGTACCACTACGAGGTCCCAGTGGAGCGCTCGACGCACGTGCTCCGCCTCGCGCCGGCGCACGATCGCACGCAGCGCGTCGAGTCCTTCGAGCTGCGGGTGTCGGTGGCGGGACAGCAGCGCGAGTACCAGGACGTCTTCGGCAACCACGTGCACCGCCTGCTGCTGTCGGTGCCGTACACGGACCTCGTCATCGAGTCGGTGAGCATCGTCGAAGCCTGCGCGGTGGCGCCGCTGCGCCGGCAGTCGCTGCCCGCTCCGTCGCGCATCGACCACCCGTGGATGCCCTGGCAGCGCCACATGCTGGCGCCGTACCTCCTGCCCCCGGAGCTCCCGGACAGCCAGCTCGAGGAGCTCGCCGAGTACGGCGAGAGCTTCGCGGCGCGCAACGACTACGACCTGCTCGACACGCTCATCGACCTCAACGAGTCGATCCACCGCGAGTACGCGTACCGGCAGGGCACGACGACGGTGCTCACCACGGCCTTCGACGTCTACACGAACCGCCGCGGCGTCTGTCAGGACTTCGCGAACCTCTTCATCTGCCTCGCGCGGCTCATGAACATCCCCGCGCGCTACGTGTGCGGCTACATCTACACGGGCCCCAAGGCCGCGAACACGGCGCAGGCCGAGGCGTCGCACGCGTGGGTCGAGGTCTACCTCGCGGAGCAGGGCTGGATCGGCTTCGACCCCACCAACGGCTGCCTCGCGCGCACCGAGCACGTGCGCGTCGCCGTCGGCCGCAGCTACGTCGACGCGACGCCGACGTCGGGCACGCTCTTCGTCGGCGGCGGCGCCGAGCGGCTCACCGTGTCGGTGCGCGTCGAGCCGCTCTGAGCGCGCGCTTCAGCCGGGGCTCGCGAAGGCCGCGGCGATGAGGGCGGCGTTGTAGAGCGTGTGCACGAGCCACGGCACCGCGAGGCCGCCGGTGGCGACGCGGAGGCCTCCGTTGACGAGACCCACGGCGGCGATGGGAAGGAGCCCCCAGCGCGCTCCGCGGAGCTGCGCGGCGTGGAGCACGGTGAACACTGCCGCCTGCACGATGACCGCGCCGACGTCGCCGCCGCGACGGAACGCGCGCTGCACCGCACCCCGGTAGAACAGCTCCTCGGAGACCGGCGCGAGGAGCGCGGTGTAGAGGATCGTGAGGCGCGTCGGCATGGACGCGAGCTCCTGCGCGAGGGGGCTCTCGGAGGTGTCGGTGATCCAGGCGCTGGTGCCGATGGCGACGGCGATGAGCGCGAGCGCGATGGGGAACGCCCGCAGCAACCATCGCGCGGGCGGCGCCTCGAAGCCCATCGCCGCGCGCGTCGGACCGCCCAGCAGCGCCGCCGCGGAGAGCGCAAAGGCCCCGTGCTGCGCGAGGAGCGTGAGCAGCGGGGTGACCGGTCCTGGACCGAGGGCGCGGTGCACGGCGAAGGGGAGCGCGAGGCTCGCGACGAAGCCCGCGGCGAGGCCGACGATGCCCCAGGATCGCTCCACCGGGGGACGCGCCGGCGGCGTCGAAGCGTGCGCGGGCGGCGCCGATAGCTTCGGTGCGAGGATGGCGAGCGCAAGGCCGAGGAGCAGCGCGACCAGGGGCCACGCGGCGCGCAGGTCGACGCCGGGTCCCGCGTAGAGCGACGCGCGGCGCAGCGCCGGGGGCGATCCCGTCGCGCGAACGTCGACGCGCCAGGTGCCCGTAGCCGGGGCCTTCCAGCGGGCGCCTAGGCACGCGCGGGCGGCGGCTCCGGCGGCGTCGAGGACGTGCTCCGCGGGCGCGCCGCCGGCCGTCGGCGTGGCGACCACGCGCAGCGACGCGGTCGCGCCGGCGACGGGGCAGACGTCGAGGCGAAAGTCGTCACCGCGGACCACGACGACGGTGCCGACCGCGAGGGACCCGTCGCGCCACTCGGACGTCGCAACGGCGTCGCGGAGCACCTCGCGCTCGGCGCCGGCGAGGCGTTGCACGGCGCCGACGACGCCCTGGAGGCTGCCGAGCACGAGCATCAGTCCCAGGGCTACGACGACGCCGCGCGGGATGATCACGGTCCCGCGGGCGCTTGCGGTGGGCACGGCGGGCATTGTACGAAATCCGAGGGTCCCGTGGCCGCCTTCATCGCGCGCTCCGCCGTCCGCTCCGCTCTGCCTGCTGCCCTGTCGTGCGTCGTTGGTGCAAAGAACTGCTCTGGGTGTCGGCGCTCGGCGCGCTCGGGGGGTTCCTCGCGCCGAGGGTGATGCTGCCGGGGCACCTCGCGCGCGCCCAGTCGCTGCCGTGGACGCCGCCTCGCGAGGTTCACGACGCGGGCTCGCTCCCCGAGGCGCCCGACGAGGACATCGTGCTCGGCGACCCCGCGGACGTTCCCGCGGAAGCCGCACCGTTGGCCGAGACGGGCGTCGTCGCGCCGCGGGTCCGTCGTGCGGGCACGGTGCGGCGCGGCGGCGCGGCGCGCGTCGCCGACGACGGGGTGCTGCGTCGCGAGCGCGGCGGCTGGGTGCTCGACCTCGGCGGCGTGCACAACCCCCGGGCGCTCCTCGACGGCGCGCGCGTGCGCTGGCTCGGCGAGGACGGCTCCGGCGAGGGCTACGAGATCACCGGCCTCGACGTCCGCGGGCTCATGGCGCGCGCGGGCATCCGTCCCGGCGACACCCTCGTCTCGCTGGACGGCCAGCCCCTGCGCAACCCCGACGAGGCCATCG
>CAIMWA010000226.1 GCA_903845045.1 uncultured delta proteobacterium | reverse complement strand
GAGGAACACCGCGCCGACGCCGATCGCCGCGCCCGCGATGCCGACCCCGACCCACCCGGCGGTGCGCATCGCGCGCCCACGCCTCGCGTCGTCGGGGGCAACCGCGGGTGCTGCGGGTGCGGGGACGGGCGAGTGATCGGTCGCCGCGGTCGTCTCCGCGGGCACGGCCTCGAGCTCGACGACGACATCCTGAACGTCGTTCGCGGCCACGGTGACCTCGCGATGCATCGCCACGTGCGCGGGCGCGCTCGCTTCGACGGTCACGGCGCCGGGCATCACTGGGAACGCGATGCCCCAGAGCGCCGCCGGAAGATCTTCCCCCGCGACACGTACCCGCAGCCCTGCGGGAGCGTGCGGGGCCCGGACGACGACGCGCCCACCGCGATGCTCGAGCGACGCCGCCAACTCGTGGCAGGCCGCGAGAATGCGGTCGCGGTTGCGCATCGCCTGGTCTGCCTCGGCCTCGCGCGCACACGCCTGTGCCATGCCGTACGCATCGAGAGGATGCACGAGCGCGTCGTGCTCCTGCGCGGCCAGGAGGCGGAGCGACGCGGTCCACCGCACCGCTCCCGCGCGTTGCGCGAGGTCGAGAGCGCGCGGGTGATCGCCTCCATGGCGCGCGGCCTCGGCCTGCGCGATGAGCTCCCTTCGCGCGATCTCCGTCGGCGACTCTTGTGCAGCGGCACTCGCCGCGGTGCCGAGTGCAATGACCGCCACGAGCGCTGCCAGTCGGGTACGCACGATTCGTCTACTCCGCGGGGATGGCATTGCTGGTCGGGCGTTCGTAGGCCGCGGGGGGCGTCGCGGGGGTCGCCGGCGGCGCGATCGCCCGTCGCGGTTGCGAAGCGGCAGGTCCCACCGGCGAACGGGCGCTCGCGGTGCGCACCGGCGCGGTGACGGTGCCTTGCGACGCGCTGCCGACGCGGGAAGACGCGGGGATCCGACGTGCCTCGACGCCTGCATCGGCGCTGGCGCCGACGACCGTCGGTGGCTCCACGGGCGCCGCGGACGGCGACTGTGCAGCCACCGACGCCGCGTGCGCAGTGACCGACGGCATCGACGGCGTCAGGTGCGTAGCCGCGGCATGCGTCGCCCGCGCGGTCACCACTTCGTGCGCTCGCCACGCACCAACCACCACGATGCTGAGCACCGCAGCGACGGCGACCGCCATCCACCGCCGGGCGCCCGGCGCCGAGGACCCCGCGGTGCGTCGAACGGTCGTTCGCGGCACCGTCGTCACGTAGTCCCCCTCGTGCTTCGTGGGCGCCGCCGCGTGAGCACCGCCGACCACCGACGGGATCTCCGCCTCGAGCGCCCGAAGCAACGCCGCGGCGTCCTGGAACCGATCCGCCGGTCGGAACGCCAGCGCTCGCGCGAGCACCGGCTCCCACGCGCCGACCTCGAGGCCGACCTTCGCCGGGGTCGGACGCTGCGGCGCAAGGATCGCTGCGTAGACCTCGCCGACCTCCGCGTCGGGGTACGGGGACGCGCCGGTGAGCAGCTCCGTGAGCATCAACCCGAGCGCGTGCACATCGGTCCACGGACCGGTGCGCGTTCCCGAGATCTGCTCCGGCGCTGCGTAGTAGACGGAGAAAGCCTGCAGCTTCGTCTGCGTCGCCGTGGCGCCGGTGCCCCCGCTCTCCTCGGGCCCCATCACCTTCGCGATGCCGAAGTCGAGCACGCGCAGCACCCGCGCGCCGCGCCGGCCGGTGGTGAGCATGAGGTTCGCGGGCTTGAGGTCCCGGTGCGCGATGCCTTCGTCGTGCGCGTACGCGAGGGCCTCGATGACCGGGCGCAGGAGCTCGAGGCACTCCACGGGACTGCGGCCGTGCTCGGTGCCGTGCGACGCGAGGTGGGTCTCGAGGGTGACGCCGTCGATCCACTCGAGGACCATCCACGGCGCCGCCTCGCCCTCGGGCATCGGCGACGCGCCGAAGTCGAGCACGCGCACGATCCCCGGGTGGTCGAGCCGCGCGATGGTCTGCGCCTCGAGCTCGAACTTCTGCAGGAACTGCTTCCGCGTCGCGCCCGCGAGGTCCGCCGGCACCTTGAGCACCTTCACGGCGATGGGCTTGCGGAGCGTCCGGTGCTCGCCGCGGTACACCACGCCGAAGCCGCCTTCGGCCACCACCGCCGTGATGTCGTACTTGCCGTCGAGGCGCGTGCCGACGAGGCCGAAGGGGTCAGACGCTCCGGCGCGGGAGTCGGACACAGCTTCGTCGGCACCGGACTTCGCGTCCGAAATACCTGCTTCTGCGCTGCTCCCCCGCGATGACATGGACGATCGTCATAGCCTAGAGTCGTACAAACGTCTCTGTCAACGCGCGAGAGATCGTGGCTTCCACACTGCGTGGCGGCGACGACGGCACGACGGTCCCCGGACGAGGCGCTCGGCGCGTTCGGCAAGCGAGTCCGGGCGCTGCGCGAGGAGCGCCAGTGGACCCAGGCCCAGCTCGCCGAACACGGCGGCCTCGACGTCTCGTACGTCAGCCAGATCGAGCGTGGGCGCCGGGATCCGTCGCTGACTTCGTTGCGGTCGCTCGCGCGTGCCTTCGCGCTGACGCTGCCGGAACTGTTCGCCGATGAGGGCCCGGCCCCGCACGAGATGACCGCGCGCCTCCTCGCCGCCGAGATCGAGGCGCTCCCGGTGGAGGTGCTGCCGGTCGTCGTCCAGGTCGTGCGCCTCGTGCTCCACAGTCGGACGCTGAAGTAGTTCCCCGGGGCGGCGCGCGAGGCTTGGTCGGACCGCGCTTTTCGCGAGGGTCCCGACGGCGGTGCTCGACTCGCTCGCTGCGTGACGGCAGCGTCGCACCGCCTTCGAACCTACGATCGTGGGCACGGAAGCCACTGCGGCGCGGCCGGATCACGCGCTGCGGCGCGGTCGGGCGGCGTGCGGACGTCGTCATCCGCCGTCCACGGAGATCCTGCAACGGTTGAGGCAGACCCCGTCTGCCGTTGCACGGTGCAAAGAAGTGTTGCGAACGTGAAGTGCCTCGAAATTGGACTGGATTTTCGTGAATAGTCCCGCAGGCGCGAAGTTGATAACCCATTGTAATCAATAGACAATTCGGATACGTGTTGTCGACTGAAAACTCAGTTCTGCACGAAGCGCTCACTACGCACGAGCGGTCTCCGGCGAAGGCTCCACGGAAGCCGCTCCCCGGCCACCCGCATAACTTCGCGCGTCCGGGCCGGACCGGAGCTCCTGCCTGACGTTGCAAACACGGCCCTTCGCGGGCAGGGAGGGG
>CAIMWA010000225.1 GCA_903845045.1 uncultured delta proteobacterium | reverse complement strand
GTTCCTCAGCGGCAGAGCGGCATCGCCGCGTCGTAGGGATAGAACATCGGGAAGCCGTTGGCAGCGTCGATGCGGGCGCGCGGGTAGCTCGCGCAGTCGAGGGCATCGAGGAAGTCGGCGAAGAACGGGGCAGGATCGCTGCTCCGCACCACGCCAGTCGGCAGGCCGTCGGGCCCCTGGCTCCAGGTGAGGCGGAAGTAGCCTCGCTCGAAGCGCATCGTCATGGGGTTCACCTGCGTCGTGCGCGGGGACGCCAGCGCCGTGTACAGCGCCGGGGCCATGCCGCCGTTCGCGAGCGCGAAGAGCGTGCACGACACGTCGAATTCGTCCATGAGCTGGATGAGCGGAGCCATGGACGACGGGCGGTACAACGGGACGGGCGGCGTGCTCGCGTCGGGTGTGTTCAGCGCGCTCAGCTCCCGCGTCGACAGGTCGATCCAGTTCGACCCGCTCGCGAAGTTGTCGAAGTAGATGGGGTCGTCGCCGAGGAGGTTCGAGCCGTACCACGTCGCCCAGCCCTCGGCCCACGCCTGCCCCGGCATCGTCGGGATACCCGTGTTGTGCGGCCCCCCCTCCACCGGCGAGCGGCCGTAGCTCTCCATGACCCAATGGCCGATCTCGTGTCCCACGAGGCTGTTCGCGAAATAGCGCTTCAGCGTCTGGCCACCGGGGATCCACATCTGCTCCTCGAAGCGCATGCCCGGCAGGTCGATGCCGATGGGCGCCGCGCACGCTCCGCAGGACCACTCGACGTCCGGTCCCACCCAGCTCAGCACCGACTTCGGGGTCGCCGCCGGATAGATCGCAGCGAGCTGACGGTGCGCCTCGCCGAGGAGCTGGTAGACGTTGGCTGCACCCGAGAGGGCGTCCTCGGCGAGGCGCACGGTGCCGCCGTCGGCGAGGGTGCTCACCGGGAACGTCCATGCCCACACGTTGCTGCCCGCGCCCGGCGGGCTCGGGACCATCTGCGTGCCTGCGGCGAGGCCCGGGTTGGCGACGGCGAAGTCGACCTCGCCAGCGGGCGTCTCGTGCATCGCGGCGATGACCAGTTGGTCCGTGGGCGTCGGCGTCGCGGGGAGCGTCAGCGTCACCGTGCCGGGCATGGTCCCGAAGGCCGTGATCGTATCCGCGAGGAGGATCGTCCCGTGCGTGAGCGTCACGCGGAATTCCTCGGCGGGGCGGTCGACGGCGTCGGTGAACGCGGTGTGCGCGGCGTTGAGCGGGCGCGCCTGGTAGACCACCGTCACGGTGATCGGCGTCGCGGCCATGGGCACCGGCGCGGCGCACGCGGCGGGAGTCCCCGGCGCGCCGTTGTCGCAGCCGGTGGTGCACGCGGCGCTGTCGGCCCAGGCCCCTGCAGTGCACGTCTGCAGCCGCGTGGCGTTGTAGCAGCGCGTCGTGCCGGCGACGCACGCCGGGCTCACGCAGCGCGCGCCCGACGCGTCCGCCATGCACGTCTGTCCGGGCAGGCAGTCCTCGACGTACTGCCGCACGGCGCCGGATCCGTCGCTGAGCAGTCGGCACGACACCGCCTGCGTCGGCGACGCGCACCGGCCCGCGTTGGTGACGCCCATGCACGGGTCGACGTACGGCACGTCCTCCACCACGATCGCGCCGGAACGGTCGGCGGTAGCGGCGTCCCGCATGACCAGCGTGTCGGTGTACCCGAGGTCCGACGGGACATCGACGGAGGAAGCGCTCCCGCCGTCGAGGGACCCGCCGAGGATGGACGAACCCGCGCACCCTCCGAGGAGCAGCGCAGCGCACGCCACGACGCAATACGAACCGATCTTCATCGCATCCCACCTGAAGGCCGCCCCGCACCACGCGAGGAGCGCACCCTCTTCCATGTACCAGACTCGGCGCCTGGTGTGGGAGCCCTCCCGAGCGTCGTCGGGTCTTCGGGCTGCCCGGCGCACACGCTCCTCCGCGCGTCGCGCGTCAGCGCACCCCGATCCTCGCGAGCCACGCCGCGTAGGGGACCTCACCCCGGGGCGCGGGCTCGCGCGCCATGCGGGTCAATCCGGCGAGGAGCATCACGGCCAAGAGCGCCAGGGCTCCGATCATCCACCGACGAACGCGACCCACGGACACGCCGAGCCGCGGCAGCGCGAGCATCACGCCCCGCGCTCCGTGGTAGAGCCCGAAGAGCGCGAGCAGCGTGTAGTAGGGATAGAAGTAGAGCGGGATCCACCGCAAGGTGAACGCGACGCCAGCGAACTCGGGAAACACGCCCCCGAACACCGATGCTCCGCGCGTCGCGGCGACGTGCCCTGCGAAGAAGACGAGCAGGAAGAGGCCTGCGATGCGGTGCAGTCGCGCGCCGATGGACCGGCGAGGCGCCGGGGAGCCGCGAGACCGAAGGAGCCGCACGACGCTGACGGCCGCGTGCACGAGCATGGCGCCGAGCACCACCGCCTCGAGGAGCGGGAGCTGGTATCCGGTGCGGGCCGCCCGCTGGAAGGCGTCGTAGGCGGGTGCGCCGCCCGCCGCGAAGGCGAGATTCGCGAGGTGCACGGCGAGAAAGAGGGCGAAGACGAGGCCGCTGGCGGCCTGGATGCGAACGAGGACGACTTCGGACTTCATGACCCTGAAGACGATGCACGCGGCGCGTTCGTGACGTGCGCGAGCTTGTCGGGGTTCGC
>CAIMWA010000224.1 GCA_903845045.1 uncultured delta proteobacterium | reverse complement strand
GTGGCTGCGCGCGAGGTCACCGGCGACGCCGCCCGGGAGGAGGTTCCAGAAGAAGCTCTCGAGGATGAGCGCGACGGTGGCGCGAAACGTCGGCGCCTCGGCGCCCCACGCGCGCAGCAGCGCACGCCAGCGCTCGCCGAAGGCCGCGAGCGACAGCACCACGCACGTCGCCGCCGCGAGCACCGTGCGCAGCGGGATCGCGCCGAGGTGCGCAGCGAGGGCGTGCGCGTCGAGACGGCGCCATAGCCACGCCACGGGCAACAGCACCAGCAGCGGACGCAGCGCGCGCAGTCCGCGTCGCGGAGGGGGGGCTATGTTCCGCTCCGGGCGCCGCAGCTCCCGCACTGCACCTCGTACGCGGGCATGGGGTTTCGGCAGTACTCGCAGAGCTTCTGCCCCGGCAGCGTGCGAGGGTTCAGCATCGAGAGCAGCGGTCCGTTCGCGCGCGACGAGGCGGGAGGGAACGCGGCCGTGACGCCCGCGAGAGCTCCCGGGGGAAGGCCCATGAGCGCCTGCAGCAGCCCCTGCACCTGGTGCCCGTCGGTGTAGTCGATGGGCGTGTTCATCGGGGTGTTGAGCGCGAGGCGCAGCGCCACCACGACGCCGTCGTCCATCACGTCCGAGGGGAGCTTCACCTCGGTCACCGGCACCTGCGGCGCGGCCCAGACGTACGCGTGCGTGGCCACGCCGACGCCGCGGGCGATGGCGCGCAGGCACTCGCGGGCCTGCTGCTCCGGCGCGAGCCGCGCGTTCGTCGCGCCCTCCACCGAGGCCTTCATCGCCGGACCGAAATCCGCGTTGAAGCGGAGGACCACATCGACGACCCGCGCGGGCTGCCAGTTGCTCATCGCGGGCGATGGTGGCGAAGGACCGCGCGCGCCACAAGCGGCTGCGCGCAAGCGTTCCCGCGTCGAGAGCTCCCGCGCATCACGGTCCCGACGGCGGGGGAATGGGCACCATGCCCGGGCGGTCCTGCGGCAGCGCGATGGACTGCCGGTCGGGCATCGCGCCGAGCGTCACCGACACCGTCTGCACGCGCCCGCCGCGGTAGAACTCGACCTGCGCGCGATGCCCGATGCCCGCCGACGAAGCGAGCCACGGGAGCTGCGTGCTGTCGGAGACGTCCTGGCCGTCGAAGTGGCGGATCACGTCGCCGGCGCGGAGGTCGGCCTGGGCCGCGGGGCTGTTGGGCTCGACGTCCTGCACGAGGGCGCCTCGGGCGTCGGGCAGGTGCATCCAGTCGACCATGTTGTCGCGCACGGGGCCGATGGAGACGCCGAGCCACGAGCGCATCACGTGGCCGTACTGACGAAGCTGCGGAACGACCACGCGCGCCATGTTGATGGGGATCGCGAAGCCCACGCCCTGGGCCTCGCGGTGCACCGCGACGTTGATGCCGATGACCTCGCCGGCGAGGTTCAGCAGTGGACCGCCGGAGTTGCCGGGGTTGATGCTCGCGTCGGTCTGGATGAGGTTGCCGAAGCTGTCGTCGCCGAGGTGCACCTCGCGGCCGGTGCGTCCGATGGCGCTCACGATGCCGGCGGTGACGGTCTGCGCGAGGCCGTAGGGGTTGCCCATGGCGAGGGCCCAGTCGCCGACGGAGAGCCGGTCGCTGTCGCCGAGGCGCGCGGGGGTGAGTTGCACGCCCGGGGCCTTCATGCGCAGCAGCGCCACGTCGAGGCGCTCGTCGCGGCCGAGGACCTCGGCGGCGAAGCGGCGTCCGTCGTCGAGCTGCACCTCGATGAACGCCGCGCCCTGGATGACGTGGTTGTTCGTGAGGATCTCGCCGTTGGACGCGATGAGGAACCCGGTGCCGCGGCCCAGGGCCATGCGCTCCTGCGGTCCGTTGAAGCCCCACTGCATGGAGTTCACCTCGCGGATCGCAGCGAAGACGCTCACCACGGAGCTTCGCACCGCGCGAACGATGGGGGCGAAGGACGTGGGGCTGCCGGGGAGCGGACCTCCGCCGGGCTGCACCGCGACGGGCACCGCGGGCCGTTCGGACGAGGGCGGTGCCACGCTCGGCGCGTCGGCCGGGGCGGGAATCGCGCGCAACGACGGGACGGAGTCGCGGGTACGACACGCGGCGGTCGCGGCCACGAGGGCGGCGATCGCGACAAGGCGGGCTGGGCTCACGACGAAGCTACCTCGCGGTACGCTCGGCGACCTTGATGAACCTCATCCGGAGGTCGTAGACGACCTGGTGCAGGAGGCGCTCCTCCTCGCCGGTGAGGTTGCCGCGGGTCTTCTCCTGGAGCATCGCCACGAGGTCGATGTGGTGCCGAGCGAGCGGGAGGTTGAGCTCCCCGGGCCGGCCGTCGGGACCCTCGACCTCGCCGAGGTGCATGAGCGTGGCCGAGGCCATGGACAGCACGAAGGTCGTGAAGTCGATGGGCGGCATCGCGTCACCCACCTCGGGGAGGAGCGGGTCGTCGGCGTGCGTCGCGGCGTCGGGGGCGGGCTCGTTCGACATGGAGAAGGGCGGTAGCACGAGCGGCGCCGAGCGTTCAACGCCGCGCGTGCAAGAGGGTCAACCCTCGGCGTCGTCGTCCTCTTCCGGCTCGTCGACGTCGGGAGCCACTTCGTCCTCGCCGAGGCGCGCGCGAATGCTCTCGGCGTTCTCGCCGGTGTCGACGAGGGCGCGGAGCGAGGCGTCGTACTCCTCCCGGGTCACGATGCCAGCACGGATGTTGCGCTCGACGACGCGGCGGTCGAGGAGCATGTCTCGGGGGGTCGAATCCTTGCGCATGAAGCAGTCCCTTCGCGTTCGGCGGCGCCAGGGCCGCCGGGTGGGCGTAGAAGGCGCGGCACGCTACGAGCGCGCGGGCAGAGCGTCAAGGGGACGCGGCGCGGCGGCAGGCAAGCTGGCCACGTGCATGCGCAGCAGATCGCCGGCGACCGCCTTGTCGAGGGGAACGCCACGCAGCTCGGGGCGCTCCGACGCCTCGCCCACGAAGGCCTGCAGGTGCGCGCGCAGCGCCTCGCACTCGATCACCAGCGCGTCGAGGGTCGCGTCATCGACGAGGTCCACGTCGGCGAGGGCGAGCAGCGAGTGCGCGAGGCGGTCGCGGTACGGGTACCGCACCTCGTAGGCGAGGCTCTGGCCGAGCTCGCGGAAATAGCGCCGGAAGTCGCCGACGAATTCGTGCGACGGCGCATCGGCCCAGCGCTCCGCCGAGGTCTGCCGTGCGAGGCGGGCCTTGGCCACGAAGGCGCGGGTGACGAGGTCGAAGATCCACGCCCACTGCCGGAGCTGAAGGAACACGCCGCGGCGCGCGCCGGGTGCGTTGAGGGCGCGGTCGGGGTCGGCGCCGGGGCGAAAGACGTCGACGAGGCGCGTGAGGCCGTGGTGCAGCGTGTCCGTGACCGACGCCGCGAGATCGACGAAGCCCGCCGCGAGCGTGGCGTCGGAGACCGGCGCGCCCGCGGGAGCGAGGACCACCTCCATGCCGCGGCGGAGCGTAGCGTTCAGCGCCAGCGCGGCGGCGGTGGCGGCGGCGCGGGTGCGGCTCACCTGGTCGGTCTCGTGCGCGAGGGCCTCGAAGCGCGTGC
>CAIMWA010000223.1 GCA_903845045.1 uncultured delta proteobacterium | reverse complement strand
TCCACGAACACCTGCATTACGCCGGACATTTTGGCCCATGGGTTCGTTTGGATTTCCGGAGGTAATGGTTGGTGGGCCGCCGGCATGCCACCTTTGCCCTTTTGGGCCCTTTTTTCTTTTCCGACGACCGCGAGCTGCTCACCGGCGATGGTGCCGCTTCCCTTTGCCTTCCCTTGCGGCGGACCTGCAAGAGGAGGAGGAGGCGGCGGCGGCGGCGGCGGCGGTGGCGGCGGCGGCGGCGCGGGTGGACCGGCCGTGTGCGTGGTGAGCGTGGGCACCGCGCCGATGCTCGGGACGCTCAACTGCATGCGCGGCGGCGGCGGAGCCGGCGGCATGGGCGGAGCGGGTCCCCTGGGCGCGGCGCCGAGCGGTCCCGTCGGCTTCTCCGACACGGCCCACGGCGGCTGATCGCTAGGCGGCGTTCGTCTCGAGCTCGCGAAACAGCGCGGCGAGATCCTCGCGGCCGCGCAGCGCGGTGGTGAGGGCGTTCGCGGCGCCGACGAGCGAGGCTTCCATCTGCGCGAGGTCCGTCGCCAGCGCGCCGACCTCGGTCTGCACCGCGGCCTCTTCGTCCTCGCTGGTCTGCGCGACGTGCTCGAGCTGCGCCCGCAGCGCCTCGATCTGGAACGCGAGGTCCTTGCCCTCGGCTTCCCGCGCGAGCGCCGCCTCGCCGGCCGCCCGCGCACGCTCCTGCAAGCCCGCCGCGGAATCGAGCGCCGTCGAAGCCGAGCGGTAGCGCTCGACGGCCTCGGGGCCCGCGACGACGTCGGCGCCGAGGGCCAGCACCGCGGCGTGCGCCCTCGCGAACTGCTCCTGCGCATCGCGAAGGAGCTCCCGGGCATGGTGCACCTCGGCGTGCGCCGCCTGGGCCCGCTGCCGCGACTGCGAGAGGTCCTCACCGAGGGCGTCCATGGCGCGGCCGAAGCGCTCGTGGGCGTCGCGGGCCTGCGCGGCGAGGGCGTCGATGCGCTGCTGCTGCACGCGCCACTGGGCGTGCACCTCGGTCATGCGCAACGCGGTGCTGCGCAGCGCGCCGAAGGACTCGGCCAGCGCCGGCGTCGTGCCCGACGGAAAGGCGCGCGACAGCATGGCGCCGAAGATCTCTACGCGGCGTCCCCAGCGCGACGCCGACTCCGCGGTGAACATCCCGTGCACCGACGTGCGCACCACCTCCGGAGGGATCGTGCGCACCGCCGGCACCTGCGGCAGCAACCCTCCCGACGGACGCCGCGGCAGCGGGTGCGAGGCTCCCAGCGCAGACAGCGCTCGCTCGATGGCGTGGGCGTCGACGGGGCGCAGCGCGGGCTCCTTCTCGAGGCACTGCAGGATCAGCGCGTCGAGCTCCGGCGGCACCATGGCGTTGAGCAGCCGCGGCGGCCGCGGGATCTCGCGGAGGTGCTGCACGAGGAACCCGGTGACGTCCTTCGCGACGAAGGGCAGCACGCCGGTGACGCACCGATACATGATGCAGCCCATGGCGTAGAGGTCCGCCGCCGTGCCCGCTTCGGTCGACGTGATGCGCTCCGGGGCCATGTACTGCGGCGTGCCGAAGATCTCGCCGGAGTTCGTGAGGCGCGTGTCGTGGGTGAAGCGCCCGATGCCGAAGTCGAGGATCTTGAGCAGCTCCGAGCCGTCGGGCTGCGGGCACACGTAGAGGTTCTCGGGCTTGAGGTCGCGGTGCAGCACCTGGAAGTCGTGGGCCCGCGCGAGGCCCGCCGCGAGCTGCCGCAGGAGGTGCACCGCTCGCTCGATGCCGAGGGCGCCGTTGGCGCGCTTGAGCACGCCCTCGAGGGTGTTGCCCTGCAGCAGCTCCATCACGAGGAACGGCACGCCGTCGTCGAGCTCGCCCTCGTCGAGGATCTCGATGATGTTGCGGTGCGCGAGGCGGCGCGTGTTGGCGGCCTCGCGGCGAAAGCGCTCGCGCAGCTTGCCGTCGCCGAGCAGCTCGCGGCGGAAGATCTTCACCGCGACGGGGCGCTCGCCGCCGCTGCCCATGGCCCGGTACACCGTCGACATGCCGCCGGAGCCGAGCACCTCCTCGATGCGGTAGCGCCCGGCGACGACGGCGCCGAGGTACGGATCGGGCGCGGCGATGAGCGCGGTGCGGTCGACGAAGCACTGCGTCGCCTCCTCGGGGTACCGGAGCTTGCACGACGGACAGAGCTTCATCGGAGGCCGCGCAGTGTACCATCGCCGCAGGACCAACCGCGCCGATGACCGACGAACGCCTCGTGCTCGAAGAGAAGGATGCCGGGCCCACGCTCAGCGCCGTGCTGAGGCGTTGGAAGGACGTGCCCTGGTCCACCGCGAAGGACTGGTGCGCGCGGGGCAAGGTCACCGTCGACGGCGGCGTGGTGCTCGACCCCGGGTCTCGGCCGCGGGCCGGCGCCGAGATCGTGCTCGCGATCAACTCCCCGTCGCGCGGCGCGCCCGATGCGCTCTTTCTCGACCGCGCGCGGCTGGTGCACTGCGACGCCCACGTCGTCGTCGTCGACAAGCCGCCCGGGGTGAACAGCGTGCCCTTCGAGGAGGGCGAGCGCGGCTCCCTCGTCGACCGAGTCGCGGCCATGCTCCCGCGGTGGAAGCTCGGACCGCCCCGCGCGCCGCTCTTCGTGGTGCATCGCCTCGACCGCGAGACCTCGGGGTTGCTGGTCTTCGGGCGGAGCTGGGTGGCCAAGCGGCACCTCGCGTCGCTCTTTCGCTCGCACGACGTGGAGCGCCTCTACGTGGCCGTGGTGCAGGGCCGTCTCACGCAGCCGCGCACCTTCGAGTCCTTTCTCGTCGAGGACCGTGGCGACGGCCTCCGCGGCTCGGCGCGTACGAAGCTGGGTCAGGCGCAGGGGCAGCGCGCGGTCACGCACGTGCGTCCGTTGCTGGGGCTCAAGGGGGCGACGCTCGTCGAGTGCCGCCTCGAGACGGGGCGTCAGCACCAGATCCGCATTCACCTGTCGGAGAGCGGGTTCCCGGTGCTGGGCGACCGCGTCTACGCCCGCGGCCGCGACGACATGCCGCCGGCGCCGCGGGTGATGCTCCACGCGCGCACCCTGGGCTTCAAGCAGCCCGCGCGCGAAGACGACGTGGTGCAGCGCTTCGAGGCCGCGGTGCCCGCCGACATCGTCGCCGTGCTGCGGGGCCTCGGCTTCACCGGCGACGAGGTCCCCAAGTGACCGAGGGGCTCCGTGAGGAGCTCGTCGCCCTCGACAAGCGCCACGTCTGGCACCCGTACACGCCCATGGATCGCTACCTCGCGGAGACCGATCCGCTGGTGGTGGCGTCCGCTGAAGGCGCGTGGCTCACCGACGTCGACGGGCGGCGCTACCTCGACGCCAACAGCGCGTGGTGGGTCGCCTCGCTCGGGCATCGGCACCCGGCGCTCGTCGCGGCGCTGCGCGCGCAGCTCGACACCCTCGCGCACTGCGCCCTCGCGGGCATCACCCACGAGCCCGCCGCGCGCCTCGCCGCCGAGCTCTGCGCCGTCGCTCCCGCGGGACTTCAGCGCGTGTTCTTCTCCGACGACGGCAGCACCGCCCTCGAGGTCGCCATCAAGCTGTGCGGACAGTTCCACGCGCAGAACGGGGCGCCGCGGCGCACGCGCTTCGTGGCCCTCGACGGCGCGTTCCACGGCGAGACCCTCGGCGCGACGAGCCTCGGCGGCGTCTCGGCCTTCACCCGCGTCTTCGGACCGTGGACCTTCGACGTGCTCCGCGTCCCGCACGCCGGCGACGGCACGTCGTGGGAGCGGTGCCTCGACGCCGCGCGGGCGCTCTTTCGGGCTCACGGTGACGACGTCGCGGCGCTCGTGGTGGAGCCCATGGTGCAGGGCGCTGCGGGCATGCGCATGCAGCCTCCGTGGTTCCTGCGCGGGCTGTGCGAGGCGGCGCGCCACGCAGGAGCCTTCGTCGTCGCCGACGAGGTGTTCACGGGCCTCTACCGCACCGGCGCGCGCTGGGCCTGCGACCTCGCGGGCGTCGTGCCCGACGTGCTGTGCCTCGCCAAGGCGCTCTCGGGCGCGACCGTTCCCTTCGCGGCGACGCTGGCCACGGAGCGCCTCTTCGACGGCTTTCGCGGCGCCGACGACCGGGCGTTCTTTTACGGCCACACGTATTGCGGCAACCCCCTCGGCGCGGCGGTGGCGCGCGCGGCGCTGCGGGCCTACGCCGACGAGGACGTCGCCGGCCAGGTCGCCCGCAAGGCCCCGCGCATCGCCGCTGCCTTCGCGCGCATGGCGGAGCTCCCGGGCGTCGGCAACGCCCGTGCGCTCGGCATGATCGGCGCGGTGGACCTCGGCGCCGGCGGCTACCTCGCGCGGCGCGGATGGAGGGTCTCCGAGGCGGCGCGAGCGCGGGGGATCTACCTCCGTCCGCTGGGCGACACGGTGTACGTGACGCCGCCGTTGAACATCCCCGACGGGGAGCTCACGGTGCTGCTGGACGGTGTGGAGGACAGCCTGCGCGAGGCGCTGCGAAGCTGAAGAGCGGACGTCGGGCGCGCGCGACGCGGGGTCGAACGCGCGGCCGATCAGCCCTGCTTCTTCGGGTTCGGCATCTTCATCTCGGTGAACTTCACGTGCTTGCGCACGACCGGGTCGTACTTGGTGAACTCGAGCTTCGACGTCGTCGTGCGCTTGTTCTTGGTCGTGTAGTAGGTGAAGCCGGTCCCGGCCGAAGACACCAGACGGATCATGTCACGCATCGTAATCCTCGAAGGTCACTCGTAACGCACGACGGCGTGCGCACGGGGAGGCGCAAGCTACACGACCGTGCGTTGATTGCAACACCTCGACGCGTGCCCCGACCCCGGAGCGGTCGCTGATACCGTCGATGGGCATGCGAAGGACGCTAGCCGCCACGTTGTTGGTCCTGGGGTGCACGGACCCTCCGCCGGCGGTGGGGCTCGACGCCTCCGCGCGACCCGACGCCCGCGACGAAGCGCGCGACGACGCGATGGAAACCTCGGTGACGCCGGACGTTCCCACCGCCTGCACGGAGGCCGTGCGCGTGCACTCGGTGCTGCCCGAGCAGATCATCGTCGGCGTCGGCGCGCCGTCGCGACTGCTGCTTCGCC
>CAIMWA010000222.1 GCA_903845045.1 uncultured delta proteobacterium | reverse complement strand
GACCGGCCGCCGCCGCCGCGCCAACCCGTGGTGGTCCCCGAGGCGCCGCCCGCGCCGCCGCCGCCCGCTCCCGTGGCCGTCGCGACGCCCGACGCCGGAGCCCCCGTCGCCGCCGCCGCCCCCCCGACGGACCCGGCGGTCCACGTGCGCATGTTCCGCGGCCGCTCCGAGGACGACTGGATCGCGCAGCTCTCGACGCGCCCGGTGCTCCGCATGATCTCGCGGCACTCGAGCACCGCCACGGTGTTCCGCATGGACCTCGGCGACGGCATCGAGATCGGCTTCAAGCCCTCGCGCCCCGGCCAGGAGCGCTGGTGGCGCCACGAGATCGTCTCGTACCGCCTTGCGCGCATCCTCGGCATCGAGGGCCGCGTGCCGCCGGTGGTCGGCCGTCACCTCGACGGCCGGCTCTTCGGGAACTTCCTCCACGTCGACGCGATGCGCATCGCCCGCGACGGCCTCGTTCCGGGCTCGGCGAGCGTGTGGATGCCCGCGCTCCACGGCGAGCGCCTGCACGAACCCCGGGAGCGCCGGCACTGGACCGCGTGGCTCGACCCGCGGCAGCCGTGGCCCACGGTCCCCGCGGAGAACGAGCGCGCGCGGCAGATCTCCGAGCTCCTCGTGTTCGACTACCTCATGGCGAACTTCGACCGCTGGAACTGCTGCAACATCCCGCTCGACGAGAACAACCAGATCGTCATGCGCGACAACGACGCCGGGTGGTTCCCCGACGTCATGAACCGCGTGGGCTCGCCCGATGTCGTTCATCGCCTCCCGAGGCACCTCTACGCCGCGCTGCGCACCGCCACCGGCGAGGCGCTTCGGGCCGAGGTCGCGCGCGATCCGCGCAGCAACGAGGGGCTGCTCCTCGAGGGCGCCGTGCCCGCCTACGACCGCCGCCGCGAGGCGCTGCTCAGGCACATCGAGGCGCTCATCCGCACGCACGGCGAGGCCAACGTCCTCGGCTGGAACTGACCGCTCGTCACTGCGTCGGAAGACCCGCAGGACAAGCGTTTCCCGCGGGCGCGGCGGACGGCACCACCCGCACGAAGGCACCCTGCGACGGCGCGCTCGGCAGGGTCCGCGGCGCACCCGACAGCGGCGCGAGCTCGTTCGGCAGGCTCCACGTCGAGCCCGTCGCGGTGATGATCGTGAGCCCCCAGCGCCCCGTCGGAAGGCCCGCCGCGAGGCACCGCGACCCCGCCGGCAGCGCACCGAGCGACGCCGCGAGGGCGGGCGGGAGCTTCGGCACGAGGGCCTGCCAGTCGCGCGACGGATCGGGTCCGTGCACCTCGAAGGCGACCGGCGGAAAGACGAGGTGCGTGGTGTTCACCAGCGACGGCGCGAGCGGCGACGGGCGCACCAGCGACGCGAAGTCCTGGAGCCCCGTGTCGGGCACGACGCTGCCCACGATCACCGTCGGGACCGTTCCCGGCGCGGACTCCGGCTGACCCATCGCGGCCGCGAGGCGGGCGAGGGCCGCGGGGTCCGGCGAAGGCGACGCGAGCAGCGCGCGCTCGGCGGCCGTGGGCTCGTGCAGCTTCACCAGCAGCGCGAGGGGGAACACCCACGGAAAGCGCACCACCGGCGGCGACGCACCCGGGGCGTTGGGTGCGAGCAGCGTCGGGTGCTGCCCGCGAAACACGGTGCCCACGGCGAAGGGCACGGGGTTCGTGAACACCACGCCGGCCGCGTTGGTGGCGGCCACCTCGCCGTCGGGCACGCCGCCGCCGAGCGCGAGCGTCGGCAGCGCCGCGATGAAGCTCGGAACGTCCGTGGCCGCGGGCTGGCTCGGAAGCTCGTAGGCCGTCGCCGACGTGCCCAGGAGCCCGTTGCGGGCAGCCCAGTCGGCCAGCGCGGCCCCGGGTGCCGCGGGTCGCGCCTCGACGCCCGTCGCCGCGAAGGTCGGCCCCGCCGCGTCGACGTGGAACACCGGCCGGTCCACGGTGATCGGCGCGCCGAGGAACACCGTGACGTTGCGCACCACGGCGCCGTCGTCGGGCAGCGTGTACCCGCCCGCTCCATCGGACGTGCCTACGACGAGGTCGATGAACGACGGGGACGCCGCGCTCGGGTCGGCCACGG
>CAIMWA010000221.1 GCA_903845045.1 uncultured delta proteobacterium | reverse complement strand
GCGCCGCAGTTGTTGTTGTCGGTCTGCAGGTCGCGGCACAGTCCCGAGCAGTCGGTGGTGCCCGCGCCGCAGGACACCTGGCACGCGCCGCGGGAGCACACCGTCCCCGACGGGCAGGCGGTGCCGCACGCGCCGCAGTTGTTGGTGTCGCTCTGGAGGTCGCGGCACACGCCGGAGCACTCCGTCGTACCCTCGCCGCAGGACACGGTGCACGCTCCGCCGGAGCACACGCGGCCCGCGGGGCAGACGGTGCCGCAGGCGCCGCAGTTGTTCACGTCGGTGTCGAGGTCGCGGCAGACGCCGGAGCAGGTGGTGGTGCCCGCGCCGCACGACACCGTGCACATGCCGCGGGAGCACACCTGGCCCGACGGGCACGCGGTGCCGCACGCGCCGCAGTTGAGGCGGTCGGTGTCGAGGTCGCGGCACGTGCCGCCGCAGTCGACCTGGCCCGCGGGGCACGACACCTCGCAGCGGCCCCCGGCGCAGATCTGCCCCGACGCGCAGGTCGTTCCGCAGGCGCCGCAGTCGAGGCGGTCGTTGGCGAGGTCGTGGCAGACGCCGTCGCAGTTGCTGAGCCCCGCGCCGCACGACACCTGGCACGCCCCTGCGGAGCACACCTGGCCCGCGGGACACGCCACGCCGCACGCCCCGCAGTTGTTGAGGTCCGTGGTGAGGTCACGGCAGACGCCGGAGCACGCCGACGTGCCCGCGCCGCAGGTGACGCGGCAGGCCCCGCGGGAGCACACCTCGCCGGCCGCGCAGTGCGTTCCGCACGCGCCGCAGTTGTCGAGGTCCGTGGTGAGGTCACGGCAGACGCTGTCGCAGTTCGCGAGGCCGGTGCCGCAGGTGACCATGCAGTGGCCGGCGACGCAGAGCTCGCCGGATCCGCAGGTGACGCCGCAGGCGCCGCAGGCGCCCCGGTCGGTCTGCAGGTCGCGGCACACGTTGCTGCAGTTCGTGAAGCCCGCGCCGCAGGTGGTGCCGCAGGTGCCGCGCACGCAGAACTGTCCGAAGGGGCACGCGTGGCCGCAGGCGCCGCAGTGCTGCAGGTCGCTCGTGGTGTCGGCGCAGACCTCGCCGCCGCCGGTGGGGCCCGCGTCGGCGCCGGTCGTCGCGCACGGCACGAGGAGCTCGCCGCAGCGGATGTGGCACTGACCCGACACGCACGCGTAGCCGTCCTGGCAGGCGTTGCCGCAGGTGCCGCAGTTCCCGCGGTCGGACTGCAGCTCGGCGCAGTACCGCGAGCCGCCGCCGTCCATGGTGCCGCCGCGGGTGCACTCGGTCGCGGTGCCGGTGCACATGAACGAGCAGACCCCGCTCGCGCATACCTCGTCGGGGCCGCACGGGTGGCCGCACGCGCCGCAGTTCGCGCGGTCCGTGGCCAGCGTCGCGCAGCGCGGCGCGCCCGCCTCGGAGCTGCCCGGACAGAGCTGCTCGGTGGGCGCGCAGTCGGGCACGCACGCGCCGTTCTGACAGCGCTCGGCCGAGGCGCAGGTGCGGTCGCAGCTCCCGCAGTGGGCGCGGTCGACGCGCGGATCGGCACAGCTCCCGCCGCACGCGAGGAGCGGCGACGGGCACGTGACGTCCGCCGTCGCGTCGAGCGTCGTCGCCCCGTCGCGCTCCGGAAGTCCACCGACGACGCTATTGCCGTCGCACGCCGCGACGATCATCGCGACCGCCATCATCGCCACCCACCGCGAGAACGTCGATGCGCTCATGACCCATGAAGCTATCGACGCTGCAGGCCGTAGAACAGCGGGATTTTCTGGCCATTCGCGCGCCACGGCCGAGGCGCACATGGCACCACAGACACTTCATCTTGCGAGTCCGCGGGGTTGGCGCTCCGCCGCTCAGCGTCGCGCGAGGACGCCGACGCCCGTGGTCTCGACGGCGTCGAGCGTCGTGGGGTCGCGGGTCCAGGCCGTCGCGAGGGCGATGACGGTGGCCTCGTCGCTCTGCCGCGACCAGCGATCGTCGTCGTCGTGCGCGGGCTCGGCGTCGAAGGAGATGTCGAGCGCGAGCTCTTCGGGTGTCGGGTCGCCGACGTCGAAGACGCGCTGGCCGTCGCCGACGCACCAGGCTCGCCTCACCGCGCCGCCGTCGGCCACGACCCAGGTCGCGAGGCTCACGCCGCGGTGCGAGCCGAAGCCATGGACGGTGCGTCCGAGCTTCGCGGCGATGCGCGCGACGGCGGCCGGCGACGCGGCGTCCTCGAGCGGAAAGTTCAGCACGAAGACCCAGCCGTCGACGGGGGGCGTGACGAAGACCTCGGTCCCGCCGATGGCGCCGAAGACCCGCGCGAAGCCGCTCTCCCAGTTGCACGGCACCGGCGCGCGCACGTCGAGCGCCGCGACGACCTCGTCGGCGGAGCGGGCCTGCACCGCGAGCCACTGGCACTTGTAGCCGAAGCCCCGCGGGCGATCGGGCGTGGCGTCGACGCCAGCGCGCGTGAGCGGTCCGCGCCACCAGCGCCACACGACGAAGGCGGGCACGCCGACGAGGGTCAGCGCGAAGCCCAGGGCGAAGAGATCGCGCGACATCAGGGCGCCACGCAGGTGATGAGCAGGTCGTGCACGCCGCACGCCTGGGCGCCAGCGTCGCCGAGGACGTCGATGAAGAGCGCGCCGCGGTTCACGGTCACTGCACCGCGGAGGTCCGTGAGCGTCGCCGTCGACGGGTACGGAGACATGCCGAGCGTCGGCGGAGGTCCGCAGGGCTGGCGCAGGGTGCAGGTCTGGCCCGCGGTGAGCGTCGGCGCGACGGAGGCCGCGCCGAAGTCGAGGCCGTTGCACGCGAGCTCCTGGAGCAGCGAGTCGGGCCACGCGAGGTGCAGGCCGCCCGCGCCGGCGGTGAGCGTCACCGCGCCGAGGCCGCCGCTGATGCCGGCTTCGAGGGGCCCCTCGGTGCTCGACGACGCCGTGCACGACGCGTAGGTGCCGGCGGTCACGCGGCCCGGCGGCGGCGCCGTGGTCACGATGTCCGTCGGGGCGATGCCCGGGGGCACGCGGCAGTGGAAGAACGTGCTCACGTCGTCGTCGCCGGCGGTGCCGTGCGTCGCGAGGAACAGCGTCGACCCGACGACGGCGAGGGAGCCCGCGGTGGCGTTCACGGTGACGACGTGCACCACGGTGTCGATGATCTGCACCTCGTAGGACTGCGCCGCACGAAGCCCCGCGGTGGCCGCCGTGGTCGGCGCGAAGGCGACGTCGCCGTGAGCCCACGCCGCGAAGTCGAGGGACGCCACGACGGTGTCGCCCTGGCGGCGCAGCGTGAGTGAGCCCGCGCCACCGGACCCGCCGACGAGGTTCGGACGACGCGTGACGCTCGACGTGGTGCACCCGGTGTACGTGCCGAGGACGACGGAGAGCGTGGTCGTGGCGGCCGTCGCGTCCGCGGAGATCGCGGCGTCGGAGCTCGCGGCGGTGCCTTCGGCGAGGGGCGTGCGCGCGCCGCAACCGGTGCCCGCAGCGACGAGGAACACGAGAGGCCAGGCGCCGCGCATGGGCGCCAGCTTACGCGCTGCGAAGGGACCACCGCGGTCCCGGCGACGTCCCGCGAGACGTTCAGCTGGCTGAACATCCAGCCGCAGACGTATGCGGTTCTCAGAGCCCCGGGGACACAGTTGCGTTGTTGCATTCAGCATCGATTTCGCTCGCGATCGGCTTCGCCGCGGGCTGAAGCCCTATCACTTCTACACATCTACGAGCTCCCGGTGGGGAGGATCATTTCCCCACTCTTCCCGACGAAACGGCTCGCATC